>RECL01000247.1 GCA_007694025.1 Spirochaetaceae bacterium
CCACGGAAGGAGCGCCGATCCGATCGGGATCGCGACGATCGACCCGGTGATCGTCGCAATCGCCGCGACGATCAGCGCGACGCTCGCGGCGCGGCGCGCGTTGGCACCGAGCCTGCGCGAACTCACTGCACCGACACCGGCGATCCCGATCGTCGCGCCGATCACCATCGCGAACGATACGTCGGCGGGTATCGCTCCCCGAAAGCCGAGCGCCATCGCGACGACGATTACCGACACGGTCGACCGGCCGGCGGCGGCAAGCGCGACGCCCGCAAGCCAACCGAGCGGAATTACCCAGTCGCCGGCCGGGCTTGTCACGCGCGGCGTCACCGCTGCCGCCGCGATGCCGATGTCAAGCGAACCGGTGAGCAGGTCGATCGCGATCAGCGCCAGCCCCAGGCCGATCAACGCCGCGTCGTAGCTTCGTTCGCTTAACGCCGCGCTCAGCCTCAGCGGCAGCGCGACGGCAAGTACGATCAGTGCAGTGATCGACAGCTGTGCCTGAAAGCCGCCGATCGCTATCACCCACGCAATCAGCGTCGCTCCCAGGTTCATGCCGAGCACGACTGCAGGGGTGCGCTGCACCGTGAGCAGCGATGTGTCGGAGGCGGTCACCAGAAACAGAAAACCGGAACGGACCGAGCCGGTCGGCGCGGTCGCGAGCGCACCCCTCAGGAAGTCGCGAATCGCGCCCGCCGAGCGGCCGTCGAACCGGCGCTTGATCCAGGGCATGTATCGACGCGAGACCGACTCGGTCGCGAGCTCGATCCCGACCGTCAACACGGTGATCGAGCCGATCAGAACCAGGATCTCCAGTAACGAGCTCATATAACCGCCCCTACTCAAGGTAGCGGGTATCGACGCTCTCCTTCAAGAACGCCGCAAACCGCTTGCGGTGGCCGGGCATCCGCATCGAATCGATCGACTTGTCCTTGTCGGTGAACTTGATGTCGCCCGACAGATCCAGGTAGAGCCGCGCTGTTTCTACCGACACGACGAACGGGGCGGTGTTGCGACTCACGAGCAGGTAGTTCAACAGAATGTTCCCGGTTCGGTGGTTACCCTCCAGGAAGAGCTGCGGGTGGCTCAGCATCCGCGTATAGAAACCGGTTGCGAGCTTGAATGGGTCTTCGCTGGTCTGGCGTGCCAGGACCCACTCCTTGATCGGCTTGATCTTCTTGAGGAAGCTCTTGCGCGTTTCGTTCAGATGCTGATAGTAGAGCGCGCGCGTCTCCTTGTCGGATCCGCAGAGCACTATGTGGTTCATCTCCAGCAGCGCGTTGAGCCCCGCCGGGGTGAACAGATCCATCCCCTTGTCCAGCAGCGAGTTCAGGAACTCGTACGCCTCGATGATCTGGTCGGCCATCAGGCCGGTGAACGTCTCGCGGCGCATCGCGAGCCGGTCGTTGATCGCGGCGAACTCCCTGCTGAACCGCCGCAACGACGACTCGATTTCACGTATGTTGAACCGGCGGCTCATGCGCGACTCTATCACGAGCGAGTGGTTCGGGCGAGCGTCGGCGCTGCGTCATGGCGTCGTCGCGCGAGATCAACTGAACGCGCCGGAGAGATACTCTTTGGTCCGTTCTTCCCGTGGCGACCCGAAGATCGTCCCGGTCGGGGAGACCTCGACGAGTTCTCCGACGAAGAAGAACGCGGTGTAGTCGCTGACCCGCTGCGCCTGCTGCATATTGTGCGTGACGATGATGATCGTGACCTGGTCCTTCAGCTGCTTGATCAGCGACTCGACGCGGAGGGTCGACGCCGGATCGAGCGAACTTGTCGGCTCGTCCATCAGCAGGACCTCGGGCTCGACCGCGAGCGCGCGCGCGATGCACAGACGCTGCTGCTGCCCGCCGGACAGGCTGCCCCCCGGACTCTTGAGCCGATCCTTCACCTCATCCCAGAGCGCCGCCCCGGTAAGCGCCTTTTCGACCGCTTCGTCGAGCACCTGCTTCTTCCGGATTCCGACCAAACGCAATCCGGCCGCGACATTGTCGTAGATCGACTTGGTCGGAAACGGCGTCGGTTTCTGGAAGACCATCCCAATCTTGCGGCGTACGACGACCGCGTCGACCTGCGGCGCGTAGATATCCTCTCCGTCGAGGAGCGCCTGTCCGGTGATCTCCACGTCGCTATTGAGGTCGTGCATGCGGTTGAGCGCGCGCAGGAAGGTCGACTTGCCGCACCCGGACGGCCCGATCAGCGCCGTCACCTTGTTCGCGTGGACCGGCATGCTGACGTTTTGGATACCGTAGATGGCGGGGCCGTAGCGGACCGACAGATCCTTCGTCTCCATCCGGACCGATCCGTTCACTGGATTGCTCATTGGTTGGCCTCTCTCCTGTCCTTACGAGTCTTCCGGCGTGCAGTGCGTCGCTCTTCATTCACGCCGAGCGCGCGCTCTTCCATCTTCTTGACCGCGATGCGGCCTGCGTAGAACGTCAGCATCACAAAGAGCAGCAGGATGATCGCGCCACCCCAGCCCATCGAGTGCCACTGCCGGTACGGGCTGATCGCAAGGCTATAGAGCCGCTGCGGGAGCGTATCCATCGGCTGGGTGAGGTCCATGCTGAAATAGTTGTTGCCGAACGACGTCAACAGCAGTGGCGCAGCCTCACCGGCCGCGCGCGCGAATGCGATCAGCGCGCCGGTCACTATACCCGCGCGCGCCGCCGGCAGCACGAGCGACACCGTCACCCTCCAGCGCGGAAGCCCCAGACTCAACCCCGCCTCGCGGAGGCTCCACGGTGTCACGCGCAGCACGCTTTCGGTCGTCCTCGAGATTATCGGGATCATCACGAACGCCAGAGCGACCGATCCGGCGAGCGCGGAGAAACCTCCCGTGTTCTTGACCACGAGCGCGTATGCAAGGAGCCCCATAAGGACCGCGGGCATCCCGTTCAGCGTGCTGACCATCAGGCGTGTCACCGGCGCAAAGGGATGCTCGGGATACTCCGACATCATGATTCCGGTCGCGATTCCAAACGGGAGGGCCATCGCGAGCGCGATCAGGTCGATCACAATCGTGCCGATGATCGACGCACGCAGCCCGGCCGGCCGACCCTGGATCGCCCTGGCAGGGCTTCCGAGCTCCTGCGTGAAGAAGTCCAGGTTCAGCGCGGTGATCCCGTTCGCGACGACGTAGACGATGATGATCAGAAGCGGAATGACGACGATCAGCGTCATCAGTACGACGCCGACCTGGATGGCCGCGTCACGCGCGTAGCGGGCCTTGAGCGTCATACGCCCCCCTTCGTGATGCTGAGCTTGCGCTGAATGTAGCTCGCGAGCAGGTTGATGCCGATCGTGACGACGAAGAGGTAGAACCCGACCGCCATGATGCTCGAGTAGTGCAGAACCTCGACCGCCTCGCGGAACTCGTTGATGATGAGCGACGGCATCGTTGCCGCGGGTCCGAAGAGCGTGAACGGCATCCGGTTTCGGTTACCGATCAGCATCGCAACCGCCATCGTTTCGCCGAGCGCGCGAGCGAGCGACAGGAGTATTCCGGCGATCACGCCGGTCCGCGCGTACGGGAGCACTGCATCACGGATGACCTCCCACCGGGTCGAGCCGAGCGCGTACGCTGCCTCCCGCTGCTCGATTGGTACCTGGCCGATCGCGTCTCGCGACAGCGCGACGGTGTACGGTACGATCATCAGCGCCAGGATCAGCGTCGCGGTCGCAAGGTTGTACGTCGACGGCGCTCCCAGGAGCGGGACCAGCCACGGAGCCGACTCCTCCGCCCAGAGATAGATCGGCATGTAGAATGTGTCGCGCATGAACGGCGCAAAGTTGAACACCGCCCACAGACCGATCACAACGCTCGGGATCGCCGCGAGCAGGTCGACCGTGTAGTTGATGATGTTCGCGAGCCACTTCGGCGCAAACTCGGTGACGAAGATCGCGACGCCGAGCGCCGGGACGATCGCAAGCGCGAGCGCCAGAAAGCTCGTCAGGAGTGTACCGAAGATGAACGGAAGAGCTCCGTGGATCGCATTGACCGGATCCCACGTCGTTTCGGTCAGAAAGTCGAGGTATCCGAACGCGCGAAAGGTCGGCCTCGCCTCCAGCCAGATCATCACTGCCATCGCGACCGCGAGCAGGATGATGAACGAGCTCAGGCTGACGACGACAACTTTGAACGCCGTGTCCGCGGGGCCCCGATAGCGAGCGGGTAGCGTGCTCGCGCTGATTGTTCCGGCCACGTCCGCCATGGCTCCTCCTTGCAGAATCGGTCTCGAGCGTCCTGACATGAGCTCACGCGGGATTGTTAAGGTATCGTGAGGATTGCGTTAGGATCCCGTGATGCGCGGGCCGAGCCGCGACAGGGCCGCCGCCGGTTCGCCCGACAGACCCGACAAAAAAGAAGGGCCGGCGTCGACAGTGTCGAACGCCGGCCCTGGTTCCTGCCTCAGCCGAGGCGGTCCGATCGGCTTACCAGCCGTTCGCCTTGATGTCGGCGATGACCGTCTGTCCGACCGCTTCTCCCTGCCACTTCAGCGTGCTGATCATCCGCTCGGCGACTGCCTGCGCGTCGGTCGGGAGCCGCGAAAAGCTCAGGCTCTCGTTGATGTCCTGGCCTTCGGTGATGATCCAGTAGAGGAAGCGGGTCAGTTCTACCGCCTGGTCGCGGTTCGCAATCGCCTGATTCCGATCGAGGTTCTCGTAGACAAGACCCCACGCGAAACCCGCGATCGGGTAGCCCTGCGCGGCATCCGTGTCGGTGAGCATCACGCGCCCATCCTGCGGGATCGTGACCGCAGCGGCGAGGCTTGTCGCTTCGAGCGACGGAACGATCGTGTTCCCCGACTTGTTGATCACATTACCGTACGTGATATCGTTCAGAACCGCGTAGACCAGGCTGTTGTAACCGAGCGCGCCCGGCGTGCTCTGCACGATGCCCGCGACGCCTTCATTGCCGTTTCCGCCGGTTCCGACCGGCCAGTTGACCGAGCTTCCGAAGCCGATCGTATCGGCCCACTTCTGGTTCACCTTTGTCAGGTAGTTCGTGAAGATGTTCGTCGTTCCTGAGCCGTCCGAGCGGTGCGCGATCTGGATCGGCAGGTTCGGCAGGGTCACGCCGGGGTTGAGGGCGGCGATCTTCGGGTCGTTCCACCGCGTGATCTCTCCCAGGAAGGCTCCTGCGATCGTGTCGGCATTCCACACGAGTCCTTGCCCGACGCCCGGAACGTTATAGGTAACCGCGACATCGCCGAGGGTGAGGGGCAGATTGTACGCGAGCCCACCGGTGTTGGTTCGGGCGAGTTCCGCGTTCGCGTCGCTCAGGGCGGCTTCGCTTGCGCCGAACATGATCGTCTGCTCCATGAACTGGCGAACGCCGCCGCCCGATCCGATCGACTGGTAGTTGATCGTAACCGCACCCCGCGTCAGGTCGCGGTATTCGTCGGCCCACGCGGTAATCAGCGGGGCGGGGAACGAAGCGCCGGCGCCCAGAAGCTCTACGCGCGCATAGTCGCGTGTACTCGTGCTTGCCGTCTGCTGTTGCGCGCCGCCGGCGAACACCGGTGCGACAAGCGCAAGCACCATCGCAGTCGTCATAACTGTTCGAAAGATTCTCATGATCTCTCTGCTTTGCATTGAGATGCCCGTAACGTAAACGCGGCTTGTTAGCCGTGCATCAGGATTGTGTTAGAAACGCGTTACGCGGCGTGGCGGTTCGCGTGCGCGGTCTGCGGCGGTATCTTCGCGCTATGCGAATCCGATTCCTTCTGCTTGTTGGTGCCGTGCTGCTTACTGCCGGTGCCGTTGCGTTCGGAGAGCCGACTCTGTCTGGCGGAGAGCCGCTTTCGCTCCGCGACGCGGTCGACCTTGCGCTCGGCTTTGCGCCGGTGCTTCGCGACGCGAGGCTTGCGCGTGACGCGGCGCAGCTGTCGTTCGCGATTGCGCGGGCGGAAGTCACACCGTCGCTCAGGCTCGAGCCCGATGGTGCACAGACGATAGGCGTCGCCCGCGATCGGACCGGCCCGTCGTTTGATGCGCCACTTGGACGGCAACGGACATCGTTGACGATGGGCACGTCGCTGCTGTTGCAGCAGGCGCTCCCGACCGGCGCGACGCTCACTGCGCGCGCGGGAAGCTCGACGCGGATCATCGCGGTTGGCGACGACGACCCGGTCGTGCTCCAGGCGCCTTCGGCGAGCGTGTCGATCGCGCAGCCGGTGTTCGTGAACCGACGCCTCATAGACGGTCGTGTCTACGCCGCGGCGCTTGAAGAGGCCGAGCTCGGTCGGCACGACGCGGAAGTCCGGCTGCGCGACGCTGAGAACGATACCGTGATCCGCGTCGTCCAGGCGTACCTGGGTGCACGAACCGCGACCGACGCGCACATCGTTTCGGCTCTGGCGGTCGATCGCGCGCGCGCGGCGCTTCGCGTGGTCGAGGCCCGGCACGAAGCCGGGCTCATCCGGTTCGACGAAGTGCTCGACGCCGAGCTCGCCGTCGCGCAGGCTGTCGACACGTGGTATGCAGCAGAGATCGACCGCGACGGCGCGTACGACGCGCTGCGCGCGCTGATCGGGCCGTTCGACCTGGGGATCGACACGTTCATCCTGTCGCAGCAGCCTGGCCGGGCCGTCGACGCCGCGACCGACGGACCCGACCCGGCCGATGTAGAGCGAGCGCGGATCGCGCTGCGCCGGGCACAGATCGCTGCGATCGTGGCCGGGGTGACCGACGGTGGCACGCTGACGCTCGCGCTTTCGGTGAATCCGCGCTACGCGGCGAACCGCCAGCCGGGTTCCGACTTCGCCGCAAGCGTTACCGACCTATTCGACCCCGACGCGGGCGTCGACGTTTCGGTGGCGCTTCGGCTGTCGGTGCCGCTCGTAGACGGCGGGGCTGCGCGCCTGCGGGCCGAGCGAAGGGAGATCGACATGGCGCGATCGCAGCTTACACTTGCCGACCGTCGTGATGCGAACGCAGCGACGGTCGAGCGTCTCGCGCGTCAGCTCGGCCTTGCCGAGCGCAGCGCCGATCGCGCGCGTGAACAGCTCGACCAGGCCCACGGGCGGCTTGAACGCGTCCTTTCCCTCGAACGGGCGGGGGAGGCCACCGCCGCCGACGTCGATACCGCAGACGCAGAGCGGGATCGGAGGGCGATCGCCCTCCGTGCTGCCGACGCGGAGGTGCTCGTGAGCTCGCTCAGGCTCGCGGCGGCGCGTGGAGCGCGCGTCTACGACGCGATCAGTCGCGCGGCTGAATAGCGACGTCGACGTTCATCCCCGGTAGCAGGAAGGCATCCCGGTTGTCGATCGAGATCCTCGCGGTCACGACGGTCTCATTGCCGACCCGGCGCGCCTGACGCGCGATCTCCAGCACGACACCGGTATAGCTGCGTCTGCGGTCGGCGAGCGCAACGATGCGCGCCGCAGCACCGATCGTCACGTCGCGCAGAAACTCCTCAGGGAGGTCGGCCGATACGACCAGAGTGTCGCGGTCGATGATGCGCACCAGCCGCGACCCGGGGCCAACCTGGTCGCCCGGCTGGACCGCAACCTCGGCGACGATGCCGGCTTCGAACGGACTGACGACATTCGGCCGGGACACCGCGTCGGTTCGCACGAGCGACCGCAGCCGTGCGATATCGCGCTGCAGCGCGTCAAGCTCCAACCGCTCAAGCTCGATCTCCGTCTCCAGATCGGACGCCGAGCGCACAAGCCGGTCACGAGTCGTTCGCAGCCGCAGCCGCGAACGGTCCAGAGCGCGTTCGGCCTCGCCGAGCCGATCGCGCGCGTCGTCGACCGCACGCCTGGAGACCGCGCCTTCCGATGCGAGTTGCTCGTTACGCCGGAGATCCGCGCGGGCACGCTCAAAGAGGTCCTGCGACCCGTCGAGTGCGATCTGCGCGTCGACGAGTTCGTCGTGGTCGTCCGAGCGTGCGTATGCCAGCCGCTGAGTCAGGTCGGCGATCCGAAGCTCGCTGCGTCGTCGGCGCCGCGCGAGCGACTCGACCTCCCGGTCGTAGTCGTCCATGTCCAGCCGGATCAGTACGTCGCCGCGCGCGACCTCTCTTCCTTCACGGGTCACGACTTCGGCTATGCGTGCGCTGAATCCCGGCGCGATTGTCCGGGAGACGTCCGCGACGACGACGCCAAACACCGAGACCGGCGGGCGAGCTCGCTGCACCGCGCCCGGTGGCGGTGGAGCGGTCGGCGGGCCGCCCGTAGCTCCGCTGCCGCGTGCGTCGCATCCAGCGATTGCGAGCGCAGCCACCAGTGCGAACGCGCTATACCTGAGCAGTGAGGATCGTGTCATCGATAGTACCATCCCGAACGGTTATCTTTCGTGATCCGTACGCCGCGCACTCGAGCGAGTGCGTGACCATGATCACCGTCTTTGCGTGATCGCGGTTGATATGCGCGAGCAGCTCCATCACTTCTGTAGTCGTTGTGCTGTCCAGGTTCCCGGTCGGCTCGTCGGCAAGGATCAGGTCGGGCTCACCGATGAGCGCGCGCGCGATCGCGACTCGTTGTTGCTGGCCGCCGGAGAGCTCGGACGGTCGGTGGCGACGCCGGTGCGCGAGTTCGACGGTATCCAGGATCTCATCCAGGCGCCGGCGATTCGCTCGCATCGATCCCCCGTCGAGCAGGATCGGCAGCAGCACGTTCTCTTCGACCGTGAGGTTCGGCACCAGGTTGAAGAACTGGAAAATGAACCCCAACCGGCGCCTGCGCATCGCGCTGATCTCCTCGTCGTTCATCGCGGACAGCGATCTGCCCGCGATCCGTACGTCGCCCGAATCGGGCCGATCGAGTCCGCCAAGGAGGTAGAGCAGCGTGCTCTTCCCCGAGCCGCTCTGGCCCATGACCGACACGAACTCGCCCCGGTCGACAAGCAGGCTGACCCCATTGAGTACGGGGACGACCACGTCGCCGGTCCTGTACGACTTGACCAGAGCGCTCGCCTCGACGATCGGTGCGCCGTCGCTGTCATTCATACTTGATTGCCTCGATGAGATTCATCCGCCTGGTTCGGGTCGTCGGTCCGACCGAGCCGCCAACCGACACAAGGATACCGGCGGCGAACATGAGGCCGGCCAGGACGATCGAGTACTGCAGGAAGATCCAGACCCGGAACGCCGCGAGCACGATCGGGATCGACACCAGCAGGATCCCGGCAACCGCGAGACCCGCGAGCGTCCCGATGAACCCGACCGACACCGCTTCCAGAAGCAGCATCATCGTATTCTGGCGTCGGCTCATCCCGATGCTTCGAAGCAGCGCGAAGCCACGCTTGCGGTCCATGAACGAGATCAGGAAGTTGTTCACGACCCCAATGCTGCCAAGGAACATCGCCATCAGTGAGAACCCACGCAGCAGGAAGAACAGTTCGCTGTTGGACTGTCGGCCCCTCGCGTTGATCTCGGCGACCGTACGCGTCCAGACCCCCTCCCGCCCGAACTGCTCTCCGATCGCGCGCGCGGCGTCGGCTCCGGTAGTCGCCGCGCGCGCGTAGATCGCCGCGTAGCGCGATGCCCCGTCGTCCTGCCGCAGGAACCGCTCGTCAACGATCGCGAAGTCGCCGTTACTCCATAGCGCCGCGACAAAACCGATCACCGTGTAGTCGGCCGTGCGCCTGCCGAACTCCAGGCTGAGCGTGTCCCCCGCCTGCAACCCGAAGCGGTCCCGGAGAGTGTAACTTGGGATAATCGTACGGCGTTCGGGAAGCACCGGAAGGAGCGTTGAACCGGGAGCCGAGTAGTCGAAGCGCCAGAACTCGTCGAAGCGATCCGAGTAGATCCCCATCACCCTGCGGATCGATCGTCCGTGGTCGGGCAGGTTGACCCGGTTCGCGACGTAGTAGCCGAGCGTATCATCGACCTCGGGCAGCGATCGGATCCGGCGCTCAAGCGTTGGGTTCTGCGCTCCGCCGTACACCTCGACGTCGAAGTCGGCCTGAAGGTAGAGGTTCGTGACCGTCTGTGCGACGCTCATACTGATCGTGTTGATGAGATACACTCCGGCTATACCGATGCATAGCAGCACGATGTTGTTGATGATCCCGCTGTTGTCGCGAAGGTTCTGCGCTGCCAGACGACCCACGTTGCCGAACACTACCCGATACGCGATCATCATGAGTTCTGCGATCGTTCGCGTCACGAACGGGATCACCCATACCGTGCCCAGGAAGACCAACGCCAGGCTCACGAAGAACCATGCGATTATCTGGTCTCCGGGCGCGACCGACGGCAGTACAGCGCCCGCGGCGAGCATCAGCGCGCCGATCAGCGTGCGGTCGCGCCTGTGGCCCGACAGCTCGTAGAGCTGAAGGATCACATCCTTGACCGGGATGCGCTGGACGCGCCTGATCGGGATCGCCGCGCTGATGACAGGAAGCACCACGCCCATCAGAGCCGCCTGAAAAACGTCGGAAGCCTGGAACGTCGCCGTGGTCGCGTGCGCGGTGAACCCGCGCGCAGCAACGTAGGTCATGCCACGAAGAATCAGGATACCGAGCGCGATGCCGCCCGCCGCGCCGAACAGCCCGTAGAGCAGCGCCTCTCCGTAGAGGACGCGCGAAACCCGTCGCTGTGTCGCCCCGACGCTGCGGAAGGTGCCGATTGTCGGTAGTCGTTCGGCGGTGATCACCTGGAACGTCGAAAAGATGATGTAGACGCTCACGGCGATCACCAGAAAGAGCATGATCCGGAACGGTATCACGATCGTGTTGGCGAACTCGGTTCGCTCTTCGTCGGTGATTGTCTGTCGCACGCGGTAGCGCGGAAACCGTTCGATGAGCGCGGACTCGAGCGCCCCGCGATCCGCGTCGCTGCGCGCGCGGATGTAGAGCGCAGTCGCG
Organism: Spirochaetaceae bacterium; assembly: GCA_007694025.1. Classification (GTDB taxonomy): domain Bacteria; phylum Spirochaetota; class Spirochaetia; order DSM-27196; family SLST01; genus SLST01. Next base: position 10,825 of record RECL01000247.1, read on the forward strand.
CGCCCACCGCTGCCGGCGAAACCCGACGCGGTCTCGAACGGGATCAGGAGTGGCACCGGACCGGGCGTATCGGTGAAGAATCCCACCGGTTCGGCCGTGGCTACGATCTGGAGCCCGATTGGACCGCTGCCCAGATCGATCCGCAGCCAGTCGCCGACCGCAAGCGCGTGATCGGCTGCGAACAGCCGCGACACGATCGCGACGCGCCCGACAAAACGGTCGTCGGAGAGCTGCGGCGTCAGTGCGATCGGTCCCATCGATTCCATGTCGGACATGCTCATCCCGCGCATCTGAGCACGTTCGGAGTGATTGTCTGTCAGTAGCAGCGGAGACCCTGACACCGCTGAGGCAATGAACTCGATCCGGTCTGGCAGGTCGTACGCGGCTCGCGTCGACACGAACGGCGCCGGCGAACCGCGATCGGCGCTGATGACGATGTGCGCCCTGCCGAACTCGGTTTCGAGCACGCGCGTATAGGTTCGCTCGATGGTCGTGCTCAGGCCGGATGTTGCGAACAGGAGCGCGGTCGACAGCGCGATTGCGAGCACGATGAGTCCGGTGCGCATCCGGTTCGCGGCGACGCTTCGCAGCAGGTATCGAACGATAATGGTCATTCCGGGCCCTGCGCCGGAATATAGCGAATTAGCGCTGCCGGTGTCGGGTTAGTGTAACAGCTGCCCGCACCGATTGTTTATTCTGTATCAATTCGAGCCCGCCATGGTCCGGCACACGGCCGCAACGACCGAGTTGATCAAGACCTGACGGAGGGCATATGAAGCAGCTTCTCATTCTACTCAGCGTTGCGGTAGTCGGACTCACCGGCTGCGCGACCGTCGGTGAGATACCGGTGGATGTCGCCGGTGACGAACCGGTCTACATTTCCCCGGCCAACGCCGACGGCGTGCAGGACTCGGTGAGCCTGCCGATATCGGTGGTTCCGCTCGATCGAACCAGGTTGACCTCGTACGCGGTACTCGTGTCCGACACGCGTGGTACGGTCGTACGATCGGCCGAAGAGCGCATCGAGCGACGGGGGCTGTTCGCGCGGTTCCGGCGCCAGTCGGTCGAGCCCCCCGCGGTGCTGCTGTGGGACGGCCGCGACCAGGCCGGTCGGTTGGTTCCCGATGGCGAGTACCTCCTGTCGGTAACCGTCAGCGATAACCGTGGCAACACCGGAAGCGGTCCCGAGCGGCGCGTGATCGTCGATAACACGCCACCGCGCGCCGATGTCGCGCTCGCGTTCCCGGTGTTCACTCCCAACGGCGACGGGATCCTCGATACCCTCACGATCTTCCAGCGAGACGCAAGCCCTGAGGATCGGTGGGCAGGAGCCGTCGTCGACGAGTCAGGCCGCACTGTCCGTAGCTTCACGTGGGCCGGCATTCCCCCCGATGCAGTCTGGGACGGAACGCGCGACGACCGCAGCGCTGCGCCCGAGGGCAGCTACTCCTACGTGCTGACGTCGACCGATCGTGCGGGCAACTCCGCGTCGTTCCGTGTCGACGGCATCGTGCTCGAGCGGCAGCCACGGAGCGTTCGCCTGGATGTGGATCTGCGCGCATTCTCCCCGAACGGAGACGGCGTGCAGGACGTGGTCACGCTCAGGCCGTCGGCAGTCGTCCGCGACAATGTGACTGGTTGGCGGATCGAGATTCGTGACGTCCGCGGCCGGACCGTTCGCACGTTTGCCGGCACCACTCTGCCGGAATCGGTCGTCTTCGACGGCGCCGACGAACGCGGCACCGTCCTGCCCGACGGGCAGTACCGCGCCGTGCTGACCGTGTCGTACGCCGGCGGGCAGCGGCCCGAGACCGCGTCCCCGATCATCACGCTCAACACGCAACCGCCGCGCGCGACCGTATCGGTTGCACGCACCCGCTTCTCTCCCGACGGCGATGGACGGCGCGACACGGTAGAAGTCTTCCAGAGCGGGACCGCGGATGTCGCGTGGGTTGGAAGGCTCACGAACCAGGCCGGTGCGACCGTGCTCACCGAACGGTGGGAGGATGAGCTGCGTTCGTTCGTCTGGGACGGCACCGACGCGACCGGCCGTATTCTTCCCGACGGTACCTATACGTACGTGCTTTCGTCGACCGACCCCGCCGGTAATGCCGGTGCCAGCAGGCCCGTTCGGATCGTTCTGGATACGCGCCCGACTCCGATCGCGATCGCGGTGGACAGGACGCGCTTCTCGCCAAACGGAGATGGTCTTGAAGACATCGTGCGCGTCGCGCTGTCCGCGTCGATACCCGACGGGATCGAGTCGTGGAGGGTCTCGGTGGTGACCGCCGCCGACCGGAATCTGGGCGTCATCGCGACCGGTGCCGGGGATCTGCCCGCCGGGATCGACTGGGACGGGAGCGCCGCCGGCGTTCCGCTTGCAGACGGTCAGTACGCGCTCGAACTCTATATCGAGTACGAAAAGGGCAACGTGTCGACCGCGCTCAGCCCCTTCGTACGGGTCGATACCGAAGGCCCGACGATCGCGCTTCGGACGCAGCCCGCGCTGTTCTCCCCCGACGACGACGGCGTTGACGACACGCTGACGATCACGCTCGGTATACGTGACCCAAGCCCGATCCTGCGCTGGGACGCGACGGTATACGATCCGCAGGGCGCTCGCTTCATCGGGTGGGCGGGTACGGGTACGCCCCCGGCGACGATTCGCTGGAACGGGCTGTCCGATACGGGTGAACTGGTCCAGTCGGCGGAGGACTACCGACTGGTCGTCAACGCAGTCGACGCTGTCTACAACGCGTCGGTCGCCGACACGGTCATCCCGATCGATATCCTGGTCATCCGGGAGGGCGATCGCCTGAGGATTCGCATCTCGAGCATCTACTTTGTTCCGTTCACGGCCGACTACACCAATCTGGAGCCCGACCAGGCGGCCCGCAATCTCCAGACGCTTGATCGGCTCGCCGTGGTGCTCGCGAAGTACCCGCAGCACTCGATATCCGTTGAAGGCCACGCGGTGAGTCTTCTCTGGTACGACCGCGTTCGCGCAGCACGCGAACAGGAAGAGGTTCTGCTGCCGCTGTCGATCGCTCGCGCGGAAGCGATCAGAACCGCGCTTGCGCAGCGCGGCGTCGCGGCGACGCGTATGCGGACGACTGGCTACGGCGGTTCGATCCCCGTAGTCCCGCACAGCGACGAGGCCAACCGCTGGAAGAACAGGCGCGTCGAGTTCGTGCTGCAGCGCCGATAGACTGCCTGCCCGCCGCGGGTCTCCGCGGCGGGCCTACCGGAGCAGCAGCGCTGCGGTGATCGCCAGGTGCGCCACGTAATAAGTCGGCAGAATGATCGGATCGGCCCAGCGGCGATCCAGGAACTCCTTCACCGATATCGCGGTGTCCGATACGACGATGAGCGCGATTCCGGCGATGAAGAGCGCCGACGGCAGCGCGTCCCAGACGAGTCCGAACGACACCGCGAGCACGACGCACGACAGCAGCAGGTAGACCAGCACCGCGGCCGACAACTGCGCCGACGGTATAGCCGGGCGCAGCATCACGACGTAGTACGCGACGAACACGACCAGCACCACGACCAAACCCGGCACGCGAAGCGTCGCGTTCATCCATGCTGCGGTCAGGTAGCCCGCGTGCGCGAGCAGGTAGAGCGCGATCCCGACGATGAAGTACGACTCGCTATTGCCCTTGCGCGACAGGAAGTAGTCTCCCGCGGCCGACACGACGAGCGCGGCGATCACCGCGATCGCGGTGGCAACCACGGTCGTCGGTGCGTCGCCCGCGACGCGCGACGCCGTGAACAACGCGATGATCGCCGCGCAGAGCAGCGGCACCGCCATCTTGAACGCGAGCCGATTTGTTGCGGTCGCGACCACAGCGATAACGAGCGGCATTGTCAGCAGCCAGATCATCGTGGACCTCCGCGGCGCCAGATCGTTCGACCGATAGTGTATACCCGCACCCCACCGCCTTCAACAGCGCGCCGGTTGCGGTGTGTCCGGTTGGTCTGACTACTCCAGGAAGTCGTTGATCAGCCGGGCGGTAGCTTCCGGCTGCTCTACGTGCGGGACGTGACCCGACTCGGCGATCAGTTCGAGCCGGCTACCTGCGATCCGGGTCTGGAACGTCGCTCCGTAGTACGGACGAAGCACGCGGTCGTGTTCGCCCCAGACGATCAGCGTCGGGAGCGTAAGCGACGACAGCACCGTCGGGTCGAGCGGCGTCGCGATCGTGTGCTGCGTCGTGCTCGCGAGCGCTTCGCGCGCGTGGTCGGTGTG
>RECL01000443.1 GCA_007694025.1 Spirochaetaceae bacterium
ATCCGGGCCACCGAAGAGCACGACCTCCGGGTAGTCGCCGCCGGCGAGCATCAGCTGCAGCCGCTCCTGGTAGTTCGCCGCGGGAGGTATCTCCAGCGTTATATCGACGTTCTTCTCTTCGCCGATCCAATCGAGCAGCGTTCTGGTCCCGCGGTCGAACTCGCCGGGGAAGTCGGCGAAGATCGTGAACGCGTAGCGTCCGGGAGCCGTAGCAGCCTGCTGTTGCGTGCCGGCCGCGGAAGCGACCCCCGCTACGAACGCCATGAGTACCAGCACGGTCATGGCCCTCTTGATACACCTCATACTTGCCTCCTCGTTTCCTCTCTCTATGTGGATCGCCGGCCGGCGTAGTCCCCTAACCCTTAACGGCACCGAGCATGATGCCCTTCACGAAGTACTTCTGCAGGAACGGATAGACGCAGAGAATCGGCAACACCGCGACAATGAGCGTCGCGTACTTCAGGGTGTCTGCCGGAATGGTGCGCGAGGACATCTCGGCGTAGTTGCCGCCGGTGTCGAGCATGGCCGTGTTCGCGGCCATGATGATCTCCCGCAGCACCAGCTGCAGCGTCCAGAGCCCCTGGTCGCGGATATAGAGCACCGCGAGGAAGAAGCTGTTCCAGTACGCGACCGCGGAGAAGAGCGTGACGGTCGCAATGATCGGCGTAGATAGGGGCACGAAGATCCGTGAGAGTATGAACCACTCGGAAGCTCCGTCGATGGCCGCTGCCTCCTTGAGGCTGTCCGGGATGTTTTCGAAGAAGCTCTTCATCAGGATCACATTGTACGCGGAAAAGCACATCGGCAGGATCAGCGCCCACAGCGTGTTCAGGATGCCCAGGCTGCGCACCAGAAGGAACGAAGGCACGATCCCGCCTGAGAACATCATCGTGAGGATAATGTAGGTCATGAAGAACGCCTTACCCTTCAGCCCACGGCGGGAAAGGGGGTAGGCGGTGAGAATCGTGAGCCCCACGCTGATAGTCGTGCCGACGATCGTCACAACTATCGTGTTTCTGTAGCTCGAGAGGATCAATGAGTTGTTGAAGACGAACCTGAACGCTTCGAGCGTCACGTCGCGCGGCCAGATCATCATAGGGTTCGAGAGGAACGCGCTGTAGCTGCTGAACGATACGGCGATCACGTTCAGGAACGGGTAGACCATGGTGACGGAGACCGCCACCAGGACGGTGTAGACGACCACATCGAACAGCAGCGCCTCACGTCGAGCCGTGGCGGTGGTTACCATAGCCCCCCCTCCCCGTACTTCTTGGCAAGCCGGTTCGTCGCCAGTATTAGCGCGAGCCCGATGAACGACTGGAAGAGTCCAACCGCCGTGGCAAAGGCGAATCTACCCTCAAGGAGTCCGACTCTATAGGTGTAGGTCTCGAAGACATCGGCCACGCTGTAGACGAGCGGGCTGTAGAGCAGAAAGATCTGTTCGAAGCCGTTACGGAGCACGTGCCCCATCCGCAGGATCAAGAGCACGACGACGGTGCTCATGATGCCGGGCATAGTAATGTGCCGGATCCGCGCGATCCGCCCGGCTCCGTCGATGATAGCTGCCTCGTAGAGCTGCGGGTCGATTCCAGACATCGCGGCGAGGTAGATGATAGTTCCCCATCCGGCTGTCTTCCATATCTCGGAAAGTACGATGACCGACCGGAAGTACTCGGCGCGCTGAAGGAAAGCAATCGGCGTGCCGCCGAGCGATCGAATAACGTGATTGACGATGCCTCGCGACGGCGAGAGGAAGTTCGCTACCAGCCCGGCGATGACCACCCATGAAATGAAGTGTGGAAGGTAGATGATCGTCTGAACGCCCCGCTTGAAGAGCGTGCCACGCACTTCATTGAGCAGGATCGCGAGCAGTATCGGCGCCGGGAAGCCCCACAGGAGCCGATAGAGACTGATAAGCACAGAATTGCGGAAGACCCGATAGAACGAGTCGGACTGGAACAGATACTGGAAGTTCTGGAACCCGACCCAGGGACTCGCCATGATCCCGCGAACCAGACTGAACTCCTTGAACGCGATCACCACTCCATACATCGGGATGTAGTTGAAGACGAACAGCATTGCCAGACCTGGTAGCAGAAATACGTAGAGCCAGTAGTTGCGCCCCACGTAGTCGAGTGTAGCACCGATGCCGGTGCGTCGCGTGGCCGCCATCGCTCGAATGCTGTCCTGGTGCGTTGCCGCATTTGCCATGGCTCGATTATCAGGGCGTCTGAGCACCGCGTATAGGGGAAATCTCTATGGATTAGGTCACTTCTCTTGCGCTCGATCGGACCCACTCCGCGGTGGGCGAAACTCGCACGCCGGTGGCAAGCTGTCCTCCGACGACGAGTCCGTCATCCCGCGGCCGGAGGATTGCGACAAGTCGTTCGCGGAAGCCGGAGAGGTCTGTCTCAGCCGACAGATCGTGCAGCTCCGCGGGATCCTGGACCAGGTCGAAGTGCCACTCACGGCCGGAGATACCGTCTCTGATATACTTCACCCGTCCGTCGCACAGACACTGGAACGCGCCGAGCCCACCATGGTGCTCGATGTGGAGCATACGACGGGCAGCTGACCGGGCGTCCGGAGGCAATAACTCACGCGGGAGACTCACTCCGTCAAGACCGGCCGGTGGCGTTACACTGGCAAGATCAAGGATCGTCGGCATCACATCGGTGAGGAGCACCGGAGCGTCGCTCACCGATCCGGCACGGTCGAACGCGCTACCGGCAGGCGGTCGGACAACGAGCGGAATCCGTGCCGCCGGCTCGAGCGGCATGAACTTGTGGAACAGGTGATGGTCGCCGAGGAACTCGCCGTGGTCGCTCGTGACGATGATCCACGTATTGCGATCCAAACCGGAGGCTTTGAGCGCGGCGACCAACCGCCCGACCTGCTCGTCCACGTGCATCACGGACGCGAAATAGGCGCGTCTTACCTCTTCCAGCCGGTGATCCGGGATCCGGGCGTGCCGTCCGCCGACGTGACTCCTGGTGGCTGGCTCGACGTCGTCCACCCAGTCGCCGACCGCCACCGGTGGTAGCGGCGCGGAGCGCAGAGCGTCGAAGCAGCGTGCCGGCGGGTCGAAGGGCGGGTGCGGACGGTGGAGACCGACCT
>RECL01000444.1 GCA_007694025.1 Spirochaetaceae bacterium
TCGACCGATTCCACCACCGGTCGGTGCTCGGCCTCATGGACGAAGAGATCGAGCGCCTGCGTCGCGCGTAGCACGCAGACGCGGTCACGCCGACGCCGCTACGCGTCGAGTTTGGTGCCCCGGATGATCGCGCCGCGCGCGAGCGGGGGGCCACCGATCTCGTTGATCAGGACGCTGAGCAGAACGATGTTGACCATCGTTTCAATGAGCTTCGCGGAATCGGCGGGTACGCCCTGCAGGATCGGTGAGGTCTGCACCAGGAGCACCAGACCGATCGCGACGCCCGCCTGGGGGAACATGCAGATCCCCAGGTTCCGTCGCGTCGCGACATCGGTCCGGACGATCGCGCACGCCGCCGACACACCGTAGTACTTCGCGACCGCTCGCGCGACAATGTAGCCGCCGCCCAGGATCAACACGTCCACCTGCGTCAGAATCCCCAGCTGCAGTTCCACACCGGCGATCACAAAGAAGAGCGCGTAGATCGGCGGCGTGAACGGCTCCAGGAAGCGGAAGATCGGGTGCTGCCGCTGCGACAGATTCGCGAGCACCGCGCCGGCGACCATGTTCGTCAGAAGCGGCGACAGATCGAGCACGATCGTGAGCGCCATCACGACCAGGAAGAGGCCGAGCCCGGATATCAGAACTTCGTACCCGTCGCGCTTGCCGCGGGAGAAGAGGTGGAGGAGCACCCCCGCGATCGCGCCGACCAGAAGGCTGAACCCGATCTCGTAGATCGCGTGCACGACCATCGACCCCGCCGGCGCATCGCCACCGGCGATCATCCCTCCGGCCACCGCGAACACCAGGCCAAAGACGATCAGAGTACCGGCGTCGTTTACGGCGACCGTGCCGTGCATCAGCTCGACAAACCGGCCACGCGCGCGCAGGTCGTTCGCGACCGCAAAGAGCGACGCGGGCGACGTCGCGCACGCGATCGTACCCAGCAACATCGCAAACGGAAGCGGAAGGCCAAGGAGCGCGAGCACCGCGGTCACCGCGACCAGCGTGAACGCCATCTGCGTCCCGGCAATCACTACGATACTCGTGCCGAGCCGGCGGAGCGTACTCGCGCGGAACTCTCCGCCGACGCTCAGCGCGATCATGCCGAGCGCGACGTCCGGAAGGAGCGACAGTCTGTGCGCCATATCGCGGGGAACAAAGCCTGCCACCGATTCACCGAGCAGGATGCCCGCGACGATGAACCCGGAGATCTCGGGCATGTTGATCCGGCCGGCGAGCTTGCCAAACAGGTATCCAACGACCAGCAGGAGGCCGAGCGCGAAAAGGGGCTGCGTTCCCAGCAGGTCGCGCAGCCCGATTAGATCACTGAGAAGCGTGTTGCGCAGGTCGACCATGCGATCGATCTACGCGCGACCGCCCTTCACCATCCATATCACAGCCAGGATGATCGTGTACTGGACGAGACTCCGCCACCAGATCAGCGAATCGGGATTGAAGTTGCTCAGGAAGAACGTGAACACCATGATCACGATCCACGCGATCGCGATCACGATTCCGAGCGTCGCGTCGAGCTGCCCCAGGTCGACAAAGAGACTGAGCAAAAGCAAAGCGCCGGCGACGAGCTCGACTATTGCTATGACGAGCGCGATCGTGCTTCCCTGCGTGCCGAACGCGCGCGCGATCTGCCCCATCAGCGTGTTCGACTGGTTCAGCCCGGCGATCCCGTCGAGCATCAGGAACGCTCCGACCAGCAGCGTCAGAATCCAGGTCATGTTGAAACTTCTCCGTGCCATCACTCCCTCCGCGCGCAATCTACCACATCAATCCCGATAATCCCAGCTGAACGAGTACGATCCGGCGCCGACGTTGAACGCGTAGACTCCGCCCGAGCTCTCCTCCAGGATGACGAGCTCTTCCACATCGTGATCGTCGTACTCTGCGTCGACTTCTATGTCGGAGACACCCGCGGGAACCTCTACGCGCGCGGTCGCGTTCGCCGGGATCGTCACATCGAGCGTGACGCGGCCCGACGCGATCTTCCACGCCGACACGGCGTCTCCAAACGGCGTGTCCAGGCTCGCCTTCGCGTGCGTGAGCCCGTACCCCGGAAGCGGCGCAATGCGAATCGGCGGCTCACCGGTGACCAGGCGCGCCATGTCGACCGACAGGCCGGCGACCTGCTCGTACATCCACGCGCCGATCGATCCGTACGCGTAGTGGTTGAAGCTGTTCATGCTGACGGGGCCAAAGCCCTTCTCTTTGGTCCAACTGTTCCAGCGCTCCCACATCGTCGTCGCGCCCTGGTTGACCGTGTAGAGCCACGACGGGAAGGCCTCCTGCAGCAGGAGCTTGTACGCGACGTCGGCGCGTCCGTAGCGCGCGAGCACCGGGCAGAGCTTCACGGTCCCGACGAAGCCGGTCGTCATCCGGAAGTCGCGGCGCTCGAGCATCCGCACCAGGCGGTTGACCGCGGCGGGCCGCTGCTCTTCGGGAAGGAGGTCGAACGCGAGCGCTATCGTATAGGCGGTCTGGGTGTCACCCAGAATGCGTCCATTCGCGGTCACGTACTCGGCGCGGAACGCGAGCACAATCCGCCGGTGAAGCTCCGAGAGCGTCAGTTCATCTGCGCTCTTGCCCAGAAGCCCCGCGATTCGGCGCAGCAGGTCGGTGCACCGCGCGAAGTACGCGGTACCGATCAGGTCTTTGGGTGTCGCACCGATGCAACTGTTCTCTGGAGCGTCCATGCTGACCCAATCGCCGAAGCCACCCCACGGAGTGAAGAACTCGTCCGACCGGATCAATCCCTTACTGCGGTTCTCCATCGACGTCACGAATCGCCGCATAGAGTCGTAGTGATCTTCCAGGATCCGCTTGTCGCCGTACTTGGTGTAGATGGTCCACGGACAGATGATCACCGCGTCGGACCACGCCGGACCGCCGTCGTTTTCATCGCTCGCCCGCATGTACCGGTTCAGCGGAGCGATCGACGGAATCACGCCGCCGGCGCTCTGCGAGTCGGCCAGATCGCGCTGCCACTTCGCGAAGAAGGTTGAGACGTCCATGTTGAACGAAGCGGTCGGGATGAACACCTGCGCGTCGCCGGTCCAGCCGAGTCGCTCGTCGCGCTGCGGACAGTCGGTCGGGACCTCCAG
>RECL01000190.1 GCA_007694025.1 Spirochaetaceae bacterium
TGTTCACTGGTCATCGGGATCGAGCCTGACGTCATTGCGTTAAGATACTGTGAATCGGTGCTCACAGCGTCCATGACTGCGGGTTCGGGGTCCGGCGCGAGAACTCGCCCGCGAACCCCTTCGGGCGTCGTCCGAGCAGGTAGAGGTACACCAGAAGCGCGTAGAACCCGACGAACACGACCCAGTAGAGCGGCTGGGGTAGCGGTTGATCCGACGACAATGCCCGCACGAAGCCGGTAACGGTGGATACGTCGGATGAATGAAGGAAGATCTTGATCATGTGCGATGCAAGAATTACCAGAAAGACCCAGAAGTAGTTCTGGTTCAGTCGTCGCCCGATCGCTCGTCGAAGCCCCATCTTGAACGACGGGATCAGCAGGTCTTCGGCTAGAACCTTGCGCCAGTCGCCCTGAAGTCCGATCTCACGCTCGGTCACTACCGGCACAAGGAAGTGCGCCTCAAGGATCCGTACCCTGGCGCGGTACGCGTCGTAGTAGCGGTACCGACGTCCTTCGATCATCAGCAGCAGAAAGACGAGCATGTTTGCGAGCATGAATACGATGTGCGATACCGTCTCGCTTCCGAGTGCGAACGTGATCACTCCAGTGGCCGCAAGTATCGCCCAGTTCGTCGTCGCGTCCAGTCGTTGCCGCCACACGAGCGCGCGTCCGAGCTCGCCACGGTAGAAGTGCGACATTGTCGTGTAGTAGTCTCGCCCCGCGATCGGAGGCAGGGCATCTGGCTCGGAGCTCATACGACATGATAACGAAGCATCCCAAGCGTTGGAAGGACGAAGGCATCGGCTGTGGTCGCCGGGGGCCGGCGCCTACACCCCCAGCGAGCGCTACACCCCCCAGCGTTCGCGCGCGACGGTTGCCCCCCAGCGAGCGCTACACCCCCCAGCGTTCGCGCGCTGCTTCCATCGTGATACCGGGGGTCTTCATCCACGCGTAGTGGCCCTTCGGCGTCGTGCCGACCCAGCGTTCGTCGATCGGTTCGGAGCTCGGCTGGAAGCGCACGTCGCAGCTGAGGCGGTAGCGGTTGGTCGTGTTCGTCGTCGACGCGTGGAGCGTGTAGAGACCGAAGGTCAGGATATCGCCCGGCTTGAAGTCGGCGGTGAGCCAGCGGCCGCCGAAGCGCTCCAGGATTTCTTCCGCGTTTTCGCTGAACCACCCTTCGACGTTGTCGCGGTCGACGTCCATCTGCCCGTACGTTGCCCGCAGCTTCTCGAACCCCGGCGCGCGGTGTGACCCTTCGCAGATCGCGAGCGTACCGTGAGCGATCGGGATGTCGCCGAGCGGGATCCACACCGTGTTCACGTTCAGGCTTCCGCGCCCCATGTAGACAACGTCGAAGTGCGAGCCGGTGAAGCTTTCGTTGCCTACAGCGCGCAGCCACTTGTAGTCGAAGGTGAGCGGCGGCTCGCCGTAGAAGTCGGCGAAGAACTCGAAGAGCTCCTCAGCCTCGAGCGCGCGCAGCACCGCGGGATCGGTCGTAATGGGGTTGCGCCCCATCATGCTCACGGTCTTGCCGCCCTTCGGCATCACGCCGTCGAGGACCGGTTGCCCGGGAACGAGCGCTTCGCGCTCGGCCATGTAGTCGAGAATCCGCTCGCGCGCGTCGGTTACCTTCTGCGGGTCGATGAACCCGGGCAGGTAGAGGTAGCCGTCGCGGTCGAACCGTTCGCGAAGCGCATCGCGGTCGCCGACGAGCGGGCTGCTGTCCGTCAGGTGTCCGAACCGGTCGCTCGGGTACTCCAGGACCGACTTCCCAAAGTGTACTTGCATAATAAGGAATATCGCACGACGTGCCGATGCCGCCAATGGAAGCGCGGGACAGAGTATGGTACTTTTTGGACGTGGACGCGCACCCTGTCCGACTTATCGATCGAACGCGGAGCCTGCTCCCCGCCATAGACGTCGGGGCCGCCGGCAGGGTCACGATCGCCGGGACGATCCGCGACAAGACCGTCGCGACGAGTCGCGCGGAGCGTACGTTCGACTACTACGCGCTGGTGATGCTCCATCGCGGTCGCGGTTTCTTTGAGTCGGGATCGATGCCGCAGACCGATGTCGGTGCTGGCGATCTTCTGGTCCTCTTCCCCGGTGAGCCGCACCGCTACGGACCGGTCGATGACGGTGACTGGGACGAGTCGTATCTGGTGTTTTCCGGCCTCCTGTTCGACGCGCTTCGCGCCGGCGGCGTGATCGATCCCGAGCGCCCGGTTATCCGTGGGCTCGACGCTCGGTCGCAGGAACGAATGATTGGTCTGGTGCGGCTCGCCGGCGAGCCGATCACGACGCCCGCGCCGGTACTCCTGAGTATGATCGTGACGCTGATCTGCGAGGTTGCCTCATCGCACGCGACGCGTCCGCTGAGCGACGCCGACAGCGCGTGGCTTGACGCGGCGTACCGCGCGATCGATTGTCCACGACCGATGAGCCGGCCGCTCGGCGCGGCGGCGCGTGCTATGCAGACGAGCTACGGATCGTTCGTGAAGCGCTTCACGCGGCTTGCGGGGACAGCCCCTGGCCAGGCGCGGGCGAAGATCGCGATGGCGCACGCGTGCCGGATGCTCCGCGACCCCGGACTGTCGGTGTCGCAGATCGCCGATCACCTGGGTTTTTCCGATGCGTCCTACTTCTGCCGACGCTTTCGCGCAGTCGTCGGACACAGCCCGACCGAGTTCCGGCGCATGAGCGGCGGGTGAAGCGGTCCTGGTTGGAACGCGCCACGGCGGGTTTGGTCCCCCGGGCGTGAGGCATCACCGCGTCGGCGACAGTTCGTCGCACGCTTCGCGCAGCGCGACGATGTTTTCCCACGGGACTTCGGGTTCGACCAGGTGCGTTGGTCCGATCACGATTCCGCCGCGCTCTCCGCAGCGCGTCACGTTCGCGCGCACCGCATCGCGCACGTCGGAGGTGGAGCCGAACGGCAGCGTCGACTGCGTGCCGATTGTGCCCCAGAACGACAGCCGGTCGCCGTACCCACGGTGGACCGCCTCAAACGACATGCTCTCCGGCTGGATCGGGTTGAGCACCTCCACTCCGATATCGATCAGATCGTCGATGAACGGCAGCACGAAGCCGCAGCTGTGGTAGAAGATGATGATGTCGGGCTTGGCCGCGCGCGCGGCGTCTATGACCGACGCGAGCCGCGGCTTGAGCCAGTCGCGCCACAGGTCGATCGACATCATCGGTGTACTCTGCATGCCGATGTCATCGCCAATCTGGATGATGTCGCATCCCGCCTTCGCGACCACGCGCGCGCGTCGGCGCGATACGTCGGCCACGCGGTCAAGGAGGAGTGTCGCGGCGTCGTCGTCGCTCATCATATCGACCATCAGGTCTTCCATGCTGCGGATCGCCCACGCGGACTCCCAGATCGTCTGCGCCAGCCCAGCCACGGTCGCGAAGCCCGATTCGTGGATCGCGCGGACGCGCTCTGAGAGTCGAGCGGTCTCGGCTGCATCGTCAAAGTGTGGCATCGGGTACGCGTCGATCTCTGCCAGATCGGTCGCGCCGCGCAGAGGGTGGTGGAGCCGCGTCATGTGATAGGCCGCCTCCGATCCGGCCGAATGCGCGACTCCCCACGCGTCGAAGCTCGTGCGTTCGGGCAGCGTTTCCCGCGGGTAGAGCGAGCGCGGGTCTTCCCGGCCGGTCATGTCGACACCGATCCACCGATGCGGAAGACGGAAATACGACGCGACGTCGGTGCTGCCTGTCTCACGCCGGAAGCGCTCGATCTGGCTGTCGCAGAGGCTCAGGTCCATCGGGACCTCTTCCATGCCGGTTCGTCGGAGTACCGACAGGAGGTTTTCGCGTGGTGTCATGAGACCAAGTCTACCGGTTCGCCGCCGTCGCGCAAGACACGAATCGGACAGGGTCTGGTAGTTTTGGGACGGCCGCTGGTATAGTGGGGTCGATGGACCCAACACCCCGGTCGCGCGCCGCATCGATGCCGCCGCGTGCCCAACCAATCCCGATCGAAGCCGACGATCCGGCGAGCTACCGCGTCGACACGCACGCGCCCGGACCCGTCGGGTCGCTTCCGATTGATCCTGAGTTCCTGCGCACCGCACCGAGCGGTGACGTCTTCGCGCTGACCCAGAACGCCGGGATGGGCTGGAAGCCGTTCGAACTGATGCGCCGGCAGTTCCTGATCCTGAGCACTCAGGGCGGCATCCGCGCGCCCGACGGCACCCCGATCGCGCTCGGCTACCACACGGGCCACTGGGAGGTCGGCCTGCTGATGCAGGCGGCGGCCGAGACGTTCGGCGATGAGCGGTGCATCCCGTACGCCGGGTTTGTTACCGACCCGTGCGACGGCCGCACGCAGGGTACGCTCGGTATGATGGACAGCCTGCCGTACCGCAACGACGCGGCGCTTGTGCTGCGCAGGCTGATCCGGTCGCTGCCCACGCGCCGAGGCGTCATGGGCGTCGCGACGTGCGACAAGGGTCTTCCCGCGATGATGATGGCGCTCGCCGCGCAGCACGACCTTCCGACCATCCTGGTCCCCGGCGGTGTCACGCTGATGCCCGAAGAGGGCGAGGACGCGGGGAAGATCCAGACGATCGGTGCGCGCTACGCGCACGGCCAGATCACGCTGGAAGAGGCCGCAGAGCTCGGCTGCCGGTCGTGCGCGACGCCCGGCGGTGGTTGCCAGTTCCTGGGGACCGCCGCGACCGCGCAGGTCGTCGGTGAGGCGCTGGGGCTGTCGCTCTGCCACTCGGCGCTCGCGCCGTCGGGGCAGGAGATCTGGCTGGACGTCGCACGAAGGTCCGCGCGCGCGCTGGTACGGATGGAGGAAGCAGGCGTCACGACGTCGCAGATTCTCACCGACGACTCGCTCTACAACGCGATGGTGCTGCACGCGGCGGTCGGAGGGAGTACGAACCTGCTGCTGCACATCCCCGCGATCGCGCACCAGGCCGGCCTTTCGCGACCGACGGTCGACGACTGGCAGCGGGTCAACCGCGCGGTTCCGCGGATCGTCGACGCGCTGCCCAACGGCCCGGTCGGGCACCCGACGGTAGTCGTCTACCTTGCCGGCGGTGTTCCGGAGGTGATGCTCCACCTCAGGGATGCGCTGCGCCTTGACTGCCAGACCGTGCACGGGCTTCCGCTCGGCGAGGTGCTCGATCGGTGGGAGCGAAGCGACCGTCGCGCCCGCGTGCGCGAGCGGCTGTTTGAAGTCGACGGGATCGACCCCGACGACGTCATCATGAGCCCCGCGCGTGCTCACGAGCAAGGACTGACGAGCACCGTCACCTTTCCGACCGGAAACCTGGCTCCGCAGGGATCGGTGATCAAGAGCACCGCGATCGATCCGACCGTCGTCGGCGCAGACGGCGTCTACCGGATGACCGGACCGGCGCGAGTGTTCGCGACCGAGCGCGCCGCGATCGCCGCGGTGAAGAGCACGTCTTCCGACGCGATCAAGGCGGGCGATGTGATGGTCGTGATTGGCAGGGGGCCGCTCGGGTGCGGGATGGAAGAGACCTACCAGATCACGTCCGCGCTGAAGTTCCTGCCGCACGGCAAGCACGTCGCGCTCGTGACCGACGCACGGTTCAGCGGTGTGTCGACCGGCGCGTGCATCGGCCACGTCGGACCCGAGGCGCTCGCCGGCGGCCCGATCGGCAAGGTGCGCGACGGCGACCTGATCGAGATCGTCGTCGACCGTGTCGGGCTGACGGGGTCGGTCAACCTGGTCGGGATCGACGGCACGCGCGTCGCGCCGGCCGAAGCCGCGCGAGCGCTCGAATCGCGGCCGACGCACCCCGACCTGGCGCCCGACCCGAACGTGAGCGACGACACGCGGCTGTGGGCCGCGCTGCAGAACGCGTCGGGCGGGGTCTGGGACGGCTGCATCTACGACGTAGACAGAATCATTGCGCTCCTCGAAGCCGGGGCGCGCGCAACTGGAGGTACTCATGAAACTCTACAGGACTAAAGACGGAATCGTCGTCGACGACGGCGGTTCGTGGGCATCGCTGCCGTCGGTCGACTGGAACGAGCTCTTTGCTCAGGACGACCTGGCCGCCTTCGTGCGCGCCCGGATCGCCGGCGCGTCCGGCGGAGGACGCGCGGCGGCCACACCCTCGGCGCCGGCCCCATCCCCGGCCGACCTCCTCCCGCTCGTCGACCGGCAGGAGGTGTGGGCGGCCGGCGTCACGTACTACCGCAGCCGCGATGCGCGGATGCACGAGTCGCAGCAGTCGGGCGGGGACACCTTCTACGACAAGGTCTACGCGGCCGACCGGCCAGAGCTCTTCTACAAGGGCAGCAAGCGTACCGTCGTCGCGCACGGCGGCGATGTCCGGATCCGCGTCGACGCGACGTGGAACGTTCCGGAGCCCGAGCTCGCGCTCGTGACCAACAGCCGAGGACGGATCATCGGCTACACCGTCGGCAACGACATGAGTTCGCGCGACATCGAAGGCGCGAACCCGCTCTACCTGCCGCAGGCCAAGGTCTACGACGCGAGCTGCGCGCTCGGTCCGTGCATCCTGGTCGGCTCTGATCCGCTGCCGAAGACGACAGCGATTCGCCTGCAAATCCTCCGTGGTGAATCGACCGCGTTCGCCGGGGACACGACGCTCGCCGAGCTCAAGCGCGATCCGCAGGAGCTCGTCGACTACCTGTACCGCGACAACCCGTTCCCCGATGGGGCGGTGCTGCTGACCGGCACCGGCATCATCCCGGGCAACGACTTCACGCTGCAGCCGGGCGACCGGGTAGAAATCGAAATCGACGGCATCGGGACGCTCACCAACCGCGTCGTTCAGGGGGCACGATGAGCACGAACCAACGGACCGACACGATCTACGGAGTCAACCCGAAGACGGGTGAGCGCCTTGATCCTGGTTTCCCCGCGGCCGACGCAGCGCGCGTGGATGCGCTCGTGGCCGACGCCGTAGCCTCGTTCGCGCGCTATCGTGCGACAAGCGGTCCCGACCGCGCCGCGTTTCTGCGCGCGATCGCGTCACAGATCGAAGCGCTCGGCGACGAGCTTATCACCGTCTGCGACGCGGAGACCGCGCTCGGTCCGGTGCGCATCGCGTCGGAGCGCGGGCGGACCGTCAACCAGCTTCGGATGTTCGCGGATCTGGTGGAGGAGGGTAGCTGGGTCGACGCACGGATCGACACCGCGATGCCCGACCGCTCTCCGCTACCCAAACCCGATATCCGCCGGATGCTCGCGCCGATTGGGCCGGTCGTCGTCTTTGGTGCGTCGAACTTCCCGCTCGCGTTCTCCGTCGCTGGCGGCGACACCGCGTCGGCGCTTGCGGCCGGAAACCCGGTGATCGTGAAGGCGCACGGGTCGCACCCCGGTACGTCGGCGCTTGTCGGTAAGGCTGTGTCGGCCGCCGCACAACAGTGCGGACTTCCAACGGGTGTGTTTGCGGTCGTGCACGGTCCGGGATCGGTTGTGGGGTCGGCGCTCGTGAAGCACCCCGGTATCCGCGCGGTCGGCTTCACCGGGTCGCGCGGCGGCGGTCGCGCGCTGATGGACCTGGCCGCCGCGCGCGAAACGCCGATCCCGGTCTACGCGGAGATGGGGAGCATCAACCCGCTCATCGTGCTGCCGCACGCAATCGCGCACCGCGGCACCGCGATCGCCGAAGGGCTCGCCGGATCGGTCTGCCTGGGGGTCGGCCAGTTCTGCACGAATCCGGGGCTCATCCTGGTCGTCGAGCCGGCCGGGGGTGATGCCGGCGCCGTGGGTGGTGCCAACGCCGGGGGTGATGCCGGCGCCGGCGCCGGCGCCACCGCCGCCTTCGTCTCCAGGCTCGCTGCGACGATGGAGGCGCAGGGACCGGGCGTGATGCTCAACCGGTCGATCGCGTCGACCTACTGCGGAATGGTCGCGCGCTTTGCGTCGGCGCACGGTGTGGTCACGCACACTGGGGCAGGTTCGCAGGAGGCCGGGGGAGGCGCGTCGTCGCAACCCGACGACACGGGCACCACTCAGGCGGCCGAAGCCGGGCCCGACGGGCACGCGACCGTTCCGCCCGCGCTCTTTTCGGTATCGGCCGATGTCTTTGTGCAGTCGCCGCTGTTGGCCGAGGAGGTCTTCGGACCCGCGACGCTCGTCGTCCGCTGCGCAGACGCGACCGACGTGACGCGCTGCCTCAGCGTGATTGGCGGCAACCTGACCGCGACGCTCCACGGCGACGACGAAGACTTCGCCGGCTACGCCGATCTGGTCCGTGTCGTCGAACAGACGGTCGGGCGCGTGATCTTCAACGGCTTTCCGACCGGTGTCGAAGTCTGTCCGTCGATGACGCACGGCGGTCCCTACCCGGCATCCGCCTCGGAGTTCCACACGTCGGTCGGCACCGGCGCGATCCTTCGCTTCGCGCGGCCGGTCTCGTACCAGAACTGCCCACAGTCGCTTCTGCCCGCCGAACTCCAAAACGCGAACCCGCGCGGCATCATGCGCATCGTCAACGGCGCCTACACGCGCGATCCGGTGGTGTAGCGGGGGTCGTTACTCCGCGGCGGGCGGCTCGGTGCGTTCGTTGGGAACCCGCAGGACCGACTCGCGCTCGCGCAGCAGGCCCGCGAACGGCAGGCGGAACCCGAGCCGTACGCCGAGCGCGGCGCGCATCCCGTTCCACACCGCCAGGTCGGGATCCATCATGTCGACGATCGACGCGCCAACGTCGGCGCGGATCGTGACGTCGAAGAAGTCGCTGACCGGGAAGCGATACCCCAGGCCCACCTCCGGCATCAGGAAGCGCGCGCCGCGGTAGAAGTGCCCGTAGAGATCCGACAGGTCATCGTCGTCGTCGCGGCGCTCGACGTGTCCGGCCGGAACCCGGAAGACGCCGGTAGGGGAGAGGCCCATCAGGATCGTGTGACCACCCGCGAAGCGCAGCTCGTACGCGATCATCAATGGCAGTCTGATCGTGAGGATCCGCGCGGCGCCGCGGCCAAGCTGGTTGTCTTCAGCGCCGGTCGCTGTTTCGATCTGCGTCGGAACGACGCGTCCCGACTCGAACAGTACGTAGTAGCCCAGACCGAACTCGAGCGCCGGCGTGAAGCTCAGCACCGCGTTCGACGACAGAAGCTCGTCCAGAAGCGCGACCCGTGCTCCGACCGACCAGAAGCCGTCGATCGGCATCGCCTCGCTTCCTGTGATTGTCCCTTCTACGCCCGGAAGGCCTGTCAGGTACGCGTTCCCGGTCCACGCCTGGGAGATCCCCGATTCGATCGCCTCCAGCCCCAGCGCCGGCGCGACGCGCGGGAAGCAGACCGCGGCCAGCAGCAGGAGCGTGGAGAGAGCACCGATCCGCGTTGATCTGAGTCGGTTCATCAATGCCAATATATCACAGATTGGTCGCGACCCCTTCGCAGGATCGCAGGGAGGGTCGGGTCGCCGCACGGTCGGGCCAGCCGGCGCGAGCCATCCTACAGCCGGGTGGTCTCGACCATGTAGCGGATCGACCCGTCGGGTGAGAGTCGCTCGACAACGATCACGATCGACGCTTCGTCGGGCCCGACGATCACCTGCGCGATCCGGTACGACTCGACGCCGTCGCGGAAGAACCCGGGTCGACCGATCGTGTAGGTGCGCGTCGCATTGTTGACCGTTCGGGTCATCTCAATGTGGAACTCCGCCGCCACCGTGTCGCCCGACCCGCGATTGCTCTGACGCAGAACGATGTCGTAGCGCGACTGCGTGTTGAAGTCGCGAAAGCCCAGCCGCGCGGGTGACGCGTTGCGGTCGGCCAGGAAGTAGATCAGTCGGCCCGTCTGGAGGTGGTTGATGCCTTCGCGCGACAGAAGCGGCTGCGCTCTGGCGAATGCCGTGTAGAACGCTCCTCGTCCGTCCTGACCGAGCGCCAGCGGTGCGTCGGAGCTGACCGTGAACACGCCGTTGGCAAGGAACCGGTTGCCAGGCACGTCGACCGCGAAGATATCGGCGAACGGGGCGGCGCCTTCGGAGCGCAGGCCGTACTGGCCGAAGACGAATACTCGACCACCGTCGTTGAACCCGAGGTTTTCGAACGTCGCCACATCACCCGTGAACCCAAGGCCAACCACCAGGAGCAACAGAAGCGGGGTGAGCAATGATCTCATCAATTGCCTCCTCTATAACTATCGATTGAATCGCGGGCTTACTTAACCGTCCGGTGCTGCTATACTTCGCGAATGACGCTCGCGGTACGCAACTCGGTCTTTGGTCTCGGGGTCGGCGTGACTGCCGTAATGCTGGCGGGGTTCGCGGTCGCCGGCTACGCCTTTGCGTCGGGATACTACGATCCGTCGCAGCTTGAAATCCCGACGACGCAGGGATGGCTCCACCTCACGTGGACCGTACCCCGAAGCACGGCTCTTGCGAGCCTTTGGGGTACCGCCGCGGTGGCCGTCGTTGCGCTCGCCGCGTCCGTGGTCTCTGCAGCGCTCTTTCGGCGGGTCAACTCGTCGGAGATCTACTTCATGACGGTGTTCATGCTCGCGCTCTGCTTCGAGCTCCTTCGCGTTGGCCAGCCGCTGGTCGGCGTCTGGAACCTCCCGCCGCTTTACGGCATCGTGCTGACGCGCGTTGTCACCTTTGCCCGGCTGACCGGTGCGTTGTCGCTCTTCGCGGCGGGCGTCTACGGCGCCGGCGCGGATAACCCCAGGACCGGCTCGATCTCAGCTCTGCTTGCGGCGGTATCGTTCCTGATCGTCTATCTGGCCCCCGTCGATTCGGCGGTGGTCTTTGCGAACCAGCTCCACCCGGTAGGGGTGCGCTCCGGGGTCGACATGATGCTCCTGTTTCTGAGCATCGCGAGTGTCGCGAACTACCTGATCGGATGGTTGAAAGGGTATACCGAACGCGGAGCTCTTGTCTTAGTCGCCGTGGCGGCGGTCGTCGTTGGTCGCGATCTGGTCTTCTTCGTTCCGGCCGTCACGTCGCTGGTCATCGCGACCGCTCTCATCGCTGCGGGGTGCGCAACCCTGATCTGGATCCATCGATCCCGTCACCTCTGGTCGTAACGGATCGTGACCGATGGAGCCCTATAGCTGCAGGATGAGCGTCGTAAGGAGCCCTACGCCGACCGGCAGGATCACGTTGTCCATGTCGTTCGTCGGGAGCGCTTCGAGCACCGTTGCCGCTATCCCGATCACGATCGACTCGGCGATCCGTCCGGTCACGACGTACGCGGCAGTGTACACCGCGACGAAGCACGCAAGGCTCCCCTCCAGGCTGGTCCCGGGCAGGATCTGCACCGTTCCGAACGCGCGGCCGACGAGCGCCGCAAACCCATCGCCAAACGCGAGCGCGTAGATCGCGAGGAACGCCGCGGGTGCGGGATAGAGCAGCAGCGCGAGCATCGTGCCGATCCCAAGCGTCACCGGCCCGGCGACAAAGTGCCCCCGGTCGCGCGCTCTGGACGCGAGGACCGTTACGCTCGATATGAAGACGACCGAGTGTCCCTGGAGTCTGATGTATTCGGCGACCGTGTACGCCAGGACGCCCGTCGCGAGCAGCACCAGCGTAGCGAACGCGCCGGCAACCGTCGCGATCGCCGGCACAAGCGCGATCGTCATGTGCAGCGCCTTGCGGATGAACTCGCCCTTGAGGCCCGAAAGGCGGTCAATATCCGATCGCTCGGGGATCGCAGTCGTGAATCCGGCGTGCAGCACCGAACGAACACCATTGCGCGTCATTGTGATCGCGTCGGTGATCTGTGTGATTGCCTTTCCCTGCATTGCAGTATATACTCCCGATCAGTTGTGCGAAGCCCCGCGGTAGCGTACGGCATCCGGCACCGCCTAACTTATTGCAATTTCCATGCCAGCTTTGACGCAGCGATCCGATCTTATTAAGTCATTCTCTGGAAAAGACTTGATCCGATGCTTTGCCGATTGCGCTGGCAACGCTGCTCAGATAGTCCTATTTTTTAGACATTCATACTCAATAATCGCTACGGTGATCGTGCTTGCAGTCGCGGCCGCGCTCGGGGGCTGTGCGAATGCGGTCGCGGCTGCGGCTTCGGAGCACGCCTCACGACCCGCTGATCCCGATCGGATCGCCCAGACGTCCGGGGTGTCGCTGCGTCCGGACGGCTCGGTGCGCCGGCCGATCGACGCGGTGTTGCGCGCCGCGCTCCGTTCGGTACCGGTCGAACAGCTTGCAGGACAGCTTCTCATCGTCGGTGTCGAAGAACGCGGCACAGGTCGAGCGCTGCCGGCACTCGACGACGCGGCCCGCGCGATGCTCGGTCGGGTTCAGCCCGCCGGTGTCGTGCTCTTCGGGCGCAGCTTCGTCACGGTCGACCAGACGCTCGCGCTTGTCGCGGAGATCCACGCGCTGTCGGGGCTGCCCCCTATCATTGCGACCGACTACGAAGGCGGCGTCGTCGCGCGGCTGACCGATACCGGCGGTATACCGGCGACGCGGATACCGGCGGCTCGGACTGTCGGAGAGCTCTACGCGTCGGGACGGGTCGATGGCTACGCTGTCCGCGCGCTTGGGTCGGTGATGGGCCGCGAGCTTCGAGCGCTCGGCGTCACGATGAACTTCGCGCCGGTCGTCGACGTCGACCCGCGCGGCGAGCTCGGTGCGCTCGGAAGACAGCGGCGAACCTTCGGCGACGACCCGGCGGTTGTCGCGCGGATCGCCTCCGAGCTTGTGATCGGCATGCAGTCGCAGGGGGTCGCGGCGGTCGTGAAGCACTTCCCCGGCCACGGCGCGGTCGCGGGCGACTCGCACTTCGTTCTGCCCGAACTCTTCGCCGATCGGGAGCTCCTTGAAGCGCGCGAGCTTGCGGCGTTTGCCGACGCGTTCTCCGCCGACCCGATCGGCCTGATGACCGCGCATATCGTCGTTCCCGCGCTCGCCGGCAACCGGACGCCCGCGACGATTTCGCACGCGGTTCTGACGGGCCTTGCGCGCGAGCGGTTCGGGTTCGACGGGTTGATCATCACCGATGCATTGAACATGCGCGCGCTTGCGGGTCTTGGAAGCGAAGCCGATCTGGCCGTCGCCGCGATCGCCGCCGGCGCGGACCTGTTGCTGAAACCGATCGACCCGGTAGCGGTGCACCGCGCGGTCGTCGACGCGGTGTCCGACGGAACGATCCCCCGGTCGCGGCTTGAAGATTCGGTCGCGCGGGTTATGCGCGCGAAGAACCGGATTGGACTGCTACCAGTCGTTCCGTTTGGCCCCTCGGTCGTACCGACCGACCGGGTCGCCGCGGCGGCGACCCTCGGATCCGAAGAACACCGGGCGATCGTCGCGCGCTTTTCGCCGACGGATGCGGGGGCGGGCGAATGAGCCGTGTTCCGGAGTGGTTTAGTGACGCGAAGCTCGGCATCGTCGTCCAATGGGGCGTCGCGTCGGTGCCTGGTTGGGCTCCGATCGATGGCGGTTCGCCGGTCGACCGGCTGCGGGCGGGAGGCTGGAGAGATTTCCTCCTGCGCTGCCCGCACTCGTCGTGGTACGCGAACGGGATGCGCCTGGACGGTAGCCGCGTCGCCGCCCACCATCGCGCGCACTACGGGCGGCACGTCGCGTACGAACGGTTCGCGCGCCGCTTCAACGACGGACTCGACGAGTGGGATCCGTACGACTGGGCCGAGCTGTTCGCGGAGGCGGGTGCGCGCTACGTAGTAATGACGGCGAAGGGTCCAGACGGATTCCTGATGTGGCCGAGCGACCACGTCCCGGCCGACAGCTTTGTCGCCGCGCGCGACATCGTCGGTGAACTCGCGACCGCCGTTCGCACGACCGATCTGAAGTTCGGGATCGCGTATTCAGGGCTGCTCGACTGGACGCAGCAGGACCAACCCGTCGCGCGGGGCGAAGACCTGGGCGCGCCGGTGTCTGGCGAGTACGGTGCCTACGTCGATCGCCATCTCCGTGAGCTGATCGACCGCTACCAGCCCGATCTGCTGTGGGGGCAGTACGGTCTTCCGCCTGGCCCCCCGGCACGCACCGTCAGGGAGTACCGCCGTTCCTCCCAGGATCGACTCACGAACAGCGGGTGGTGGCTACCCGGATCAGCGTTCCCGATTGCGCCGCTACGCGCCGTCGCCGCCCGCACCCGCTCTCTCCGGTCGCTTGTCGCCGCGCGGATGAAGCGCGCGTACACAATCGGAGAGCCGATCGGTACGTCGGGTGACTACCGCACGGTGGAGTACTCGGTCCCGAGCGGCATTCCCGCGCGGCCGTGGGAGCTCGTTCGCGCGCTCGGTAACTCATTCGGCTACAACCGCGACGAAGGTTCCGATCAGATCATCGACGGGCGATCGCTCATTCATCTGTTCGTTGACGTCGTCGCCCGTAACGGGAACCTCCTGCTCAGCGTCGGGCCGACGCCGTCGGGTCGGATCCCCGTCGAGCAGCGGCGGCCGCTCGCCGAGTTTGCCGAATGGCTCGCGGTCCACGGAGAGGCCGTCTTCCGGACCCGCCCGTGGGTCCGCGCCGAAGGGGTCACCGATCAGGGTGTGCCGGTCCGCTTCACGACGCGGGAGAACGCGCTCTACGCGATCCTGCTCGACGCGCCACGTGCGCTTCGGATCACGCTCGACCACATCGATGTGCGCCGAATCCCGCGACCGAAGCTCGCCAAAGGCGAGGAGGACGAGTTCTGCGTCCGGATCATCGGGAACGACCGTGAGATCGAGTGGGACTACCGCGACTCGCGCCTCAGCGTGAACGTTCCCGGATCGTACCGCGCGACCGCCGCTCCGGTCATCAAGATGGGTTGGCGCTCGCTCGCCGGTCCACGCTCCGACTTCTACACCGACGTGATATAGCCCCGCCACGCTTGCGCCGGCCGCTGCGACCGCGCACAATGGGCGGATCATGAACCCCACCAATGCTGCTGCGCCAACACGAACGAGTGCGCCAGGCCGTGCAAGGCGCGGACGCGCCCGTTCGCACGTCCAGGCACGCCGCGGACGCGCGTTCGTCGCGCCTCGGTTTTCCCGCTCGGTTCTGCGCTTCGCCCGTCGCGTCGCAGGGCTCTATCTCCGGTTCGCGATGGGTATCGATCGCGTCCAGTTGCAC
>RECL01000119.1 GCA_007694025.1 Spirochaetaceae bacterium
TGAGCTGCCCTTCGACATCGACGGACTCGTCGTGAAGGGCAATGACATCGATCTTGACGACATGCGGCGCGCGCGTCCGCAGCGCCAGATCGCGTTCAAGTTCGAGCTCGAAGAGGCGGCGAGCACGCTGCGTGAAGTGATCTGGAGCACGTCCGGATCGCTCTACACACCGATCGGGGTGATCGACCCGGTTCGGCTTGCGGGGACGACCGTGAAGCGTGCGAACCTGGTGAACCCGCGAATGCTCCGCGAGATGGACCTTCGCATCGGCTCGCGCGTCGCGGTGACCAAGCGCGGCGAGATCATCCCGAAGATCGAGCGACTGATCGATAACCCCGACGGTTCGACCGCGATCGAGCTTCCGATGACGTGCGAGCGGTGCGAATCGCAGCTCGTCGACGAAGGCACTCGCCTCTACTGCCCGAACGAGGCGTGCCCGAAGCGCGCGTACTACCGGATCCGAAAGTGGCTCGACGTGCTCGACATCCGGGATTTTGGCGACGCGATCCTTGGTAAACTCTTCGAGTCGGGGCGCGTCAGCGACATTGCGGATCTCTACTCACTGACCGACGACGACTTGACCGCGTTCGATCGGATGGGACCGACGCTCGCGGGGAAGATCCTCCGCAACCTCGCCTCGGTCGACGAAGTACCGCTGTCGCGTTTTGTCGCGGGGCTGAACATCGAAGGCGTCGGCGAGCTCGTGATGGACAAGCTGGTTGCGGCGGGGTATGACACGCTCGTTGCGCTTCGCGACGCACGACCCGACGATCTGGCACAGGTCAACGGGATTGGCGATATCCTGGCCGCGACGATCACGCGGGGAGTTGCGGCGCTCGAAGGCGTCGTCGACGATATTCTGCGGACCGGCCGGATCCGGATCGCGGAGCCGGTTCGTGGCGGCCTGCAGGGGCGAAGCTTCTGCTTCACCGGAGCGCTCGCTACGATGACGCGCGCGCAGGCGCAGGATCGGGTCCGTCGCGCGGGTGGCGCCGTGGCGGGATCGGTGACGCGCGATCTGTCGTATCTGGTCACCAACGACCCCGAGTCGGGGAGCAGCAAGAACAGCAAGGCGCGCGACCTTGGCATCGCTATCATCACCGAACAGCAGTTCGTGGAGCTGCTCGACGCCGCCGTGTCGGAGAAAACCGATTGATCGACCGAAGTCCGCGGTCTACAATGAGAAAATGAGCGATTTCGCGAACTCAGCCGACCTTGACGAAGAACTTGAATCGCTCGAAGTCGTCGATGACGGTCCCGAAGCGTCGGACCATCGCCCAGATACGGCGGATGCATACGGTGAGGATCCACCGGAGCCGGTGGAGGATACCAGGATCGATCGTGTCGCGCTGCGCCGACAGATCGAGGACTACTATCTGCCGACCCAGCTCGTCGACGCGATCCTGGAGATGGGGGGCATCCCGGAGTCGAGCGAAGTAACGCTTGTCGGGATCGGCTTCATTGACATAGCCGACTACACGTATCTGAGCCAGTTCCTGAGTCCGCAGGAGAACCAGGATGTGCTCAACGGTCTGTACACCGCGTTCACCGGGGTTCTCAAGCGCCATGGAGGCTACCTCAACAAGCTCGAAGGCGACAGCCTGATGTTCCACTACGGCGGAAACATCGATCCGCGCGTCCGAAACATGGACGACGCGGAGGCGAAGCGGTATATCGCGAAAGAGCTGTTCTACACGTGCGTCGAAATGCAGCGCGTGTGTGCGCTGTTCAATCAGGCGAATGAGCGCTTTCTGGTCGAGGGGGTCTCCGAAGAGGCGCGGGATTCGCTTCGCCGCGCGTTCAACATCATTTCCACGCTGCGTAACACGTTTGAGCTCGCCCGCAACATCAACGCGCTGTTCCAGATCAGGATCAGGATCGGAGCGAACATCGGCAAGGTCACGATCGGCAACTTCGGGCCCGACGGCGCGAAGCAGTGGGACGTGATAGGCACCGCGGTGATCGACGCGAAACGGATGGAGTCGACAGCGCCCGTCGGGGGGCTTCGGATCAGCGGCGAACTCTACCAGGCGCTCGTCGAGACGCGCGTGGCCGAGGAGTACTACACCCGGTTTCTGCGCGAGGCGCGACTGCTACGCAGCTACTATCGCGATATCACGATGGAGGAGCTTTTCCGGTTCAGCGAGGTGGAGATCAAGGAGAAGCGCGGCGCGCTTTTCCAGACGTACAGCGTACAGGTCACGCCGAATCTTCCCGAGTCGATCGCGAAACAGGTGGTCGATCTGATCAATATCGGCCCCGCGGGGGCCGATCGCGTGATCGACCTGCTGAAGTACTACCGTGGCAATCCCTACGTAATCAACGCGATCGAAGACGCCTTCACGCAGATCGGGGTTGTGCTGCGCAAGCGCTACATTCTGTCGACGATGTATCCGCTGCAGTTCGAGGCGATCGAGCGGCAGTTCGATGGCAACGTCGATGCGATCACCGAGCACGTCGAGGCGCACTTCACGCTGTTCGCGCTGCTGGAGAAGCTCGGCCGGTTTCAGGACATCGTGAAGCAGCCCGACTCGCGCGGCGGCGCCGACACCGAGTTCGTTGACTACGACCGGTACATGAGCGCAGCAGAGACCCGTATACGCGCTGCGTACGCGGAGAGCCGCAAGACGATGGTGCAGCGCGCGTACTTCTTCAACGTTGTTTTCCCGCTCGTGTTCGCGAGCATCCGGTCGAGCATCATCGAGTACCAGATCGGGGCAGAAGAGCTCGAGACGCTCGCCGGCGCATGAGCAACGACGTCACCGGATCGACGCGTATCTGCGCCACGCCGACGGGATCGGGCGAACCCGCCCGCACAGCGCGCTTGTGAGCCGCTTCGCGGCGTTCTGCGCCCCGATGATGTTCGGCGCCGACGGGCCGAGTTCCTGCTCCGCGAGGATCCCGCTCAGATAGAGACCCGGTAGCCACTCGAGGGTTTCACCCGGCACCGGGATCCCACGCGAGTCGTAGCGCGCGTGAGGATCGGGGCGGACCGACGCCGCCGCCCGCGCGAGTAACGACGCGGCCGGTACCCCGTCCGCGAACCCGGTTGCGATGCAGACCTGGTCGGCAAGGATCGAGGTATCGCGTCCGACCAGGCAGAGCGATGCCTGAGAGCCGTCGCGGGCGTCTTCGACGCGTCCGATCGTGTCGACGATGACCCGGATCGCTGCGTCGCGCTCTGCGTCCCGGACGTGCGACAACAGGTCGGGCGGCGCCGTACCTGGGTTTCGCGCGGCGTCTATCATCCGCCGCCGTCCTTCGTGGTCCCGCGTTTCGATGAAGCCGCGCATGCACTTCGGGCCGATGTAGCACGGATCCGAGTCGAACTGCGCGCATCGCAGTGGATGGCGCGTCACGACCGTACACGGACGCCCGGAGGTGCCCAGATGGAGCGCCAGATGGAGCGCGGTAGTGCCTCCGCCGATGATCACCGGCCGCCTGGCGCGCTCAAGGCGAGCACGATCGAACCCGGGGTCGAACACGTGAACGATCGACGGCGTGCGCGCCCAGGATGGTCGCTCCAGTCCCTGATCACCTGCCGTGTGCGAATGACCCCGACCGACGCACAGCATGACCGCGCGCGACCGGACCGTCTTCCCTTCGTCGAGCGTCGCGGTCCACGCGGCGCCCTCGCGTTGCAGGTCGACCACCCATCCCCGTAGCCAGTCGGATGCGAGCCGCCGCGACCGTGTCGCGGTCTGCAGGTACCGGTTGAACAGTTCGGTAGACGGCCGTGCGTACGGGGGCGTGGTGTGCTGCCCAAGGTCGTACCCCTCGCTCCTGGCAAATCTCATGAGGCCTGTGAAGTCTTCCAGTGCCGTGTGCGCGGCCGGTGAGCGCATCATCCGCATCGCGCACGCGTCGGTTCGCGTGAACCAGCTGTGGCATGGGGTGTCGAACGGATCGACGACTCGGATCGTCAATCCTGGGTCGACGCGGGTCAGCGCGCCGTGGATCGTTGTTCCGTGCAAACCGCCGCCGACTATCAACCAGTCGAGCATACGGAGAAGATAGCAGGATGAGAGGCTTGAGTAACCCGGCTGTGCGTTTCTTCACGATCGGGCGCGCCTCGGGTGTGGCTTCTTGCTTGTTAGCTGAGTTCGCTGTATTAATCGTCCATGGACTGCGATGTACTGGTGATCGGCAGCGGCCACAACGGGCTTACCGCGGCGGCGTACCTGGCCAAGTGGGGGTACCGCGTCGTCGTGCTTGAACGGCGCGACACGATCGGCGGTGCCGTCTGCACCGAGGAGATGTTTGGCGGCTTCCAGATGGATGTCGGCGGGTCGGCGCACTTCATGATCCATCACACGCCGATCGTGGCCGACCTGGAGCTAGGTCGCTACGGCCTGGAGTACATCGAGCTTGATCCGTTCATGAGCGCGCCGTTTCCCGACGGGAGTTCGGTGTCGTTTTACCGGGATCTGGACGCGACGTGCGAGAGTATCGCTCGATTGAGCGAGCACGACGCCGATGCGTACCGACGCTTCATCGAGCGATGGCAACCGCTCAATGAGGCGATCTTCGAAATGTTTCTGAAGAAGCCGTCGATGCGCAACTTCGGTTCGACGATTCTGCTGCGGAAGTTCAGTAGCTCGCGCTCCGATCGCAACGATCTTCTGCGCTCTTTGTTCAAGAGCTACGGGAGGCTGATCAACGAAACGTTCGTTGACGACCGGGTCCGTGCGGCGCTTGCGTGGTGGGGTGCCCAAAGCGGCCCACCACCGATCGACGCGGTGAGCGCGGAGTTCATCGGGTGGCACTCGGTGATCCACAAGAAGGGGCCGGCTCGCCCTAAAGGGGGCTCCGGGATGCTGACGCGGGCGCTCGCTGCGTACATCCGGGACCACGGCGGTACGGTGCTTGCCGATCACGAGGTGGCCGAGATTCTTGTCGAGGCCGACCGGGCGGTTGGCGCGCGAACGGTGTCGGGCGAAGTGTTCACCGCGAAGCGCGTGATCTCCAACGCGCACGTGTGGGTGACATTCCTGAAATTGCTCGAAGGATGGATCCCACCCGACCTTCGCAAGCGGGTCGAACGGATACTGGTCGGAAACGGCTTCGGAATGGTGGTGCGCGCGGCGATGGACCGGCTACCCGACTACGCGATCACCGACGGAGACAAGTCCGGGATGCTTCGTGGACTGCAGTTGCTGTGTCCAACCTCTCAGTATCTGAATGACGCGTACGCCGACTATCTGCGGGGTGAGCCGAGTCACGATCCTGCGGTCGTAGCGATGACGTTCAGCGCGATCGACCCGACTCTGGCCCCCGCCGGCAAGCATACCCTCTTCCTGTGGGGGCAGTACTATCCGTACCGGCTGCGGCAGGGGCTCGACTGGGACACGATCACCAAGCATGAGGCACAGAAGCTGTTTCGGGTCATCGATCGATTTGCGCCTGGTACCAGCGACGGTCTGATCGACATGTACATTCAGACGCCGCCGGTGATCGAAGCAAAGCACAACATGCCGAATGCGAACGTCATGCACGTCGAAATGCTGATCGACCAGATGTTCATGTGGCGCCCCATCCCGGAGCTTGCGCAGTACAAGACCCCGCTTCGGGATCTTTACCTCGCGAGCGCAAGCATGCACCCTGGCGGTGGCATCTTCGGTGCTCCGGGTTACAACTGCGCGCACGCGGTCAAGGCGAGCCTGCGTCGCAGATTATTCTGATTTCGGTTTGGAGTGCAGCGCGTTTCCGAACTCCTGCCACACCGCCTCAATCTCTTTCGCGCTCTTCGGGCGCGGCTTCTGCGGCGCCGATGGTGCGCGGCCGGCCCGGCGTGACTGCTCGGCGGGCGAGGATCGCTTGCCGGTGCCACGAACCCGCGTTCCGGCGAGCTCGCGCGCGTCGTTTCGCTCTGCACCGGCTGTTGATCCGATCGGGCCGCCGGCTTCCGTCGGTGCGCTCGACGGCGACCTCGATCCCGCGCGTCGGGGGCCGAATCGTCGTTCGTAGCTGTTGCGAAGGCTTTCGTGGCGTCCGGACAGGCGCATGAGCAGTTGCCTGAGCACGCTCAGCCGGTGGTACGCCGAGTCGAACAGTTCGACAACGTTCAGCTCGAGCAGATCGGCGATCGGTCGCAGTTGCGAACTGTCGACGTTGAAGTAGCGCTCAAGAGCGGCCTTCAGTTCGTCGGGGGTCGATGCGGGATTGCGCTGCTTGGCGTCGCGGATCACCGCTTCGGCGAGGACCTGCGGACGCGCGATGATCTCTCCGAGCAGCGGATGAGCTCGTTCGACGCGGATGCGCAGGTCCTCGTTGAACTGGTCGCGCGATCCAAGGACCTCGGAGATATCTGTCTGTCGGCCGCGAAGGTACGCCTCGATCAGGTCTACGTACTCGCGGACAAGGCGGTCGCGAGCGCTGACCCGCGCCGGGTTGAACACGCGGATGACCGAGTCGCAGTGGAGGTAGCCGCCGTGGAGGTAGAGGACGGTGGCAAGCGCGCGCCTGGGGCGTGGAGTGAGAACGCGCTCTTTGAGCCGGCTCGTGAGTCGGACTCCCTCGGTGCCGAGCCGCGCCGTCGCCTGGTCGACGAGAAGCTCAAACTGATCCTGAGGCATCAGGCCGTCCTTCGTAGTCGCGACCGCGGCTACGATGGTCTCCAGTTCGGCGTCAATGTGCTCGTCGCTCTCGATCCTCCGCTTCGCAGCACCGAGCTGCGCCTCGACGAAGATCATCATCAGGTAGGCCATCTGGAAGATCTCATCGCGGTCGTCGATGTTCTTGCGAAACGCGATGGTCTTTCGTTCCTTCACGATTGTCTGGGAAATCGCGAGCCACGCATCGGGGGCCCTGCTCTTGAGTTGCTCGCGAGTCTCGTGAATCGACGAGTTTCGCACGCGCGCGATCTCCTCGGTGATACCGCGTTCGTCGGTGTCCACGCGAATCGTGTTGAGCGTGCTCGTTATGAGGCCTTTTGCCGACCAGGCTGGAAAGACGATCCGCACATCATCGAGGAGCCTGATCCGGTAGATCAGCTCCCCGTCGGTCTCGGTCGTGTACGCGGCCGCGAGCTCGGTAGAGCTGATGTCCTTGACGTGATAGCCGGGAGGGAGCGCGTTTCGGTCGGTCAGGCGCTGTTCAGACGGCAGGTGACCGGCGCGCAGGCATCTGCCGACCTCCATGCCGACGAGTTCGCGCCAGAAGTCCAGACTGCCCGCCGATGTCAGGATGATGAAGCCGGGTTGCGAAGCCGCTTCGTCGGCGGGGACAATGAGCCCGAGCTGCGCGCCGCGAAGCTTCGCCATCAGCCGGTCAAGCGCGGATCGCTCCTGCTCGGGTGACGCTGAGCGCTTCATGAAGCGCTCGGTGTCTATTCGTGGCTGCCAGACTGCGCACAGTCGCTCGAACAGCGTACGCTCGACCGGGGTGAAGCTGCCGACCTGCGACAGGAGCTCGTCGCGCTCTTTGGGCTCGAATCGAACGTACTCCGGCTCGACGCTCATCGGTCTCAATATACCGCAGCCGGCGTACGCTCCACCGTGATCAGTAGCTGGCCGCATCCACGACAGTGAGCAAGGTGAATCTCCTTGTCACCCTCGTAGACTACGGTCGCCGCGGTGATGGCGCGTGGCGAATCGAGTCGGGTTCCGCACCTGCAGAAGCGTGAGTCGGACGAATCTGATTGCCGCAATGCTTGTCTCGTGACCATTTGGAGATGCCTCGCTTCTATTGTCGGCGCGCATCGATGCCGACGTAAGCGAGCTTACGGAGCGTTGGTTGGGTCCCAGCCGATGCGCATGTTTTCATTGAGCGAGTTGAGAGTGTCCATGTCGGGCAGGGACAGTTCGAAGTCGAACACGTGCGCCTGCGTGCGAATCTGCTCGATGTCCACCGAGCGGATCAGCACCGCGATGTCCATCTGCAGCGCCCAGCGTATCAGTACCTGTTCGGGAGTCTTGCCGTAGCGTTCGGCCATCGCGTGCAGGAGCGCGCGATGGCGCCGCTTCAGCCGTGACAGCGGTGTGTTCGTCTGAACGAGTACGTCTTTGCGACGGCACCACTCGCGAAGTCGGTTCTGGTTCAGAAACGGGTTCACCTCGAACTGGTTGACCGCTGGGACGACGCCGGTTGCCGATACTATCTCCTCAAGGTGCCGGATCGCGAAGTTGCACACGCCGATCGAACGACATCTGCCATCGTCCAGGAGCCGTTTGAGCGCGCGCCATGCGTCGGTTCGCAGGCGGATCAGCGGCCAATGGATCATGTAGAGGTCCAGGTACTCGACCTGAAGCTTGTCGATCGAGCGCTCGAATGCCGACAACGTCCGATCGTAACCCAGGTCAGAGTTCCAGACCTTGGTCGTGACAAACAGATCATCCCGGGTTATCGAAGCGCTGCGCAGCGCGCGGCCGATGCTGTGCTCGTTCTCGTAGACGCTAGCGGTGTCGATGAGCCGATACCCCGACTCGAGCGCCGTTGCGACGGCGCGTTCGGTCGCGACAGGGTCATCGGATGCAATGCAGCCGAGCCCGACCATAGGTATCCTGACACCGTTGTTGAGCCGTACGGTCGATCTCAAGGCCGAGATCGCCACGGTATCCCCCGCTCGAGCATTCTCACACGCTCAGCATATCAACGTTGCCACGCCGCGCAAAGGGGCCGCCGCGGCGGGTAGCCGTCGCGGCAGGTAGCCGTCGCGGCAGGTAGCCGTCGCGGCAGGTAGCCGCGGCAGCGCAACGGCCATATACTACCCGTACGAGGTGCCCGTGCTGTTCTACATCCCGTTTCCAACCTGGTTGAGCGCTGAAATCATTCCCGGCCTGCCACTGCGGTGGTACGGGTTGATGTACCTGATTGCGTTCGCGCTGTCGTACCTGCTGTTCATGGCCCAGATCCGGAAGCGGACCGAGGAGATCGATCAGGACACGGTGATGAACTTCTTCTTCTGGGGAATCATCGGCCTGTTGATCGGCGCCCGGCTCTTCTCCACGCTCCTGTTCGACGCATCGGGTCTCTATCTGCGGCGGCCGTGGCTGATATTCTGGCCGTTCTACGAAGGACGTTTTGTCGGGCTGCAGGGGATGAACTACTACGGCGGTCTGGTTGGTGCGATCGTCGGGTTCGTGCTCTACGCGCGTCGCAAGTCGATCGACATCCTGGACTGGGGCGACATGCTCGTGATCGGTGTCCCGCTCGGATACACGTTCGGCCGACTGGGGAACTTCATAAACGCAGAGCTCTACGGGCGGGTAACGCAGGCTTCGTGGGGCGTCGTCTTCCCGACTGCAGCGCGTTTTCCGGCTTCAGAGCCATGGGTGCAGGAGTGGGCGGCCGCGGTTGGTATGGAGCTTCAGGCGGGCCAGACGCTTGTCAACCTCCCGCGCCATCCGACGCAGATCTACGAGGCCATCGCCGAGGGAATCCTTCTGTGGGTCATCATGTGGTTCATCGTGCGAAAGCACAAGCCGTACAACGGGTTTGCCGTCGGCTTCTACCTGATCGCGTACGGCGTGATGCGCTTCGCGATCGACTATTTCCGGATGCCGATTTCGGCAGCCGACTTCGCGATCCGGCTCGTCGATAACGGCATTCCCGTCCACTTCGTACAGACGCCGCTCAATCTCATCCCGAGTCAGCTCTATAGCCTGGCGATGATCGTCGGCGGCGCAGTCTTCCTTTCCGTCGTCAGGCGCAAATCGGTCGCCGCGGCGGCAGCCGGGTCGTCCGCAACGAACGAGTCCACAAGGACTCGCTCGTCACGGGCTCTCCGCAAGAAGATCCGTTCATGAAACCAGCTGGTCCTTGATGTACTTGAAGCTTGACTTGAGGCTCTTGAACGGATCGTTGTCGACCCAGTCGGCGTCCTGTTCGACGATGAACCACTGACACCCCGACTCTTCCGCGGCCGAGATGATCTCTGCCCAGTCCAGGTTGCCCGATCCGATTTCGGCGAATCGACGCTGCCGATCGTTGTCGATCGCGTAGTCCTTCAGGTGGATCAGCGGCATGCGCCCGCGCATCTTGCGGCACCACGACGCGACGCTCGCTCCGCCGGCCTGAACCCAGTGCGTGTCGAGCTCCGCTTTCAGGTGGTTCGGGTCGGTTTCTGCGTAGATCATCTCAAGCACCGTTCGGCCCTTGATCTGGCGAAACTCGATGTCGTGGTTGTGATAGCTGAGCACCATTCCGTGATCGCGAAGCACGCGTCCTGCCGCGTCCAACTGTTTGATCAGGTTCTTGACGTCGCGTGGCGAGCCAAAGTCGATATTAGCGGGGTACGGGTACGCTGTGTGCGCGCACCCAAGGATCGACAGTTTTTCTACAACCGCCTTGGGGCTGTCCAGGATCGTCGCGCTGTTTTCGTGCGTCGCGCAGCAGGTGAGTCCTTCGCCGTCGAGTATCCGGCGTAGCTCGTGCGGGTCGATCGGGCCTGTGCCCGACACCTGGACCGCCTGATAGCCGATCTTCCGGACCTGCCGGAGCGTCTTGGCCATCTGGTCGGGTGTCTTGAGATGGTCCCGGAGCGTGTAGAGCTGTGCGGCTACCTGTTCGATTTTCATGGTTATACCTCTGTCGTGCGATTGGAGTCGGATAGCGCAGTATATCAGCGACACCGAAAGTGTGAAAGCGATCCGCGCGAGCGTACTACCCTCTTGCACTCCCATTGGGTAGAATACCACGATGCGTCGATCGTTCAGCTACGAGAACCTGTCCAGCCTGTACGAGCGAACGCCCGAAGAGGAGCTTGCCCGCGGCAGGAAGCTCGTCGTGTTCAGCGATCTGCACCTGGGTAATGGCAGCAAGGCCGACGATTTTCTGCCGAACTCCGACCTCTTCTTCAGGTCGCTGCGCGACCATTACTTTGCACGCGGCTACACATTGATTCTCAACGGCGACGTTGAAGAGCTTCAGCGGTTCGGACTCGGTGAGATCATGCAGCGGTGGGACCACCTCTACGCGCTGTTCGATGACTTCAAGCGCGACCGCAGGTTCATCAGACTCATTGGCAATCACGACATGGACCTGATTCACCGGGTAGCCCACGGGTTCGATATCGTCGAAGCACTGCGCTACCGGTATCACGACAACACCATCTTCATCTTTCACGGTCATCAGACGTCGAAGCGGTTCGAACGGTACAACCGGCTCGTCGGACTCGGTCTGAAGTACTTCGCGACTCCGCTCAAGATCAAGAACTACAGTGTCGCCGATGACAGTCTCAAGCGGTTTCGGACCGAGGAACGCGTCTACGATTTTGCGTCATCGCGCAAGGTTCTATCGGTGATCGGGCATACCCATCGGCCGCTGTTCGAGTCGATGAGCAAGCTCGACTCGATCAAGTTCGAGATCGAGCGGCTGTGCCGCAAGTACCCGAAGGCGTCGACGAAGAAGCAGCTGAAGATTGAGCGGTCGATCGAGAGCTACCGCGCCGAACTGGCACAGATCGACGAGACCGACGACCACTTTGCGACCGTTGCGAGTCTGTACAACGCAAACCTCGTCGTTCCGTGCATGTTCAACTCGGGAACCGTGATAGGCCACAACGGGACCACCTGTCTTGAGATCGCCGACGGGGCTATCTCGCTCGTGCACTGGTTCGATCAGACGCGAAGCCGGAAGTACCTTCGCTACGCGAACTATCCGGCCGAGCGGCTAGCCGACACCGACTACTTCCGCGTGGAGATCAAGAGCGAGAACCTCGACTACATCTTCACTCGCATCACGCTTCTGGCCGGACCGCGTCGCTGACGCATACTGTCGTGTGGCCGCCGATCGCGGCTTGACCTCTGCTCATTAGCTCATCGATCTGGTAAACTATTGGGCGAGGTGCGTAGTGGACGTCGTTCGTGACCCGATCCCCGGGTTGATTCGCAGGATAGCGGTTCCGTTTGGTCTGGGGATGATCTTCAACACGATGTTCAACGTCACCGACACGTTCTTCGCGGGACAGTTGTCGACGGATGCACTCGCGGCGCTTTCGCTCTCATTCCCGATGTTCTTCCTGGTGTTCGGACCGGGCATCGGCATCCAGACCGGGGCTTCCGCGCTGATTTCGAACGCGATCGGTCGCGGCGACGACGACGCTGCGACTCAGTTTCAGGTCCAGGCGGTCACGCTCGGTGTGATCGTCGCGGTGGTGATCGGCGTTGCGCTGTTCGTCGGGTTACCGGCCCTCTTTCGTCTTTACGGCGCCGATGCAGAGGTGCTCGCAGGCGGTCTGCGGTACATGCGCGTGATCGCGGGTTTTGCGGTGCCGATCGTGCTCGCGCAGGTTGTCAACGCCGGACTGGTCGCCAGCGGCGACACAAGAGCGTTTCGGAACATCCTTCTCGCGATGGCGATTGCGAATGTGGGGCTCGATCCACTACTGATGTTCGGCCTGCGGATCGGCGGAGTTCAGGTGGTACCGGGGCTGCGCGAGGCTGGGACCGCGCTCGCGACGGGTCTTCTCTACACCGTTGCAGTCGTGTATCTGGTGCTGCGCGGGCGAGCCGCGGGATGCTACCGCGGGGCGACGTTGCGGAGCTTCGTGCCGGTGCGGTCACGAATGGGCGAACTGATCGAACAGTCGGCACCCGCGACGCTCGACTTTCTGATCATGACCCTGGGTGCATTCGTGATCAACTACTTCGTCGCGGAGTACGGCCGGGATGCGATCGCCGCGTACGGGGCCGGGCTGCGGATCGAACAGATAGCGCTCTTACCAATGTTCGGGATTTCGACCGCGCTCGCGACCCTGGTCGGTCAGAACAACGGTGCAGGCAGGATCGACAGAGTCAACGAATCTTTTTCGACCGCTTTACGCATATCGATTGTCGTCGCGATCCTGATTCTCACGCCCGTCATCGCGGCGTCCGGGGTTCTGCTGCGCCTGTTCACCGATACGGCCGAGGTTGTCCGGATTGGACGCCGCTATCTCTACATCCAGGCGGTGACCTACTTCAGCTACACGCTGATGAGTCTGTCGGGAGCGGTGCTTCGCGGAATCAAGCGTCCGGCGATGATCATGTGGGTCGGCGCGTACCGCCAGGTCGCCGCACCACTGGTGGTGTTTCCGTTGCTCGCATCGATTCTGGGATGGGGGCTCGACGGCGTGTTCTGGGGGATCGCAATCGTCAACTGGACCGCTGCGATCTGGACATGGATCTACTCCAGGCACCGGCTCCGTAGGATCGCCGCCGACGCGCCGACTACTCCTCCAGGATGAAGATCTCCACTCGCCGGTTCCTTGCGCGGCCCTCTTCGGTGTCGTTCGCGGCGACCGGATCGGTGCCGCCGCGCCCTTCGATATCGATGCGGTCCGGGTGGATGCCGCGCCGGCCAAGCTCCGACGCGATGACCCGCGCCCGGTCGATCGACAGAGCGAGCTGGCTCTCAGGCAATCCGATATCCGCCGTGTGCCCGACGATGAGGTAGCGCACACCGTCCAGATCGGCAAGAGCGCGCGCAATCTCATCGATCCGACCGCGCTCTTGCGGTAGCAGAATCGCTTGATCGGGCAGGAAGCGCAGCGCGTCGATCGTCACGCGTACGCCGGTCGGTGTTCGGTCGACCGTGACGTCGTCCACCGTTGTTGTTGCGATACGGTCGGATATCCGGTCAGCGGTGCGTTGCACGGCGTCGGTCCCGAGCGACTGTACGAACAGCAGCGCGTGCCCCTGGACCGCGACCACCGATCCGTTCTTGTACCGGTACTGTTCCTGCAGCTCGTCGCGGATGAAGAGCGTCGAGTGTCCATCGAGCGGAAGGAGAATCGTCAGTCGATGGGAGCCAGCAACCGATTCGATCGGGCCCGAGTAGTCCACGACGGGCCCCTCATCGTCGCGCTCGGGAAGTGGGTAACGCGTCGCGAAGCCGGCTTCGATGCGGTGCACCGGGACCCCATTGAAGGTGTCGTGACCGGTGTACCGGTATTCGACGATCACCGGAAGCCGTATCTCCGGCTCGCCGGTGCGAGGACGCGCGACGTAGAACGCCTCTGCCTGCCAGCTTGATCCGCGCGCGAGCGCGTACGCAGGAAGTCCGGGGATACCCTGAAGCGACGGAAACCGGCCCAGCCCATTCCCATCGACAGCGCCAAAGAGCGTACGCTCGTCGATCGACAGCGTGAGATCGGACGACTCGCGTACCGATCGGGCGACCTGGTTCGCGTCCCGGCGGACCTGCTCGAACTCGAAGAAGCGTCCGACGTAGCCGTCGCTGTTGCCGCCGATCCGTGTGAAATACCCGGTAGTCTGCCTGCTTGTGAGCCCCTCGTAGCGACCGTCAACGCGGTGCGACAGGTTCGAGCGTTCGCTGACGCGCACGCGCTGCGGCTCGAACACCACGGGTGACTGTGCAATCACGGCCTGCGCCGCGCCTGTCAGCATGACGACGAGCAGTACGCCGATCGATAGCCGGTGGCTGCGATCGAATGCCGACGGGGATTGACTCATCGGTGCAGAGTATCCATTTTGATCGTGCGAGGCCAGCAGAATCTGGCCGGGAGGACGTATGAGAGAGGTGAATCCGGCCGTGCACGTGTCACGGCTCATCGGTGAGCGAAACTATCTTGCCGCGCAGCTCTACCTGCGCGACGCCGACGTCGATACCAGCGAGCGCAACGAACTGCTCGGGAGCCTCGCCGGCGCGTTGGTCGACGAGTTGAGCCTTACGCGCCGGGAGGATCGCGAGCGGATTGCGTACCTGAGAAGCGTGCTCTCCTGGGTGCTGCGTGAGGTTCCCGGCCTCGGTTCGCTGTATCGTGAGCAGCTGCGCGCGATCAGCGGCGGCGGCGACGTGATGTCGGAGATCTCTCGTGGTGTTCAGGGGCTTCGCGACGTCGTGACCGGACGCAAGAGCGTCGCCGAAGGGTTCACAGACGCGACCGAGGAGGTGCGGCGCACACTCGAAGAGGCGGGGGAGCGTATTCGCGATGGAGAGAACCCCGAGCAGATGACCGAGTTTCTTACCGCGGCCGAGCGTGGGCTCAAAGACGGGCTTGATCAGCTCGCTGGTTTCCTGCGCGCGCTTAATCGCGATGCACAGCCCGAAGGCCGAACGCGCGGAGCCGCCGACAG
>RECL01000425.1 GCA_007694025.1 Spirochaetaceae bacterium
CCGCTTCCCGCCTCTACAAAGAGCGGCGCGGTCACGCGCGTGAGCCCCAGCTCGTACGCAAGGCTCGTCTGAAACGCGTCCTTGATCTTCAGGATCGCGCGCTCGGTGTCGCGCGGCCCCAGGACCTCACGGTAATCGCCCTCCGGCGCTGTCTGATGAAGCGGCATGCCGTCGATCGTATCAGTCCGGCTGCGGCTGGTCTACTCGACGGTGTCTGTGTGGGCCTGGGCGCATCCCGCCTGCGGCGGGACCGGGTCCTGTCCTGACCTGCGGTCAGGGCTCCAACTCCTCGGGCCGGGTCGGCGCCTCGCGGTCTGAAACAACCGGCCGTCGCGCGCTGCACCAGGGCGCCGGCCCTGCGGGGTTTCCGCTGCGGCCCCTTGCGCGCCTGGCGGGGTGTGGCTGGCCCGAACCGTCGACCGCGACGATTTCTCGCCGCGGAGCGCGGTGCTCCTGGACGCTGAACGTTCTTGCAAAAAGAACGAATGGACGATATTGTTCCTACGATATGAACGATTCTACCCTCGACCAGCTCGAGGCGTCCATGCTCCGCCGCATCGCAGCGCTCCCGGGGGTGCTGCGGCCGTACACTACGCTGTCACGTACTCTGCCTCGAGGTCTGGTGCTGACCGGGGGGCGTGGAGTCGGCAAGACGACATTCCTCCTCCACCACCTGAAGGAGCGCAACTTCCTCTACCTCTCCGCGGACAACCCGCTTCTGGCCGCTGTTCCACTCTACGAGATGGTCCACGACGCGTTCATGAGAGGCTACGCCGGCGTGGTGGTCGACGAGGTTCACCACGCGCGCGACTGGAGTCGCCACGTGAAGGCGCTGTACGACGACTTTCCGGATCGATCACTCTGGGTCAGCGACAGCTCGACGCTGGTCCTGCGATCCGGTGTCGCCGATCTGTCCAGGCGACTGGCGCGGATGACGATGCCCCTCCTCTCGTTTCGCGAGTTCGTCGGACTCGAGACACGATCTCTGCAGCCGGTCTTCGATCCCTTTGACGCGGTTGCTGTTCCGGGAACACCGGAGATACTCTCGCTGTTCCGTGAGTACCGCCGCCATGGAACTCGCCCGTTCTATGCGGAGGAGAACTACCCGGAGCGATTGCTCGGGATCCTCGAAAAAACGCTCCAGGCCGATGTCCCGTTCTTTGTACCGCAGATCACCGACTCCAACATTCGGCTCATGAACGCGGTTGTCGCCTCCCTCGCGCACGCCCCGGTTCCGCGGCTGCAGGTCCGCGCGCTCTGTGCCGACTGGAACGTCGGAGCGGAGAAGCTCTATCAGCTTCTGTTCGTCATGGAGTCGGTCGGCGTGATCCGCATCGTCCGCAAGCCGAACGATCAGAAGGCGGGTACAGTCGGGGAGAAGGTGTTTTTTGGCGATCCCACGCTGTACGACGTGCTCGGAGGAGATCCCGGCACGGCCCGGGAGGCACTCGTCGTCGCGATGCTCGCGGAGTCTGGTCGGCGTGTCGAAGCGGCGCCGGACGAACGCGCGGCCGACTTTGTCATCGACGGTCGGGTGACCGTAGAGGTGGGCGGGAGATCGAAGCGTCGCAAAGGCGCCGACTTCGTCATCCGTGACGACACCGACGTCGCAGCAGGAAAGGTCATCCCGCTCTGGGGCCTTGGCTTCCTCTACTGATGCGGCCGACAGTCCGCGAATCTGCCCGAAGCTCGGGTGACCGGACGCGGGCGCCGCCGCGCTGGTGAGCGGGACGTATCCCGCGTACAATGTACCGTCCGTTCCGGGAGGCAAAGATGAAGATTGTCGAGATGAGGGTAACCCCGATAGCCATCAGCGACCCGCCGCTGCTCAACGCCGCGGGACTCCATGCGCCGTACGCGCTGCGTACGGTCGTCGAGCTCGTCACGAGCGACGGGATCTCCGGGATCGGTGAAGTTCCGGGCGGCGTGGCGACCACGAGCGCGCTCGAAGCGGCGCGCGACGTGATTGTCGGGTTCGATCCGTACCAGATGAACGCGATCCGTACGGCGCTCGAGCAGCGCTTCGGCGGTGGCGATACGTCACGCGGTGACTCAATGGGCGAATCGCGAGGCGATTCGCCCTGGGACCGGCGCGTTTTTGTGCACGTCGCGAGCGCGGTCGAAGTCGCGTGCTTCGACCTGATAGGGAAGGCGACCGGACGTCCGGTCTGCGATCTGCTCGGCGGGCGCGTGCGCGACCGCGTCGACTTCTCGGCCTATCTCTTCTACAAGTACGAAGGCGCGGGCGGTGAACTCGGCCTGAACACCGATCCTGCCGCGGCCGGTTGGGCGGCGGCGCGCCAGAAGCCCGCGCTCGATCCCGATGGCGTGGTCGCGCAGGCGCGCGCGATGTGCGACGAGTTCGGATTTCGTTCGATCAAGCTGAAGGGTGGGGCGTTCCCTCCGGACGAGGAGGCCGCCGCGATGCTCGCGCTTCGCGACGCGTTCGGCCCCGACGTTCCGCTCAGGCTCGACCCGAACGCGCTCTGGACCGTCGACACCGCGATCGCGGTCGGCCGCCGCCTGCACGGCACGCTCGAGTACCTTGAGGATCCGGTTCGTGGGCAGGAGAACATGGCCGCGGTCGCGAAGGCGCTCGATACACCGCTTGCGACGAACATGTGTACCACCTCATTCGACGACATCCCCGGAAGCGTGCGCCACGGCTCCGAGCAGATCATCCTGAGCGATCACCACTTCTGGGGCGGGCTTCGCGCGTCGCTCGAACTCGGGCGGATCTGTCGCGTCTTCGGCCGCGGGCTCTCGATG
The DNA here is from genome assembly GCA_007694025.1 of Spirochaetaceae bacterium. Classification (GTDB taxonomy): domain Bacteria; phylum Spirochaetota; class Spirochaetia; order DSM-27196; family SLST01; genus SLST01. The sequence goes on from RECL01000425.1 coordinate 2,770, forward strand.
CACTCGAACAGCCACGTGGGGATCTCTCTTGCCGCGATGGCGCACCTGGCGGCGGCCACGCCCAACCTCACCTACGCGTGCGACACGCACTACCCGTGGCAATCGGAGGAGGTCGTCGCCGGGGGGCGTCGCCGATTCGTCGCCGGCGCGTACGAGGTCACCGACGAGCCGGGGCTGGGCGTCGAGCTCGACCGCGAGGAACTCGCGCGATTGCATCGCAGGTACCTCGAGTGCGGCCTGACCGAGCGCAACGACGAGGTCGAGATGCAGAAGGTGAATCCGGGCTGGAAGTTCGAGCCGGTCCGGTGGTGAGGCCG
>RECL01000064.1 GCA_007694025.1 Spirochaetaceae bacterium
CGCGTACGCGTGATCAGGAGGTTTGGGCCGGTCAGCGTGGAGTGGTAGGTACGGGGGAGCGGCGGCGGGCTGCCGTCGCGGCGTGATCGGGGCTGGGGCGGTGGATGTCATCTGCCGCTTCCTTACTCCAAGGCAGCAAGGGGAGTGGTCGTGAGGGCGGGTCCATGATTCCGATGACCGTGGCTGCGGCAGTCGCCGGCTTCTTCTCGCTCCTCCTTGGGTACGTCGTGTGCCGACAGACACCGTGGACCGAGTCCACACCACCCTTCGTGCTGATGTCGGCACTGCTCGCCGCCTGGGCTTTCGTCGCGGTCTGCGCGTACTCCGCCGCTGAGCTCCCCGTCTTCGCGACGCTCGTCCGCGTGGAACACCTTCTTCAGATGCTCTATCTGGGCGCTTTTCTGCACTTTGCGCTGAACTCGACCGCAGCCGCACCGGTCCGATCGTGGGCAATCGCGCTGGTCTATGCCCCCGCGGTTGCGACCGTGCCCTTCTTCTACCGATTCGCGGCCGATCTGCGGAACTACTCGATTGTCGCCGGAATGTGGAGGCTGAACCAGAGGCTCGGTTCGGCAGACCTTGCGATCCCTGTCATCGTGTGGGCGCTCTACCACGTGATCCCGGCGTATTGCTACCTGCGAAGGCATCAAACACCGGTACCGTCCGACGTGCGCCGCCGCAACCTCCTTCTTGGTACCGCGGTTGTCGTGATCCTGGTGCTCAGCGCGATCGAGGGGATCGTCTTCCCCGCCGCGTTTGACACGACCTCCATCGGTCCGGATCTGATCCTGAAGCTCGGTTGGTTGCTCTGTGTCGCTCACCTGATGGAGCGGCATCGCTTCCTCAACGCTTCCGGGCCGACCGATGATGTCGTGCTGAAGGAACTCCCCGAGTACGCGGTGTTCGTGCTTGGCCCCGGAGGGGAGGTCCACTCGATGAACCGTCAGGCCTCGCTTCTGGTCGTTGGGGACGGTGACGCTGTCCTGGGCCAGCATTTGACGGAGCTCATTCCCGACCACGGGCGCCTCTCCCGCGAGCTGGACAGACTCAGGAGCGGAGACGTCTCGTCGGTGGCGACGGTGGCCCACGTCTACCGCCTTGCCCCCGACCGGATGCCGATGGACTTGAAAGTGTGCGCGCTGCGAGACGAGGACGACGGGTTCAGGGGATATATCGTGGTTGGCGTGCATCTTCCCCCACGGACGCCGCTCGAAACGATCAGCTGTCTCAGCTCCAGGGAGCTCGACATCGTCGAACTCGTGATCGAGGGTCGCTCCAACGACTACATCGCGGCGCATCTGTCGATAGCGCCCCGGACCGTGAAGAGCCATCTGAGCCACATCTATGGGAAGCTCCAGGTTGACAGCCGCTCGCGCCTCTTTGCGCTTCTGAAGCGGCACCGACTCATCTCAGAACACAGCGCCGACCGGTACGTGTTGTTGCCGCTCGACCAATAGGTGACTGGTGGCCTGAATCGCATTGCGCTCTCGCGAGCGTCGGCTATACTGTAGTGGCATAGCAGAGAAGTCGATGTGAGGGACTATGCCGCCAGTTGCGCTCGGTTCGGCACTGACCTGTTTCTTCGCGGTGTTTCTGTGCCGTGTGGTCTACGTTCGCCAGATCGACCGCCGCGTCAGGCGGGCTTTCCTTGTCATGGCGTCGACTCTCAGTTGCTGGGCGGGTATTGCGGTGTTCGCGCTCACCGCGTCCGATCGCGGCTGGTTTGCGCTCCTGTTTGCCGTCGGGTCGGTGTTCCAGGTCCTTCACTTTGGATCCTTTCTACACTTCTGTCTGGTCGTGACCGGCCGGGTGGCCCGACCTTGGCGGCTGGCGTACGCGGTCTACGTCCCGTGCGCCGTCGCAGCGGCTCTGTTCATCGCCGACACCACCTACACGACGCAGTTCATCCAGATCGACGGCGTGTGGCAGTTCCACCACGCGTATGCGACCGCCGCGTTCGTCACCCTTCCGGTCATCTGGTTCGGGTACTACGGGCTGTCGGCGTACCTGTACGCCCGTCGCTCTGCGACATCCGCGTCGCTTCGCGAGCGCGAAGTCTACAAGGCGCTACTACTGGCGACTGTTCTCCTGGTCTTCATCACGCTGGTTGAGGTGATCATAGTTCCCCTGTTCTTCGCGGTCCCGTCGCGCGGGTTGGTGCTCGTCTTCAAGCTTTTCTGGCTGTTCTACTTCGCCTATCTGATGGACCGGTACCAGTTCTTGAGCCCACCGGCTCGGCTGGAAGAGCTCGCTGTGACCGAGCTTCCCGGCTCGGCCGTGTTCGTGCTCGACGCACGCCGGGTCGTTCACCACGTGAACGAAGAGGCATCCCGGCTCATTTCCGGAAACGGCCACCGGCCCGCGGGACTTCCTCTCGACGAGGTGTTCCGGTCGGCCGACGACCTTCATGAGTGCCTGGACGCCGGAGACTTCCTTTCTGGCGGTTGCCGTTGGGCCACCGTCGACGTCGGCCCCCCTGGTGGCCTGGTGAGATCGATGGACGTCGCCGTATCGACGATCGCGTCCGACGATGGGGTCGTGCTCGGGTACATCGTTGTCGGCGACGTCGCGGCGGCCACGCCCGGCGGAGACCCGGTCAGCGTACTGAGCTCGCGGGAGCGCGAGATCGTGCGTGAGGTCGTCCGGGGCGCGTCGAACGCCGACATCGCCGAGCAACTCCGAATCTCCGAGCGCACCGTAACGACCCACCTGACACGCGTCTTCGCAAAGCTCGGTGTCCACAGCAGACTCGAACTCCATGCTCTGCTGAGCCACCACAGCACGCAACAGTGACTCGGCCCGCGATCGCCTGCGCAAACTCCTGATCGGTCGGGCGAGCCCGTGGCTTGCGCTCGGCTGATTGGCTACAACAGTGGTACTTCCGGATCAACTCGTACGGTACCCGACACGTCATCGCCAAAGTCGATCCAGAAGAGGTGTCCGGTACTCGTCGCCAGGTTGAAGTAGAGGGCCCAGTGTTGCGAACCGTCGTGGTCTTCGTCGTCTGGTTCGCGATACTGCTGCGGACCGGCTTGGATGAACTCCTGCCAGGTTATTGGCAGGTCTCGCGG
>RECL01000447.1 GCA_007694025.1 Spirochaetaceae bacterium
GGTGGGCCTCCCATCACCGTGCCTGCCTTCGCGGCGCTTCAAGCGTCATGCCCGGCGCCTTGATAACCAGACGGGAGATCGCCTCGCCATCGCGCACGAAGTCGAGTCGAACCCCTTCCATTCTGAACCCGACGAGGCTGGCGGTCAGCTTGCAGGCCTTGACCTCCGCAGGCGCTTGTCCGGACTGGGCCACGAATACCCTGCGGTCGCGGATGGCGACGGTGAAGCTGAGGCCCGCAACCGGCGACTCGTACTCACCCGCGAGTGCGGCCAGGATCTCCTCAGACAGTTCGGGCTGCTTCCGCGCGAAGCTGATGTTTTCAACCGTCGGCTCCATGGGTACGGACACGGAGTCCACCTCGCCGCTGTCGCTCACTTGGAAGCTCACCTTCACCCACTGGTCAAAAGCGGCGATGTGCCACTCAAAGACGTTGTAGTGGTAGTGCCGCAGCTCGGACCAATCAAGACTGCCGACGGTTCGCGCCTTGAGGTCCGTCCCGTCGAGCTCGACGGCGAAGTCGGGATAGCCGTCCGCTTCGTAGAATCCGACGCAGGCTTCGAGAGGATGTGTGGGTGGAGCATCCGCGACCCGCTCCGCGGCCGCTGTCCGTTTGCCCTCGGCCTCCGCCGCGATCAGAGGATCGAAGGTCGTGTGAAATCGCGCGTTCCAGCCCTGCGAGCCCAGACCGAGCGCGCGATCAATGGCCTCGTAGAGAAGCGCCTGGGGCACGGGCAGCCCGCCGATGTTGGTCAGAACCACAACGCCCACGCGCTCCTGAGGCAGGAACCCAACGATCAGGCTGTGCCCCTCTACGCCGCCGCTGTGGTGCACGAGCGTATGGTCACGGTACGGTTCCACGGACCAGCCCATTGCGTAGGTGCAGATGGTATTGCCCAGCAGCGCCTCAGTGATGCCGCCGCCTGGCATAACGATCTGGGGAAGATGCATCTGCTTGAGGTTCTCCTGCGAAACCAGCCGGTGATCTCCGCTCCGCCCCTCGTTCACGTGCACTCTCAGCCATTGGGTGAGATCCGCGAGGGTCGAGAAGATCGTGCCGGCTGCGCCCGGCGAGAGCCGGGTGTGCTCGCCGAACGGCAGGCGGACGAGCCCCTCCGCCCCGCCCTCTTCATCTCGATCCACACGATACCCGGCTGCCGTGACCTGTTCCGGCCGCGGCGGCTGCGGCGCGAAGTTGGATGCCTCCATGCCGAGTGGAGCGAGGATACGCTCATAGACGAACTCCTCCCAGGGCTGTCCGGCGAGCCTCTCAACCAGGTAGGCGATTGCGTAGTACATGAGGTTGTTGTACTGGAAATGCTCGCGAAACGAGAGGTTGAACTCCAGGTGCCGCATGCGGGCGATGAAGTCCGCGAGCGGCAGATCCATCCGCCACGCGGCGAGATCGTGCCGCGGCAGGCCGGTGCGATGCGCGAGCATGTCGCGCACCGTCACATGCTCAGTGGCGTAGGAGTCCTTCAGGATGAACTCCGGGATGTAGTCCCGCACCGGCTTGTCCCACTCCAGCTTCCCGTCATCCACCAGCAGAGCGACGCTCATCGCCGTGAACGATTTGGTGATTGACGCGATGGGGAAACGGGTATCCCCGGTCATCGGGAGCCGTTGCTCTACATCGCGCCACCCGTGCACGCTCTGATGGAGAAGTTCCTCTTCCTTGATGACAGACACCGCCACCCCAGGGCAGCGCCACGAAGCCGCGGCATCCCGCGCGTACTCGCCGAAATCTGCAAGACTGCTCATCAGGCCTTCTCCTTTGGGTCAGGTTCGCTCACGAAGGGGCGCTTCAGTTTCCTGCAGAGCCGCTGGATCGAGTCCTTGCCGGTGACGACGGCGATCGGCAGTCCGCCGGGAGGCTGCAGCCATTGCCCCGAGAGCACGAAGTTATTGAGCCCCTTGATGCGACCGGTGTGCGCCATCATCCTGCTTCTGGTCGTCGGGAAGAACCCCATGAAGGCGCCGCGATGGGCGTTGCAGTAGCGGGCGTAGGTCGCAGGCGTCGCGACGTCGAGCACCGTGAGTTTGCCCGCGAAACGCGGGAAGTGCGCTTCGATCGCTTCGCGGACGGCCTCGCCCAGACGTTCCTTCTCACGGCGGTACGCGGCGCGGTCACCGGCGAGCGCGAACCAGTGGTCAATCGCCTCGCCGAAGTGGTTGAGCGCGACCGTCATCGCCGTGCACCCGTGTGGAGCGAAGCCGGGCTCGTAGGCGTAGTGATTGAGCGTGATCTGCGTGATCGGGGTGGTGCCGAGCTGGATCGGCTCGCAGTCGAAGCGCACGGTTCTGGGCATCGCTGCGACGTCGGCTTCGAGTCCAAGTCCGATGTAGGTGTTCGATGCGAGCGGATAGGTCTCCGGGTCGTTGAAGCGCTTTTCAAAGGCTGGGTCGCGATAGCGCCCGCCGAGCAGCCGCTCAAACACGACGTGCGCGTCGCATGCCGCGATGTAGTGGTCGGCGGTGAAGGTTCGCCCGTCGGCGGTTATGAGGTGGCCGACTCGCTTGTCTTCGATCTTGAGGCCGGTAACCTCACAGCCGGTCTCGACCTTTCCGCCGAGGGCGACGTAGCGCTCGGCCATGCGGTCGGCGAGCGCCTTCGAGCCACCGATCGGGATCGACGACTGTCCCTGCGCGAAGGTCGCAAGGCCGAAGAAGAGGAACGCGACGGCGTAGTCGCCGGGAGCGAAGGTCGCGAACATCGCGCGGATCGCCGGGTGGCGAAACCGCTGGGCATACTCGGCGAGTCCGACCTTGCCGTAGCGCCGGAGGACCGCTCCGGCATCCTTCATGGAGAGCATGTAGCGCGCCTTTTCCAGGAGCGACATCATGTCCATCGGCTTGGCCGCCTCCATCTCGACCGCGCCGAGCTGCCGGATCGTCGAGACGAACTCTTCGATCGCGGCTTCGTCCTGACGGGAGAGATCCACCCACGCGTCGCGGAGCCGGTCCAGGTCGCGGTAGATCGGAACGGTTCCGTTCGCGTGCTCGTACGTGAGGAACGTCTCGGGATGGTGGATCGGTACGCCGTCGAGCGCGCCGACGCT
>RECL01000085.1 GCA_007694025.1 Spirochaetaceae bacterium
GCGTGTCATCGATGATGAAGGCACAGGATCTCTCCGACGCTCCGCTCGTCCCGGCGGACGGACTGATCGCCGATGAGGACCTCGACCCCACCACGGTCACCGGCACCGTAGCGCACTGACCACCGTCCTCGCGCGCCCGGCGCAGCCGGGCATGACACTGCAGGCGGGCGCCGCTATACTCGCCGGGATGAAACGATCACAGACAGGCAGCCGCTTCACAAGCGACGCCGGGATCCTCCGATTGATGGACGACCTTGGCAGCGCGCTGTCGGGAAGCGACAAGAAGTACATGCTCGGGGGTGGGAACCCCGCGCTGATCCCCGAGGTCGCCGCGATCTGGCGGACGCAGATGGCGCGGATGCTCGACGACACCGACCGATTCGACCGTGTCCTCGGCCAGTACGATACGCCGCAAGGTCGACCGCGGTTTCTGCAGGCGGTCGCAGGAATGCTGAACCGCGAGTACGGGTGGGACCTTTCACCCGACAATATCGCGATCACCAACGGCAGCCAGTCGGCGTTCTTCATGCTGTTCAACCTGCTTGCGGGTCCCGGCGTGAACGGCGCACCCGATCAGACGGTTCTCTTCCCGCTGATGCCCGAGTACATCGGGTACCGCGACCAGTCGATCCGTTCCATCGACTTCACGTCGTTTCTGCCCCGGATCGAGCAGATCGACGAGCACTGCCACAAGTACCACATCGACTTTGACGCGCTGACCGTTCCCGACTCGACCGCGGCAATCTGTGTGTCACGGCCGACGAACCCGTCGGGAAACGTGCTCACCGATACCGAAGTCGCGCGCCTGGACCGACTGGCCGCCGATCACGACGTCCCGCTGATCATCGACAACGCGTACGGTACACCGTTCCCCGATATCATCTTCTCCGACGTTCAGCCGATCTGGAACCGGAACATCGTTCTGTCGATGAGCCTCAGCAAGATCGGCCTACCGTCGCTTCGGACCGGCATCCTGATCGCGCGCGAAGAGATCGTCCGCGCGATCGGATCGATGAACGCGATCATGTCGCTCGCGAACGGGACGGTCGGCCAGGCGATCACCGAGGAGCTGTTCGAAAGCGGTGAGATCCTCCGTATCTCGCGGGAGCTCGTTCGTCCGTTCTACCAGAGGAAGTCGCGGCACGCGCTCGAGTGGACGCACCGGGTATTCGCCGATCGGTTTCCGTACTCGGTCCACCGCAGCGAAGGGTCGCTCTTCCTGTGGATCTGGTTTCCCGAACTCCCGGGCAGCACGGCTGACCTGTACGAGCGACTCAAGGCGCGCAACGTCGTCGTAGTGCCGGGACGGTACTTCTGCTTCGGCACGCACGACCAGTGGGAACACACCGACCGATGCATTCGCGTGAGCTACGCGATGGACAATGCCGACGTTGAGCGAGGCATCGAGCGTATCGCCGAAGAGGTCGAGCGTATCTGGAGCGCAGCATGAACATCGTGTGCCTGGACCTGGAAGGAGTGCTGATCCCGGAGATGTGGATCGAGGTCGCCGAGCGAACGGGGATTGACGAACTGCGCGTTACCACGCGCGACATCTCCGATTACGACAAGCTGATGCGCTACCGGATCGACATCCTGGCGCGCAACGCGATCACGATCTCCGATATCCTGGAAGTCACGCGAACCGTGGAGCCGCTGCCCGGTGCCGCCGACTTCCTGATTGAGCTGCGCCGTGGCTTTCAGGTCGCGATCCTGTCCGATACGTTCGTCCAGTTCGTCGATACGATCATGGCGACCCTGCACCACCCGTTTCTGCTGTGCAACCGGCTCGTCGTCGATGGGTCCGGCACAATCGTCGACTACGAGCTTCGCCAGCGTGACGGCAAGCGAACCGCGGTGGAGGCGTTCCAGAGCCTCAACCTTCGCGTCCAGGCGGTCGGCGACAGCTTCAACGACATCAGCATGCTCCGCGCCGCCGATGCGGGCTACCTCTTTCGTCCCAGTCAGACCGTCGTAGACGCGCATCCCGATCTGAGGCAGGCGTCAGACCACGACGAGCTTCTCAGGCTGATCCGCGCTGGAGCACTATCTTCGGTCGTGCCGGATTCGGTATAATCAGGCGTCATGGCTGAAACGTTACCAGACCGGCCGGTCGCGCTGATCGTCGAGGACAACCAGGTCAACCGAATGGTCGCCTCACAGATGCTCAGTCGCGGCGGTGTCGGAGCGATCGAGGCCGACGGCGGGCCGGCGGCGATCGAAACGCTGCAAACGGCATCGATCGACGTCGTACTGATGGACGTCCAGATGCCGGGCATGGACGGACTGGAGACCGCACGCGCGATCCGCCGCGGTGAGGCCGGCGACGGCAATCGAGAGATTCCAATCGTTGCGATGACCGCATTCGCGACTCAGCAGGATGAGGACGGCTGTTACGCAGCCGGAATGGACTACTACCTCTCTAAGCCGCTCAACATGCAGCGCTTCCTGGACACCGTCCACGAAGCGATCGCGAAGTCGCGCGAATCATCGACCCCGGCCGAGTAGACCGTACCAACCGAACTCCGTCAGTGAATCCAGACCTGTGACCGCAGCGATGCGAGCTTCGTGATCGCCTCCGGATAGCTGTCGGTCGACGTGTACGTGAAGATGCTCTCCTCGACATAGTCGCCGGGCGACTGCTCGAACACGCAGACCGGGTTGCGCACAAGACTCATCAACTGATCGCCCGTGTACCCGTGCTCCGCGGCGTACCGAACGAACGATAGCTCCCGGAGATCGACCGCGTCGCCCGCCGGCTTCCGCAGATAGTCAAACGCGTCGAGAAGCTGCTCGAACGGCCCCTTCGAGTAGTGGAAGGCACGACTCGCCGGCAGTCGCTCGGGGAGCGTCTTATTTTCGATGAGTGCATCGCGCATCTGGTCGACGAGCTTCTGGAAGTAACCGTAGTCCACGCTGCACCGGAAGAGCATCACCGCGATGTCGGTGCTCCGGGTGTTCTTGTGGAGAAGCGCCGGGATGTCGTAGTTCACAACGAAGACGTCTGCGAGTCGCTTGATGCTCTGCCCATCGACGTGCAGCAGATCCGCTGCCGGAACCCACTGCGTGAACAGCTGATCGGGAGACTCGCCGAGCTCCTGAAGCGCCTCAAAGCTGCCGATGACGCGTGCCGTGGCAAACGGCACGCCGAAGTGACGCTCGAACTCATCGATCATATGGCGCGTGAAGACGCGCTTACCGTGCACCGCGAAGTAGAACTTGTGCGCGTAGTGTCGCTCGACAATGTGATTGTCGACGATGAACTGGCCCGGGAAGTTCGCAAGATAGACCAGGCGTATCGACGACCGATACTGCGAACAGTTCTGGACGACCTTCAGAAGCGCGCTCTCCACGAGCACGCCGTTCGTTTCCGGCCGGAGATAGACGAAGATGTCGTGGACGTCCCCTGATCCGTCGGGTCCCGGGTACGGGACCAGGATCTGCGGCGTCACGCGCGCCTGCTCACCCACACGTATAGTCTAACAGATAGTGACACCGACGGCATCATCCGTTCGCGCGGCCGACGGCACTATCCGGAAAGGATCGCGTTCAGGTCGAGGTCGCAGCAGGTGACAGGAACTGTGATGCCGAAGTTCTCCAGCACCTGCGGATGCAGCTCGCCGACAACCCCGACGACGGTGTCGCCGATCAGCACGCGCGCGGCGCGGCCCGGGATGAACCGCGGGTCATCGGACTCCTCCACACGATACTCTCGACTCAGATAGTAGAACAGAACCGACAGGTCGCCGCTGATCGCGGTGAAACCCGCGTCGGCGTCGGCGGCGACAAAGCAGAGCGCGTCGACCGTGCGAACGCCGTGATTGTCGGCATCGTCGAAGCGGGCGATCTTGCCGACCTCAAAGATCCGGTGCGGGTACGCTGCGTGCGCAGAGACGCTCTCCGCGTTCAGGAGGAACGGCAGACTGGAGTTGCGCACGTACTCGTAGCTCTCCGACATCGGGTTCGCGAGCTTCACCGGACGTTGATCGACGCCTTCCCAGGGATCACCGATCGGCACCGGTCGTAACTTCTCGATGAAGTCTCTGCCCGAGCCCAGGTACGGAAAGATCATCTCCAGATAGCCCATCCCGACGAGCGTTCCGATCACCGTCCGACCGAAGCGTTCGGCTTCGGTCAGTCGTCCGACTGTGAAGTCGGTCGGCATTTCGGGTGCGAAGGTCCTCATCCCGCGCCCGATGATCACGTCCTCGGCGACGTCCACCTGGTGGAGGTAGTCATTACGGTACTCGGGTGGCTGCACGTCAATGGTCTGCCCGGTCGACGATTCGGTCGCCGTCACGCCCATCCGGTGCAGCGCGGTGACCGCAGAATCGGCGGTGATCTTCTCTCCAAGGATCCGTCCGATCGCCGACAATTCGGCAATGAGCGGTTGCTGGAACGCATACGGACAGACGACCGTGCGACCAAGCGGCGTATCGTAGGGATACTCGACGGCGACCGGAAGAACGGTATGCCCCGCGTCGGCCAGATCGCACGCGACGATCGCGCACGCGAGCAGCAGCGACTCCAGATCGGTGCCGGTGAGCTCGACGAAGAGGTCCTGGTCGCCCTCCTCCACCGCGCCGACCCGTGCGCTGTTGATTACCGGAGGGAAGCTCAATACCTCGCCGTTCGCGTCGGTCAGGAACGGCATCTTCGCGAAGTCGGCGACGATCGGTCCGTACTCGACACCCTTCGGATGCTCGGCGATGATCTGGTTCAGGTTCAGTTCCCGCTCCATGCCAAGCGGTGTGAACCGCGTCGCGACCGGGTCGACCGCCTGGTACCGGACGGGAAAGGTCATCAGACCGGTCCGGTAGACGCCCATCGCGATCGACTTCCGTCGCTGGCCGAAGTTCGTGCAGAGCTTCTCCTGGCTCTGAATGAGATCCTTCAGCGACGCGTCGTCGAGCGGCTTGCCGGTGACCGCGAACGCCGCGATATACGGCCGCACGTGCTCGAGCGCGGGATCGACGACGACCCGTCGAGTGCCGGGGTCCCTGGCATCCGCGTCGCGCGAGAAGAAGTCGTAGCGCGGCATCGATCCGCCCAGGTAGACGCGCAGCTGCCGGCCAAGGCCCGCGGTTGACCAGAGATCGGGACGGTTCGTGTCGTTGAGCTCTATCTTCATGACGCCGTCGGCGTCGGCCGACTCGTCGATCTCACCCTTCGCAGCCTCGAGCAGCGACTCGAGTTCGGACTCCGGCATCGTGCGCCCGATGTAGCCAAAGAGCGCATCCCGGTACATCTCGATCTTTGGCATCAGCCGACCCTCCGTCGCCGCACGTTCTGGATATCGGGGGTAAAGAGCTCGCGAAGGTCGTCGAGGCCGAGCTTCATCAGCGCCATCCGGTCGATCCCGAGTCCCCACGCGAGCACCGGTACCGACACGCCCTGCGGCTCGGTGACCTCAGGGCGGAAGATCCCCGATCCTCCAAGCTCGAACCAGCCGAGCACCGGGTGCTTGATGTGCACCTCGATCGACGGCTCGGTAAAGGGGAAGTAGCCGGGGACGTACTTGACGTCGGTCGCTCCGGCGACCTCCACCGCAAACATCTCCAGGAGGCCGAGCAGCGTCTTCAGATTCACGTCTTCGCCCAGGACGATGCCTTCGGTCTGGTAGAAGTCCGACAGGTGCGTTGCATCGACATCGTCAGGCCGGAAGCACCTGAGCATGCCAAAGTAGCGGCCCGGCACCTTCGCGCTCCTGAGCGTCCGCGCGGACACCGCGGTGCCCTGACTGCGCAGAATCAGCCGCTTCGTGAAGTCGCGGTCGAAGCCGTACCGCCAGCCGCGGCTTCCGGTCGTCCAGCCGTTCTCATGCGCGGAAGCGACCTGCGACAGGTAAGGCTCTTCGATCTCGCGCGCGTGCGTCGGCGCTTCCAGCTGGTAGACGTCGTGAATGTCGCGCGCGGAGTGGAACTGCGGCATGAACAGCGCGTCGCTGTTCCAGAACTCGGTCTCGACGAGCGACCCGTCGAACTGCTCGAACCCGAGCGACACGAGCTTGTCCTTCACCTCATCAAGGTAGGCCGAATAGGGGTTTCGCCGCCCGATGATGCTCTGCGCGGGTGGCACGTTGATGTTATACGCGCGGAACGTCGCGCTGCGCCACGATCCGTCGCGGATCATCTCCGGCGTGAGCTGCCCAATCTCCTGCCCGGTGATACCGGCCTTCGCCAGCGCGCCAGCGACGGGCGCCGCGTCTTCGGTCAGGAGGTAGGTGACGGTCTCTCGTTCTATCACGCGAAACGGCGCACTCGCCGCACCGCGCTTGCGGCTCACGCTTTCCATCACGCGCCGCTCGTCGTCGCTGAGATCAACTTCGTGGAGAAGCCGCCCGTCGGCCGATTCGGCCCGGTCAAGGAGCGTCCTGATCAGCGCGACGTCGGTCGCAGCGTCGGGGTCCTTGACGGCGATGCGTTTTTCACCGTCCATCTCGAGCGCGCCGGCCTTACCCAGGCTGCCGTACGCCGACCCGACGTCCTTGTTCTCCAGCCCGAGCGCGGCGGTGATATCGGGGATCCGCAGCGGCCCACGATCGCGCAGAAGCGCGATGATCCGCTCTTCGGGGGTGCCGGTTCGCGCGTACTCAGCGCCGAGCTCGGTCAGCTCGAAGCCGACCGCGGTCGTCCGCTCGGCCTCGACCAGGAGGCCTTTGGCCTCGAGCCAGCTCACCGCCTGGTTCGCCTGCCCGACCTTGTAGCCGAGCCGCTCGGACAGCGCGGACGCGGTGATCTGTTCTCCGGCGGAGAACTCGAGCAGGAGGCGAACTTCGAGCGGATGGAGTCCCTTCAGATCGACGTCGGTTTTCATGCACTACACCTGCCTTATTGTCGAAAGAGGACGCGCTCGAGTCAACAATGGGGCGGCCGAAACCGGCCGAAGGTTACGAACCCAAGGCTGTCAATCTACCGGATGGAGGATAGGGGATTTGAACCCCTGACCTGTTGATTGCGAACCAACCGCTCTACCAACTGAGCTAATCCCCCGCAGCGCTCCGCGGATCGCCTCTGGAAATGTAGTACGCCGGTGCGGAAAACTCAAGAGGGTCGCGCCGAAACCGGCGGGGGCTGCGGCGCGCAGCAGCGGCGCGCCGCAACGGCCTTCCCGGCAGGGCTACGCCTCGATCTCGTCGCCTTCGCGCGCGACGGCAATCCTCATCGACGTCTTCCCGTCGACCTTCTTCTGGTACGTCTGGAGCAGCTCGTCGAGCTGGTCGTCGGTCCGCAGCGGGTCGTGGTGGAAGAAGTAGAGCGAGCGCACGCGCGCCTTGTGCGCCTCCTTGATCGCCCATTCGAACGTACTGTGCCCCCAGCCGACGAACTTCGCGTCGTACTCGGCCTGCGTGTAGTGGCTGTCGTGGATGACCGCGTCGGCGCCGGCGTAGAACGCGCGAATGCGCGCGTTCTCCTCGTCAGCAACCTTCTGCCCTTCGTCGGCGGCGGCCGGGTCGTAGTCGGGGTGCTCCGGGTCGGCGGGAAAGACGTTCCTGAACGGCTCGTGATCAAACAGCGTGACGATCGACGCGCCGTCGTAGTCGAACCGGTATCCCAACGTGCTGACGGGGTGATTCAGGAACTTGGTTGTGATCTTCATCCCATCGCCCAGATCGAGCACCTGCTCCTTGAGACTGTGATAGGTAATCGACGCGGACAGTTCGCTCTGCCGCACCGGGAAGTACTGATAACTGAGCTGGATTCCGATGATCTGTTCGACGCTTCGCTCCTCATAGTTCACCGGGCTGTAGATCTCCAGCTCGGTGCCAGGGATGAAGATCGGAACAAAAAAGGGGAATCCGATTATGTGGTCCCAGTGCGTGTGGCTCAGGAACAGTTTCGCGCGGATCGGCCCGTGGGGCAGATCCTCGCGGACGAGCTTGTCGCCGAGCGGCTTGATGCCGCTGCCGGCATCGACGATGATGAGCCGGTTGTCGGGACCGTAGCGCAGCTCAACGCACGCCGTGTTCCCGCCGTATCGTACCGTGTTCGCGCCCGGGACCGGTATCGATCCACGAACGCCCCATAGTCGTGCGAGCACGCCCCCCCCTACAGCCGAAGGAAGATCTCGGCCTTTTCGATCTGCCGCTCGACCTCTTCGTCGATATCGTCCAGATAGCCCATGTTGATTCCAAGCGTCGCGAGCGCGTGCTCGTTCACCCGCTCCGGATACCGGTCGCCGGAGAAGCCGACCTCAGCGACGGTCACCGAGTAGATCGCGACGTGGACGGTGTTCACGATGTCGGCGTACTGCCCGTCGTACTCGGCGGGTCGGGTCTGGAACTTGATCGTATCGAGGATCGCGTTGCCAAGCTTCCACGCCTCACCAATCTGAAGCCCCACGAAACTGTGGTCGAAGCCGAACACCTTGCGCTCTGCCGCGTGCAGCGGAATGCGCTGCCGGTCGGCTACGCTCATCGCTTCGACGTACTCCGAGCTCAGCACGTTGTTGAGCGGTATCTTCCCGATTCCATGGAGCAGTCCGGAGATGAAGTACTCCTCAAGCTTCGCGGACTCGACCTTCCGATGCTGCGCGATCAGCTTCGCGGTCACGCCGACCCCGAGCGAGTGGCGCCAGAACGCCTGCGGGTCGAGCGCGCGAAACTGCCCCTTGTCACCGAGCGTGTCCATGACGGCGGAGCTCAGCGCGAGGTTCTTCACCGTGTTGATGCCGAGCATGATGATCGCGCGAACGAGCGAGTTCACCTTGGAACTGACGCCGTAGTACGCGGAGTTAATGAGCTTCAGCACGCGCGCCATCAGCACCGGATCAAGGCTTATGACGCGGTTCAGATCGACCGGAGACGTCGCTGGATTGTTGGCGATCTCAATGACCTTACTGACGCTGACCGGGAGTGCGGGCATCGTCGACACGTACGCCTGGAGCTTCTTGATCCGGTCCTCAGGAGTCATAGATCCTCATTTATCCGCCGGCTCTCTGTCGGCGAATCTGCCCGACGACGTGCTCGATCCGTCGCCGGAGCGCCGATGCGATCGTCGCGTCAGGATGGTAGGTCGATATCTGCCCGATATACTCGAGCGTACCGACGACTGCCTTTTCGGTGACCGGACCGGCCGCGTGCGATGGAGCGCGCCGGGTGAAGCGCTCAGCGTCGCGGTGCAGCCCCGCGGAACCGGAAAGCCTCATCCGAAGATACTCCAGTTTCAGCCGGACGTCGCTCTCCAGGTACTCGTTCCGCTTCGACTCGGGAAGCTCGCTCGTCATCGTCGCCAGGTAGTCGAGGAGCTGCTTCGGTGCCGTGGCTGCTGTGTCAGGCGCGACTCGGGGAGCAGCGTCGCGCGCGATCGGCAACGCGTCGGGGAGCGGCGGCTCCGGGGGGCGCGGCTCAATGGCGTCACCCGATTCAACCGCCCCTTCGTCGTCCAGATCCGCGCCGGGCCCGAGCAGGTCGTAGATCGTGGGAACCTCTTCCTGATCCTCGTCATCGGCTTCATCGTCGACGTCCAGGTCGAGCTCGTCATCCGGCGGCCCGACCGTGTCGTCTTCGAGCAGCTCGAAGTCCTCCGGGAGATCGACCAGCTCGTCCTCGTCTGCCGACTGGTCGGTCGACTCGTCGGTCGACTCGTCGACCACCTCTTCGAGTTCGTCCACCTCTTCGAGCAGGTCGGGGTCCTCGGCCTGGTCGGACACCTGCTCGTCCGGAGCGTCGTACGGGAGATCGTACCGGTAGGGTTGGTCGTAGCCCGGCGCGGGCCACCCGGGCGAATCCAGATCCCCACCAGCGGACGGCTGAGGTTGCTGACTCGGCGGCTCGGAGTGCGCCGAATCGCGTTGCGGAGCGCGCGGCGGAGGCGAAGAGTGCTGCTGTGGCGGCCGCGGCTGCTGCTGTGGCGGCTGCGGCGAGTACTCCGGCGGCCGGTACTCCTCCATCGCGACGTCGGCCCCTTGCGGTCGGGCGCCGCCCGCTGCCGGCGGACCGAACCCGCCGGTGGATCCCAGGTGGTCGGGCATCGGCTCGATCCCGCGACGCTGTTCGTTGTCGGGGAGCGTCATCAGCGACGGCGCCATCTCCTTCGGGGGCTCGATCCCGAGGTACTCCTCTTCGGCCTCGGGATCGTCCTCGCGTACCTGAAGCTCCCACTCCTCGGGCTCAAGCAGTTCCTCACCGCCGAAGCTCAGGATCGGGATCGAGTCTTCGTCGAGGCTGACAGTCTCTTCGACCGCGAGCTCGGGCTCGGCCTCGGACTCGGGCAGACTCAGTTCGCCAAGCCGGTTCAGCGTGCGTTCCCAGTTGCCTTGGAACTCGTCGGCAAACGCGTCGACCGCCTCCTCGTAGAGCGCGAGGCTTTCATTCAACGCGTCGATGTCTTCGGGATTCGCGCGGCTGCCCTGCAGGTTGACCAGTTCGTCGACAGCACGGATTGCATCCTCGCGATCGCCGCCGCGCCGGTGCGCCGCCGCGATCCCGGCAAGCACGCGCCCGTCTCCCGGGTAGAGGTTGCGCAGCTCCTCGAGCATCGCGAGCGCCTCTTCAACGCGCTCCTGATCGACCAGGATGGATGCCTTGACGAGCAGCGCCTCAAGCTCTCCAGGTCTCGCGTCGAGGTACTCGTCGATTTCCTTCAGCGCGAGCACCGTCTGGCCGCGCGTTCGGAACACGCGCGCGCGGTCGAGCAGGTGGTCGACATAGCTCGCGTTCAGCTCAAGCAGGCGCGCGTACGTCTCGTCGGCCTCCCGGTCGCGACCCGTCCGCAGGTAGACCTCGGCCAGATAGCGTGTCGCCTCTACATGGCGGTCGTCGGCCGAAAGAATCCTGTGGAGCACCTTCTCCGCCGCACCGGGCCGATCGGTCCGAAGGAGCACTCCGGCGAGTCGCAGCTGCAGGTCGGCGTCGTGCGTGTCCAGATCGGCAAGCTGCTGGAGCTCGTCGACGGTCCCGGCAAGGTCGCGTCCACGGTCGAGTAACTGTCCCAGGTTCCCGGCTGCGCGCGAGTACGACGGGTCGAGCTGCAGCGCCTGGCGGTAGAACTGCATCGCCTCGCGCGTGCGGCCCTGCAACGCGTAGTTCGTCGCAAGGTTGTTGTTCGCTCTGGGGTTGCTCCGGTCGATGCTGAGTACGACGCGAAAGGTCCGGTCGGCGCGATCGTAGAGCTCCTGCTTCTGATAGACGATACCCAGATTGTTCAGCGCCTCGCCCCAGCCCGGTCTCGACTTGAGCGAACGCTCGTACTCGTGCTGCGCCTCCTCCAACCGGTTCTCCGCCTCGTACGCGAGCCCCAGGTTGTAGCGCAGCGTCGGATGGTTCGGATCGATCGACAGCCCGATACTGAGCGTCTCGATCGCCTTCTTCAGATCACCACGGTCGTGATAGAGCGTACCAAGGTTGTTGTACGCGAGTACGTAGCGGGAGTCGACTTCGATCGCCTGGAGATACGACCCGATCGCCGCGTCGATCTGACCGAGCTCCTTCAGGATGTTGCCCTTGTTGTAGAGTATATCCGCGCGCGCGCCGAACAGCGTTTCGGCCTTCCTGACCGCTACCAGCGCCTGGTCGAGCTTACCCTCGTGCCGGAGACTGACCGCGATGTTGTTGAACGCCTCAGGGTTGTTGGGATTGAGTTTGAGCGCCCGACGGAAAATGCGGATCGCGTCGCGATGGCGACCCGTACGCCCGGCGATGATCCCGTTCAGGATCGTCCCGGCGACCGAATCGGGGTAGACCGCCAGGATCTGGTCAACGAGCTCCTGAGCGGTATCGTAGTCGGTCAGCCGAAACGCGTTCCGCGCGCGAACGAGCAGCTCCTGGACGCGTTCGCTGATCATCGGTGTACCCGCCCCGGACGCGCAGCGGCTTCCGCAGAGAGCTGATACTCGTGCATGCGTCCGTGCTCGTCGTACGCGCCAACGGCGAAGAAGTAGAGCGTCCCGTTCGCAAGCCCGTCGACAATGAACGACGTCACATTGCCCGCGTCTATCGGCGACGCTCCGGCTGCGTCGTCACCAAAATAGCGGCCCGAATCGGTTCCATAGTAGACGCGATACCCGACGATGTTCGCGCTGCGGACCGGGGTCCACTCGATCCGTACAGCTCCGTCCATCGGGATCGCGCGGACCCCGGCGGGGGGACGCGGCGGAGGACTCGGCTCGAACGCGATCGTCAGATCAGACAGCATCGGTGACAGGTGGTCTCGGGTGTCGGGGAACAGATCGGCGCGGACCTGCACGTAGCGGCCTACCGCATCGAGCCGCGTACCCGGGCGAACCGGATTCCACTCGCCGTCCGCGCCAAAGACGTTCGACACACGGTAGTAGAGAAAGACGTCGCTGAGTCCTGGCGTACCGATCGATGCGTCGATCGCAAGGACGCGCGCACCGGTCGATCCCAGATCGATCGGCTCGGAGACGACGCGTCCACCGGCCGGAGAGAACTCGGGCACGCGCAGATCGTCGATGAAGCGGCGTTCGATTCGCACCTCGTCTATCGCGCCACGCATCCGTTCAGCGATCCGAAGTCCGTCGGTGCGCACAGCGGCTATCCGCGGGTAGAAGACGCTCCCGTCCTGCCGTCCCGTCTCCGACACGTGCGTCAACGCGACGGTGCGTCCGTCGATCAGATACTCGAGCAGACCGGTCTCGCCTGAAAACCGGATCGCGTGGTGCGCCCACGTCCGCGGAATCAACCGAGCGTTGCTGACAAGCCGGACCGGTACGTCGGTCCCGTCGGGGCGAACAAAGAAGTTCCGGAATACGACGGCAATCGCCCCCTGGTCGACCTGGACCGCGAATCGTTGGTCACGGAAGTCGGACGCTGCCCCTTCGCGTGCGCTCCATGACAGGTACGTGTCTCCGTCTGCCAGTTGTACCGGGTAGAGCCAGAAGTCGACCGTGAAGCTCCCCCACTGCATGCCGGGAGCAAACAGCCCCGGGGCGAGCGGTTCGACGGTGATCACGTCATCGGGCGAGTCGACGAGCAGTGCTGCTCTCCCCGTCCGCGCGATCGTCGGCGCGAGCTCGGGATCGGCCGAACGCACGGCGTAGCGGCCAGTCGAGTCGCGCAGCGGCAGTTCGTCGAACTGAATGAGGAGCTCGGTGTCGGGTCCGGGCTCATGCCGGAACGCCTCGAGCCGCAGATCGGTAAACCCCTGCCTGCCGGGCACGGACACGATCCGGTCGACGCTCGCGAGCCGGTTCCACGCGTCGTCGGTGCCTAGAACGATCGTGTGTTCGCGCGCGTGGAGCGTCGCGGCGGTGAGAAGCGTGAGGAGTGCCAGGACGGTTCTTTTTCTCATCGGCCTTGGTTATCCTTACTATCGGCAGATATGGAGAAAGCATCAGCATCGGTCGGGCACTTCCCCACGACAAGCGGCGTCTATTTGATGCGCTCCGGGGACGACACGGTGCTCTACGTTGGTAAGGCGAAGTCGCTCAGGAACCGAGTACGGTCCTATTTTAACCGCGACCGAGACGCGAAAACCACCGTGCTGATGAAAAAGGTCGACCGGATCGAGTACGTGGTCTGCCGCAACGAATACGAAGCGCTCCTGCTCGAGAACAACCTGATCAAGGAGCACCGCCCCAGGTACAACATCAACCTCAAGGACGGAAAGACCTACCCGGTCATCAGAATCACGAATGAGGAGTACCCGCGCGTCTTTCGTACGCGACATATCGTCGACGACGGAAGCGACTACTTCGGTCCATTCCCGAACGTCTACCGCCTCGACCAGTACATCGAGCTGATCGACCGACTCTTCCCGCTGCGCAAGTGTCGCAAGGCGATCAGGAAAAGAGAGCACCCCTGTCTCTACTATCACATCGGTCGCTGCGCCGCTGTCTGCGCGGGCAAGACGTCGCACGAGGAGTACACCGCGCGGGTCGACGGGATTCGCAAGCTCCTGTCGGGTGACACCGATGCGCTGATCGCACGGCTGGAGGCCGACATGACCGATGCCTCCGCGCGCCTGGAGTTCGAGCGCGCCGCGACGCTACGCGACACGATCGAATCGATACGCACGAGTCACGAGGAGCAGCAGGTCGTCGACTTCGACCCGGAGATCCGAGACTACATCGGCTGGTACGAGCGCGACGGGCTCGCAAGCGTGACGGTGCTCCACCTGCGGGCAGGCAAGCTCCTGGGCACCGAGAACTACCATCTGGACGTCTACGCGCCACCCGATGAGTACGTGGCGCAGTTCGCCGCGCAGTACTACCAATCCGCTGCGTCGACACCGGAGAAACTGATCATCGGGCTCGCCCGCGAGCAGATCGATGAGATCGCCCCGCCGCTTGCGCAGCTGATCGCCGACCAGACCGGCAGGAGCGTCGAGATACTCTTCCCCGAGACGTCGCGCGACGCGTCGGTTGTCCGGCTCGCCGAAGAAAACGCCCGGCGGGATTACGACAAGCGGGTCCGTGAACGCGGAAACACCGCCGGGCTCGAAGAACTGCAGAAGGTGCTCGCGCTGGCAAACCTGCCGCTTCGGATCGAAGGATTCGATATCGCGCACGTCGAAGGCACGCACCCGGTCGCGTCGCTGGTGACCTTCGTGAACGGCCGTCCCGAACCCTCCGGGTACCGTCGCTACCACATGCGGACGCTCGACGGCCGCGTGGATGACTTTGCCGCGATGAGGGAGGTTGTCGCGCGACGCTACACGAAGGTGGTCAACGAAGGTCTGCCCGCGCCCGACCTGATTCTGATCGACGGTGGGAAGGGACAGATCGGCGCGGCGGTCGCAATGCTCACGGCGCTCGAACTCGACATCCCGGTCGTTGGGCTCGCGAAGCGGGAGGAAGAGCTCTTCC
>RECL01000393.1 GCA_007694025.1 Spirochaetaceae bacterium
CCGGTCTTCTCGCATACCGCGAAGTGGCGGATCTTGCCCTTCTCGAACACCGACTTCATGATGATCTTCCCGCCCCAGCGGCTTTCGAGCGTCTGTGCGCCTTCGCGGCGTGCGTTCTTTGAAATGTTACCAGCCATCGGTCCCTCCTCGTGGGTCTGCGCGGTAAAATAAACGCCCGAAACCACGCTGTCAAGGCGTTGCCTCCGCCATGGTCCGGGCCACGGTTACAGCGCGGGCACGCCGAGCAGCTCCAGGTGCCGGCTCATGTGCCGCGACACGTTCGCGCAGTGCGCCTCCTCGTGCCGATGGAGCGCGGTGAAGTAGCGCTCGCGCACCTCGGGGTCGCGGAGCAATCCACCGTACGAGATGTGCAGAAGCTGCCTGCACGCCGGGTCGTCCAGGTAGGCCGGAAGCTCGTCGTCGGTGACCGCCGCCAGATCCGCGATCGACGCGACATCCGCGGTGATGTGGTACGACTTGAGCGCCTGCGGGAAGTAGTCGAACGCGCGTGCGTGCACAAACCGGTAGAGCTCCGCGTCGCACTGAGCGATCGTGCGCAGGCTCTCGAGCCAGCTCGTCCCCGAGGTCTTCAGATGAAGCCTGAGACCCGTTTCGGCACCGACCACCGGATAGACGCTGAACTTGTCGCTGCCCGAATGAACGCTGATCTTGTAGCCGCCGGTTGCGCGCGCGATCTCTGCGTGCACGCGGAACTGCTCGGTGAACTCGGTGAGATCGCCGATGTAGTCGATTCCTTTCTGGAAGTCGCCGACAAAGCGCGGCGCAAGGCTGCTGACGGTCACGCCGCGCCGCTCGAGCTCGCGCGATATGAAGTAGTGATGAGACGGGAGCGTCGGTGTCGTCGTCTCATCGACGCTGATCTCCAGATCGTACTTGTCGCCTGTCCGACTCTTGAGGTGCGCGTTCACGACTTCGGTAAACGCGAGCGCGTCGCCGTACATGACCGCACACCGCCTGGCGGTCGCCGCGTCGATCCGCAGCGTTGTGGTCTCGAGCGCGACGGTCCGGTCGGCGTAGTCGCTGCCGATTCGTGCGGCGAAGTCGCTCGGGAGGCTCCCGAACGCGCCGTTGACCTGCGCATCGCTCCACTCGGCGACCTCGGGTCGCATGACCTCGGTCAGGTCGAGCGTGATCATCGGCATCCGGTTCGCGAGCGCGCGATCTATGTCGGGGATCGTCTTCAGGTGGTCGCCGTCGGCACCGTAGCCTCGCGTGAACCCTTCCTGGAACACCAGAAATGCGGTGTCGGCGACGACGTCGGTGAAGCTGCGCGCGGTGAAGTCGAGCTCACGGATGCTCTGCTGCGCGAGCACCGGCGACGCGTCGAACCGGCGCGCTGCGCGCAGCTGCCCGGCTGTGGCCATCCCGATCCGGTCGCCCATCCCGATCGTCGTCCGCTCGTCGCGCAGACTCACCGGGCGCGTCCACGGCAGGTGTTCCCACAGCGGACCGACGTTGACCGGTCCCGGCACGATCTCCTGGTAGTAGTACCCGCCGCCCGACCCGCGTGGTCCGTCGAAGCCAAGCGAGAACGGCTCCCTGCTGACCGCGAACAGTCGCTTCTGGTACTCTCCACCGCCGGCAGGCCCTGTGACCGCCGTAGCCGCGCACTGCGTTGAAGGGACCCGCGCCATCACGAGCACGACCGGTCCTACGCGCACCGCGCTCGACTCATAGATCGCCGCGGCACTGCTACCCGACGATGCCGCGCCGGCCGGGCTCGTGGCGCCGGCGGCGCGAGCGATTGCATCTGACCGCAACGCGTCGATCTCGGCTTCAGACATGCCGAGCAGTCCGCGCTCGTCTATCTGTTTCAGTACATCCATGCTACGCCTCGATATTGATGCCAAAGTAGTTCACCGCGTTGTTCCAGCTGATGTCCTGGACCATCGCGCCGAGCAGACGCGTGTCGTTCGGAGCTTCTCCCCGCTCGACCCAGTCGCCGATCATGTCGCACAGGAGCCGCCTGAAGTAGTCGTGGCGGGTGTAGCTGAGGAAGCTCCGTGAGTCGGTAAGCATCCCGACGAACCGGCTGAGCAACCCCATGTTCGCGAGCGTCGTCATCTGCTTGCGCATCCCGTCGATCTGGTCGTGGTACCACCAGCCCGAACCGAACTGCATCTTGCCCGGCGTCACGCCATCCTGAAAGTTACCTGCGGTCGTCGCGAGCACATCGTTCCTGGTCGCGTCGAGCGAGTAGAGAATCGTCTTCGGAAGCTCATTCGTGCGGTCGAGCTCGCCAAGCAGCCTGTTGAGCGGAGCGGCGAACGGCTCGTCGCCGATCGAATCAAAACCGGTGTCGGGCCCGATCTTCTCGAACATCCGCGGGGAGTTGTTGCGCAACGCGCTGATGTGGAACTGCATCACCCAGCCGCGCTTCGCGTACGCCCGGCCAAGCTCCAACAGCACCCCGGTCTGGAACTGCGCGATCTCATCGGCGTCGGCGGTCTTGCCCGCGCGAACTTGCCGGTAGATCGCGTCGAGCTTCGATGCGCCGGCCGGCGCAAAGACCGGCGTCTGGAGCGCGTGATCGCTGATCCTCGCGCCGTGCTCATGGAACAGATCCAGTCGGGCGATCAGCGCCTCGATGAAGCGTTCGTACCCGGAGAGTGGCTCGCCTGCAAGCTGCTCGAGCCGGCCGACCCACTCGCGGAACGCGCCGGCCTGCTCGATGTGGACGGCCTTGTCGGGTCGAAACGCCGGAAGCACCGTGACGCCGAACGAAGCGTCGGCGGCGATCGCGCGATGGTGAGCCAGATCGTCGAGCGGGTCGTCGGTCGTGCAGATGAAGCGGACGTTCATCTGCCTGATGATCCCTCGCGCGCTGAACTCGCTCTTCGCGAGCAGCTCACCGGTCCGTCGCCACACGTCGTCGGCGGTACCGGGGTCGAGCAGCACGTCGTCGATCCCGAACGGCTGGCGAAGCTCAAGATGCGTCCAGTGGTAAAGCGGGTTCCCGATCGTCGCGGGAACGGTGTGTGCCCACGCGTCGAACTTCTCGCGATCCGACGCGTCGCCGGTGATCAGCCG
>RECL01000080.1 GCA_007694025.1 Spirochaetaceae bacterium
GGGCGCAGGATGTCCATTCATGGCTCCAGATCCAGATCTTTGCCGCCGAGGACGAAATGAACTTCCGCTACACGGACCTGCCCGACGTCGCCCGCTGTAACGTCTCACGCTAAGCGATCCGAGAAGAGGCGGAGATTCTCAGATTCACATAAACATTTGGAGGAGATTCTCACGCTGGATTGACCGATGAAAAAGGGGATGACCGTAGAGTTGGAAGCTCCGGTCATCCCCACAACACTACCAGGGGTAACGGCCCTGATACTGTATCTGTCGGTCAATCTACACGAGGTCTCAAGAGCTGGAAAGAGGTTCTGTTGGGCACGTCCTGTACGGTGCCCGCGGTGCGATGGGTCGCGGCTTTGGGGGCATGGATATGCCGGTCGCTACTTCGGGCGATTCGCCGAGGTACTGTGGATGAAGCGCTGGCGGTGCCCGGAGTGCGGGGCTGTACACACGGCCCGGCCGCTGGAGTACTGGCGCGGCTTTCAGGCAACGGTGAGCGCGATGGCCGCAAGCCTGTGGCTGCGGGCTGAGAGAGGAACGTGGCTGGACTCGTTCTCCCGTCAGCGTCAGGAGTACTGGTGGCGCGGGCTGCAGCGCTGCCGGGCGATACGCGGGGAAGCGGCGGAGCTGGAGGCACTGCTGGAGGCCGGGCAGATCGTGGCCACGCATTCGCTCCTTTTCCGTGAGATCAACCACGTCGACGAACCACCCCACCGGATCTTTGCGTTTACCGCCTCGATACGCGCCCCGTAGACTGGCTCCCAATGGAGGACCAGCTATGGAGAAGGAACTGGCAGAACGAATCGCGCTGTTTCGCTTCGGGGTCATCGCCCCGCTTGTGGACCGTCATCTCTCACGCGGTGAGCGTGAGCGGATTCTCGGCGAGATCACCGGTGCGGTGTGGCAGATCCCCGGCTCGCCCAGGAGTGCGGTCGCCCGCTCGACGGTTCTGAAGTGGGTGGCCGCCTACCGAAACAGCGGTGGTGACATCAGGAGCCTCGAACCGCGGCCCCGCATCGACCGCGGCTCGAGTCGTAGCATCGACGAAGAAAGCGCCGCGGCACTCGTCACGCTGAAGCGGGAGTTGCCCGAGTGCTCGCTCCAGACGCTGCTGACTCTGGCTCGACGTCGTGGTGCGCTGCCGCCGGGATTTGCCGCTTCGCGACAGAGCATCTACCGGCTATTCGTCCGCCACGGTCTGGCCGAGCGACAGGTCAAGCCGGTGGACCGACGGAAGTTCGAGGCGGAGCTACCCAACGATCTGTGGCAGTCGGACTGGCTGCACGCACCGAAGGTTCAGGTCGGTGGTGTGCTGCGCAAGACGTATCTGTTCGCGGTGCTCGACGACCATTCACGTCTGATAACCCACGCCCAGTTCTACACGAGCGAATCGATCGACAGCTTCCGCGACTGCATCATCCAGGCGCTGGAGAAGCGTGGGCTGCCGCGACGGCTGTACACCGACAACGGATCGGCTTTCCGCACGCATCTGTTGCGTTACGCCTGTGCGCGGTTGGGCATCGCGCTGTTGCATTCGCGTCCGGGAATCCCGGAGGGTCGGGGGAAAATCGAGAGATTCTTTCGTACCGTGCGCTCGCAGCTGTTGCCGCTACTCACCGAGGCGAAGAGTCTCGAAGAGCTCAACGCGGGCCTCACGCGGTGGCTCGAACAGGACTACCAGGTGCGAGTGCACTCCTCGACCCACCAGGCGCCGCTTGAGCGGTACCTGGAGCATCTGCACGCGATTCGTCCCGCACCGAAGGATGTCCGCGACTACTTCCGCTTCCCGGCGGTCCGCAAGGTCGACAAGGACCGGACCGTCAGTCTCGACGGCAGGCTCTTCGAGGCGCCGGTGGGACTCATCGGTCGGTCGGTCACGCTCCTGTACAACAAGGAGGATCCACTGCGCGTCGAGGCCCTGTTCGAGGAGCACAGTCACGGGTTCCTTGTCCCGCTCGATCCGTTGGTCAACAGCCGGGTGCGCAGAACGGCAAGTCAGAACATCGACGTCCTGCCCACAGGCAACCCCCCGCCGGCGAACCAGCCCTACCGCGGCGGTAGCCTCTTTGGGGAGACGCCACGATGATCGCGCTGGCCAACGCCTTCGGGCTGTCCGGCGAGCCGTTCGCCCAGGATGTGCCCACCGAGAAGCTGTTCGCCATTCCGGGCCTCGGGGCGTTTGTGGATCGATTCGACTACGCCATTCGTATCGGGGCTGCCACCGTCATCACCGGTGAGGTCGGCAGCGGCAAGAGTACGAGCCTGCGCGCCGCCGCCAGCCGATTGCATCCGAGTCAGTACGTGGTGGTCACGCTTGTCGGCTCATCCGGCTCGGCGCTCGATTTCCTGCGCTCGCTGTGCATGGAACTCGGCTCCCCTGAGGTCCCCGGCTCCACAGCCAAGCTGGTGCGCATCATCCGCGAATCGTTCGCCACCATCGCGGCGAAAAAGCAGCAGCCGCTACTGATCGTCGACGAGGCACACCTGCTACGTCTGGAGTTGCTCTCGCAGCTGCACGCGCTGACCCAGTTGCCGTTCGACCAGAAAACCATGATCCCCATGATCTTGAGCGGCCAGAACATCCTCATCGACCGCCTACTGTTCCATACCTCGCGACCGTTCGCCTCGCGCGTGATCGGTCGCACCCTGCTGGAAGGTCTCACCCGAGACCAGATGGCCGACTACCTCGCCCACCACCTGGCGATCGTCGGTGGAAATGCCGATCTGCTCTGCGACGACGCGCTGACCGCTATCCACCAGGGATCCGGCGGGCTGCTGCGTCGCGCGAACGCGCTCGCCCGCGGTGCGCTGCTCGCTGCCGCCACACGCAAGGAACCCATCGTTACCGCAGAGCATGTCCGGCTCGCGGCAACCGAGATCCTCTGACCCACTTCCGAGAGGCCGGGGCTGTCCCCGGCTTCTCTTTCACTTTGTCTCAGATTACGTGAGAAATGTTGACCGGATAGCGTGAGACGTTACAATGCTCTGAGTCCCCCCCTGTGTCAACATAGATGTCGCAAGGAATTCATAGAATTCAGGAGGCGACAT
>RECL01000252.1 GCA_007694025.1 Spirochaetaceae bacterium
CCCGGTACCCGGCGCGTTCGAGCACCGACCGCTCGGCGAGCGCAATGAGGGCCTCATCTTCGACAAGAAGAATGGTCGGTGCAGGTGCGTTGTTCATTCGCAGTCGGTCTCTCCGGTCACGGATGACGATCGCGTCTACAAGTCCGCGCGACGAGTAATCCTGATCGGACTACTGTAAAACGCCGGTGGACGGAGCGTCAATTTTAGCGTTTATGTCATATTTATCCCCTGGGCCTGGCTCGATCTCCGTCGCGAACTTGAGCCGTGATCGAGTGTCTGGTAGAGTCACTCATGCCGATGACGCTGCTCTGGTACGATCTGGAAACCTTCGGGCTGCATCCGCGGTGGGACCGGATCGCGCAGTTTGCGGCGATCAGGACCGACGATTCGTTCGCGCACGTCGGCGAACCCGTTGTCGCCTACTGCAGGCTCACGCCCGACTACGTGCCTCACCCCGATGCGTGTCTGGTGACCGGGATCACCCCGGACGTCGTGGCCGACCGCGGAGTGAGCGAGCGCGAGTTTGCCGCGATCGTCCACCGGGAGATGATCGAGCCCGGCACGTGCACGGTCGGGTTCAACAATCTCCGGTTCGACGACGAGTTCGTCCGCGCGCTCTTCTACCGTAACTTCTACGACCCGTACCGCCGGGAGTACCTGGAGAATAACTCGCGCTGGGACATCCTGGATCTGCTGCGGATGTTCCACGACCTGCGTCCCGACGGTATTCACTGGCTGCGCGACGAGCGCGGTGTCCCGGTCTTCAAACTGGAGGCACTCGCAGAGGCGAACGACGTCGAACACGAGTCGGCGCACGATGCGCTGTCGGATGTGCGCGCGACGATCGGGCTTGCGCGCCTGCTCCACGGCGTAAACGAGCGGCTGTTCCGGTTCTACTTCTCGCTTCGGAAGAAGGAGGAGGCGCGCAAGTGGCTCAACCTTCAGAAGATGGAGCCGGTCCTGCATACGTCGGCGATGTTCAGCTCACCGACCGGCTGCACATCGATCGTGCTGCCCCTCAGCGTCGCGCCTGAGAACCCGAACGAGGTCATCGCGTACGACCTGCGCCATGACCCCGACGACTGGCTCGACGCCGACGTCGACGAGATCCGCAGGCGCGTGTTCACGCGGAAGGAAGAGCTCGGCGACACCCCCCGGATTCCACTCAAGGGGATCCACGTCAATCGAAGCCCGGCGGTCGCGCCGCTATCGACGATCGACGCAGACCGCGCCTCCGCGCTCGGCCTGGACATTGACGCGTGCCTTGAGCACGCGCGGAAGATCACCGCACGGACCGACATCGTGCAGAGGATCCGCAACGTCTATTCGGGTCGACAGCGACGCGACGCGCACGACCCCGACCTGCAGATCTATTCGGGCGACTTCTTCCCCGACGAGGACCGAATCGAGTTCGACCTGATTCGCGAGCTTCCGCCCGACAAGCTCCGGGAGAACCCGCCCAAGCTCTACGACCCGCGCGGACCGGAGATGCTGTGGCGCTACATCGCGCGCAACTACCCCGAATCGCTCTCCGACGACGAGCGGCAGAAGTGGCGCAGTTTCTGCGCCACCCGGATCCTGACGCCGGAGGCGCGCGGCGTGATGGACATCGGCACCTTCATGCGCGACGTCCGTAACCGCCTGTCGCGCGTCGACACACCGCCCCGCGACAAGGTCGTCCTGAAGCGGCTGCTCGAGTATGGAGAACATCTCGAGCAAACGGTGCTCGCGTAGCACGACAGTGCCTCAGCAAGCGCTGGACGACAGGGGCAGCCTGCCTCGAATCGTAGCGCCTACCGCAACGTGGTCGTGACACGGCCGCTTCAGTCAGCTACTCTGGCGACCAAGAGGAGACCATATGAAACCACTCGTTGTCCTGCGGTCTGCAATCCGGACCATGTTCGCGCTCTATGGATCCTTCCTGGTCTTCACCGGGCTGGCCCACCTTCCACGGCTCTTCCTTGGAATCGCGCTGATCCTGGTTGGCATAGGTCTGGGCAGTCTTGTGAACCTCCCGCTGAAGAAGGCAGGACACTACACCCCGCCGCAGACGGTCGTCGACCCATCCGTCCGCAACCCTGTTCTCCGACTGCTCCTTCAGCCGGAGATCCTCATCGTCGTCTTTGGTTTCTTGTTCAACTTCTTCTGGGAGGTGTCGCAGATTCCGATGTACACGGGCATCAACCGCGGAATCGCCTACTTCGGTGAGAACACCGTCGACATGAAGCTCTTCTTCGTCGAGACGTTCTGGCGCGCTGCATTCCTGGACGCGCTGCTTGTCGTTGGTGCGTATCTGCTCACCTTTGTGATCCTGCGAAACCGCTTCTGGTTTTCCGAGGGCGGCATCCTGTTCGGGATTCCCAAGTTGACCGTCAAACCGTGGGTCGGATTCGTGATCGCGACTGCGATCTGCGTCGCGTTCCTCATCTACCTGGAAGTCCGGGCGTACGACCAGAACCTCTGGGAGTATACGAGCCTGATGCCGCTCATCACACCGAAGATCGGACTCACTCCGATCGGGGGCCTGCTGATCAGCCCAACGCTCGTCTACCTCCTGACCAGGCGAGTGTGCAGACCGGGCGCCAGAGTCTGACCGCGCGATAGCCTCGTCCACGCGATCGCGACCGCCTCGCGATCGCGCCGCTTCGCGATGACTCCTCAATCTGATCGTCTCAATTCCAGCCGATTAGGCGCATTCATTCGACCGAAGTTCCGTCTGTGTGCGCAAACGTACAGAACGCAGTGGGTCGTCTGAGTACGTTTAGTTCACGTCGAAGGACGAATGGAGGCTGCGAAATGAGTGGTGCAAGGATTGCGGGAATCGTCTTATTGGTCGCTGGGGTGATATTGCTCATCATGGGGTTGACTGCGTCGCGGTCGGTCGCGGACTCACTGAGCTCCACGTTCACCGGACGTCTGACGGATAACACGCTGTTGTACATCATCGGCGGAGCGGTGTCTGGCGTGATAGGCCTGGTGCTGACAACCGGAATAGTTGGTCGCGCAAAAAGCTGACCGGCAAGCCCGACCCTGATGGCACCGCTGCGTTGGCAGGCGGTTCGTGCACGTCATCAAAACTAGAAAGAAAGGAGGTAAGAATGGGACTATTGGCGCTCATTGGCGCGATCGTCGTAATCGGCATCGTGCTCGTCTGGTTGTTCTGACATCCGTGATCTGACGGAGCGATCTCTAACGTCTGCGTCCCGACCGGTTCAGACCGATCGGACGGTGACTCGCATCGACACGATAGAAAGGGGAGAACATGCTGAACGTGTTCATGGTGATTGGACTGGTTCTGCTGGCGCTGTGGCTGCTAGGCCTCGTGACCTCGACGACGCTCGGGGGCTTCGTCTACCTGGCACTGGTGATCGGCGTAATACTGATAGTCGTCGGATTCGTCACTAACGGCCGCCGCCGCGTGTAGTGGTACGGTTCTTCGGTACCGGAGACAGGCCTGACCGTCACGGGCCCGGCTGTTGGGAGCGCCACCTTCGTGGCGCTCCGCCTGATCGTCTGAGCCAGTCAGCCTCTGTCACGCGTAGACGAAATACTTCTCGATCGCCGACCCCTTCCTGACGTACCCCGTTATCTGCCTATCGACCGAAATCCTCAGTGCAATCCCGTACTCCGCGAGCGCCCGCGCGGCTGCGCTTCTGCGCCCCGCCGTCGGGTTACGGGAACACTTCGGTGACGATCGCGCGACAGTTGATGAACCGGCCCTTATGGTCAAGCACTGTCGCGCCGTCGTTAGCCACGAGTCCCTGCCGGATCGTTCGATTGAGTTAACGCTGCCCGGTCAGACGCCGTTCTCAGACCTGCAATCTGCCGTCCTTGAAGATCAGGATCTCGTTATTGCGGTTAAGGACGAACGCGATTCCCTGCGTCGACCAGTTCGCGATTGGGTTGTACGCCCATGGCGCGAACGAGTTGTTGGTCGCGTCACCCAAGTACTCGTGACCGACGATGTTTCTGGTGAAATCTGTCTTCACGATCGTGGCGAATCCACTCGTCAGTACCAGACCGAAGTCGTTTCGATAGTACTCATCGACCGGTAACGTCCAGGCGGCCGGCTCTTTCACCAAGCAGAGCGCAAGACTCACCTTGCTTCCTTCGTACGTGCGCCCCGACAGCGACTCAAAAAGCGAGATCACGGAGAACACTCGTTCGTGATGGTCAACCGACAGGAGCGTTGCGACCGTTGCCACGCGGGAGTGGCGTATTGGACCAAAGTCCGGGGCTCCGACACCCCGGACAGTAGCAGATATCAGACTACGGCCAGATCCTGAACCCCAGCGCAAGCTGAGCCTGAAAGTTTCCGGCGTAGAAACCGTTACCGGTTACAGGAAGCCATGCCGGCGCTATCTCCAGGAACACCTCAAGCAGTTCGCTGTTGAGCGGCCAGATTTGAAGCGCAACCGGCAGGCGAACGCCGAACGCAGAATTGGATGAGTTTGACGGAGACACCGCGCCGTACACCCCAAGACCCAGGTACCAGTGGAGCATCCCGGCCAGCTGCGCGTGGTGCAGCCAGTAGTCGACTGTCATCGCGATCTGCGGCTCGGGTGCGAAGTTCGCGCCAATGCCAAGGAACAGGGGCACCCTTGGGATATGAAGGGTCATCATCCCTCCTACCCCGCTGAGGTTCGAGCTGGTCAGAGCAGCGCCAATGGCGAAGTCATCGTGCCCTTTGAATGCAAACGCGTTTGCCGACAGAACGAGCAGCCCGACAAGAACGAGGGTTGCGATTCTCTTTTTCATCTGAAGTTTCTCCTCTACGTGATGATGCGACGCGCACGGACTATCCCTCTGGTGTCCGTCCGCCTGTGATGGTGGGTACGTCAACAGTGATCCTGCACGCTACCTCCCCGGGACCACGATACCGAAAGCGGCTGTCGTTCGATCCCTTTCGTCAAACCTACGGGTCAGCAGCTTTGCAGTCTGTGCGGTGCCACACGTTGCACGGGTCTGCGCCTGAGCGTGCGTTCAAGGGTATGGAGATCGCGGGAGGGTCGACGTCTAGTTACTTGGCCACGACGTCCGGCAGGAGACGGATGAACTCATCTCTGACCACCTGGTAGCACTCGCACACCCGATCCTCCAGGCCCGGACGGTTGAGCACCGTGATCTTGCCTCGGCTGTACTCGATCAGACCAGCCTTCTGGAGTTTGCCGGCTGCCTCGGTCACCCCTTCGCGCCGTACGCCGAGCATGTTCGCGATCAGCTCCTGCGTCATGTTCAGCACATTGGTGCTCAGGCGATCAAGGCTGAGCAGCAGCCAGCGGCACAGCTGCTGATCAACGGTGTGGTGCCGATTGCAGACGGCGGTCTGCGCCATCTGCGCAAAAAGAGCGAGTGTGTAGCGCAACAGCAGGTGCTGCAACGCGCCCGATCGGTTGAACTCGTTGGTCAACACGGCCCCCTGGAGCCGATACGCGGATCCGGCGCTCTGGACAACGGCGCGGCTGGGCATCGTCTGGCCGCCCATGAACAGCGCGATTCCGACCACGCCTTCGCTCCCGACGACCGCAATCTCACCCGAAGCGCCGTCCTCCATAACGTGGAGCAATGAGACGATGGCTGTAGTGGGGAAGTAGACGTAGCGCATCTGGTCTCCCGACTCGGAGAGCACCTGCCCAAGCGGCAGTTTCGCCGGTTGCAGAAATGGCACAAGGCGACGGTACTGGTCGTCAGGAAGGACCTTGAGCAACCGGTTTTCACGTGGACTCTCAGCCGCTGCAGACGAAACCACTCATCCCCCAATACCTGAAGATAGAGAACCGGTCGTGCCGGGTCAACGATATCCGAGCACTCTCATGCGGACGGGGCTTCCCTGCGCTCTTGCGCGCAGACTTGCCCCTGCTGAGTCGGCAATGTGCGCCTGCGCACAGATCCAGTCGTACGGTAGTCGTACCCTTGCTACAGATCGGCTCGAGCCGAAGGAGGGTACACAGAGGCGAAACACAGAGTCCGAAGATTGCTGCGGATCGCAATCCGTCGACCGCCTTCCGTTTGCAGGCTTTGATTGAGATGGGCGAACGAAAGTATATCGAACTAAGGAGATAGAGAATGATGATTACAAAAAGACTCGTTGGAATCGCGGCGTCGTTCGCACTGGTGTCGGTACTACTGATAGCAGGCTGCGCCACTACCACCGGATCTGACCGGAGCGCGGCCGCAAGCGTCACCATGGCACAGGTCGAGGACGATATCCGACTCCTCGTGATGGAGCTGACTGCAACGAACTCAGCGCTGGCCTCTCTGGTCAATCCGCTTCAGAGCGATCTCACCACCGCGTACGGCGTCTTTTCAGACGGTCATGCCGGACTGGAGAAGGCTTCCGACCAGTTCGTTGTCCGGTCGGACCAGATGGGCACCGAAGGAAGGGAGTATTTCAACGAGTGGCGCATCCAGGGCAACAAGTATGAGAACCCCCAGATCCAGGCACTCAGTGAACAACGTCGATCAGAACTAAGCGAGGTCTACGCGCAGATCGCCGACTCGAGCGTAGGCATTCAGGGCGAACTCAAGCAGTACGTCTCGAACGTGAAGGAAGTGAAGACCTACTTCTCCACCGACCTCACCGCCAGAGGCGTGACCGCGATGAGTCCATTCGCAAATCGCACGATCATCGACGGATTCAACCTCAGCGTGAAGCTGGACAATCTGCTGAAGTCGGTTGCAGAGGTTCGGGCCGAACTGTCGCCCGGCGACACCGTAGCCGTCAAGTAGAGCGCGGCGCGTCACCCGCTGGGTGACACACGCACTCAAGTGACGTACCTCGCGTTTGCGCGAGTACGCAGGACTTGAGATTGGCTCCCCGTGATTCACGGGGAGCCTTTTTTGAAGCCCGATTTACGAAGCCTTAGCGTTCGATCTGGTACGGGAGCAGGCGTGCTGCTTCAGTCGTGACGACCCGGTAGCACTCGCACGCCCGTCCCTCGAGTCCGGGACGATCAATCACCGAGATGCGGCCGCGACTGTAGCTGATCAAGCCTGCGTCGCGCAGCCGTCCAACCGCCTGCGTCGCGCCGTCGCTCCGTACGCCCAGCATGTTAGCTATCAGTTTCAGGGTCATGACCAGCATGTTCGACGGGAGTCGGTCCATACAGAGCAGCAACCAGCGACACAGCTGCTGATCAATCGTATGGTGCCGGTTGCAGACGGCGGTCTGGGCCATCTGACTCAGGAGGGCGAGTGTGTAGCGCAGGAGTAGATGCTGAAACGCGCCCGACCGGTTGAACTCTGCCATCAACATGGATCCGCGCAGCCGGTACGCTTCTCCCTGGCTCTGGACGACGGCCCTGCTCGGCAGGGTAACCCCGCCCATGAAAAGGGCCACGCCCACAACGCCGTCGTTGCCGATAACCGCGATCTCTACGGTGGGGCCGCTCTCCATCACCTGAAGCAACGAAACGATCGCCGTGGTGGGGAAGTACACGTGGTCCGATTCGCCGCCCGATTCGGACAACACGTACCCAAGTTGGAGCGTAACCTGTTCCAGCGAAGGCTCGAGGCGCGCAAAAACCTCCGGCGAGAGCACGGCAAGCAGCCTGTTCTGCCGGGATCCCGATTCATCAATGACTGTATCCACAACTACCTCCGGGCGATCTGGACTCACTGTTTCAAAGATAACACACGAGTCCCGCCAAATATGTGCGTAGCCGCACGAAGGGCGACGGAATAATACCGATCTGACGCGTCGATGTGCAGCATGAGGCGACGCAGACGGTCGCAAAGATCGCCCTCTTATGTACGCAAGCGAACCGATCGTCCGACACGGACCGGGTACCTTTTAACGAATAGAGCGTCCGGCGTATCCGGATCACAACCAGGGAGGTTCAAGTGTCCTTTATTCAACTGCTCATCGGAATCGTAGTCGTGGGGCTGATACTGTGGCTGGTCAACACCTACATCCCGATGCAGGCCGGCGTGAAGAAAATCCTCAACATCGTCATCATCATCGCCCTCATTCTCTACCTGCTGAGTGCGTTCGGCGTGCTCGGTGGCCCCGTCTCCGGGCTCCGCTTGCGCGGCTGGTAAGCCGAATGGGGAAGAAAAAGCTTGACCGGGTGAAGATCGGTATTGTCCTTGGGCTGAGTGTGATCCTTGTCCTGATAATCGCCCAGAATACCGCCCCGATCCCCGGTCGCTTCCTCTGGTTCACGGGAGAGGTTTCAGCCGTCGTCCTGCTGATCCTCAGCTCAACCGTTGGTTTCATCCTGGGGCTGTTCGTCGCGCTCTTCACACGCAGGGAAGACGTTCCGCGACGCGAAGAGCGTCGGCGGCAGGCCTCCGGGCCCGCGAGCGGGCCACGCGACCGCTGAATCCGTAGCAGAGCGTTCTGAGATCTCGTGCTTCCGGAGTTGGTCGATGCCACCGTCCTGACCGAATGCACCATCCTGACTTGATCAATCATCTTCGGCCGGCCACACTGGCGTAGCGTGATCGGACACGGTCGCGTCAGCGGAGCAACGATGGCAACGGCGAACACCATTTCCTGGTACCGGACCCCGATTCCCAAGGAAGCGCTTGGCGCCCTGATGCGAAAGAGCGACCTGCGCGGACTGCTCCACGCGGGGAGCTTCCTGATCATCTATGTCTCGACGGTGGGGGCTGCCCTCCACTTCTTCCTGCAGCAGCAGTGGATCGCGATGGGGGTCGCGGCCTACGTCCACTCGATGTTCCACGGTTTCGTCGGGATGGGTGCTGCGGTCCACGAGCTTTCCCACGGCACCGCCTTCCGGACACGATGGCTGAATGAGTTCTTCTACCGGCTGTTCGCCTTTCTCACGTGGAACAGCCATTTCCACTTCAAGGAGAGCCATCGACGCCATCACATGAACACGGGGTTCATGGCACTGGACCGGGAGATCCAGCCCGAGCCGATCGGCTTCACGACGGCACAGGTAGTCGGGTGGTTCACCTTCGATTGGGCTCTTTTCAAGAGGATCATGTGGACCAACCTGAACCACGCGCTCGGGAACACCGACGTCGACTTCTTCTTCTGGTGCCCGCTGCTGTCGAGGGAGAACGTGAAGACGAAGAAGCTCGTTTCGTGGGCACGCACACTATTTGCGGGCCACATCGTCCTGCTCGGCCTCTTCGTCTACTTTCGGCTCTGGATACTGATTCCGACCGTGACGTTCGGCTATTTCTCTGCAACCTTCCTGGTTCACGGTTGCGAAATCCAGCAGCACTCGGGTCTCGCGCGCGACGTGCCCGACTGGAGGGTCATCGCGTACACCGCGGACTTCGGGCCGATCATGTCGTTTCTCTACTGGAACATGAACTACCACGCCGAGCACCACATGTACGCAAGCGTTCCGTTCTACAACCTGCCGCGCCTGCACAGGATCCTGGAGCCCGACATGCCAGAGCCGATTCGCGGTTACCTCCGTGGGATTGCGCACGTCCTCCGGGTCAAGCGGCGGCAGAAGGCCGATCCCGGATATCGCTACATGCCGGAGTTTCCACCGACCGCAAATCCGCCCAGGATGGTATAGATCATGACGCCGGGTTGGCGCAGTACTCAACCGCGAAGGCGTCCGGGCAGGGCTCAGGCGGGCCCTGTCGGACGCAGTGCTGTTCTCTACTGGCGGGTGTAGATGATCGCGACGCCCAGAGGCATCGCAGTCACCGTCATCTCGGTCTTGTTCGAGTTGAACGTGTACGAGTACGTACTCTCCGTATCGTCGCTGTCGGTCTTCGTGAGCACACCCGACTTCGCGGTCCAGGTGCCGGTCTCAGTCGCGCCGAGTGACCCCAGCGAGTTGGTGTCGGTGTACGAGCCGTCGGCGTTGTAGACCGAGCTTACCGTAACCCCGACGATCGTGGTCTCCCACGTGCCGATGACCGGCTGGAAGACCGACCCTACCGCATTACAGCCGGCAAACACGATTGCCGCCAGAATTGCAAGTCCAAGAATCCGTTTCATATAAACCTCTGTACCAAAATCGCAGACTCGGGCTCTCATGCAAGAACCCACTGACGTGGCGGTGACGATACGCTCGGTTCACGTCACCAATGATAGGTTACGACTAACCAGATCGCCGATCTGTTCGTTACCACACACACCATGTGCCGAACGCGTGCGACTCCATTGGTCTCACGGCCGAGCCGGTCGCTCGCGTCGGCTGGCCGACTCCGTTTGCATGAACCGTGGGGACTCGTCATAATCGGCAATCAGGATGAGCGAATTCTCGCATCTGACCCGTTCGCGGGCCATGCGCCGGCTGCTGGTCAACGGCGGACTCTGGGGCGCCTACGGGCAGCTGGTCGCGGTCACCGGCCCGATCTTCACGGGGCTGGCGCTGTGGATGGGCCTCGACGCCGCCGACATCGCGCTCATCGCGTCGATCGCGGCTCTGGCCGGGATGATCCAGCCGGTGTCGTCGTTCATCACCGGCCGGCTTGCCGACCAGAAGGCATTCGTGCTGCGGTTCGGGATCGCGGACATCTCGCTCAATACGATTGTCGTGCTCGTTCCGTTCGTGATCGGCGTGGCCTCCGGCCGGTTCGCGTTCGTCGCGGCGGCCGTATTGCTCGGGACGCTGACCGGAAACCTTGTCGCGCCGGTGTTCAACAGCTGGTTTTCGACGGTGCTCCCGGGAGACTTCCGGGCGCGCTTCCTGGGCAAGCGGATGATCGTCGTGAATCTGGCGGCGATGGTAGGTGGCTACGCGGCGGGCCAGTTCATCGATCTCACGGGGCGCGCGCATATCTCGTTCGTGGTGCCGTACCTGGTCGCGTGGCTGGTGGGGGTCATCGGCTATCGCCTGTTGGTGCCGATTCCGTTTCCCGCGATCCCCAGGACGGAGGAAGACCTCTCCTTCAACCGTACGCTCACCGTCCCGATCGCGGACAAGCGGTTTCGCCGTCTCCTGATCTTCTACCTGGCGTGGGTCTTCGCGGTGCTCATCGCCGACCCGTTCTACAACGTCTTTATGATACGCCACCTGGGGATCAGCTACGCGACGATCGGCGCGCTCAACGCGGTTGTGCTGGGCGTAGGGATCGCCGGGTACTCGTTCTGGGGAATGGTCGCCGGGAAGTTCGGCAGCAAGCCGGTGCTGCAGCTTCTGATCATCCCGCGGCTGTTCCTGCCGTTCATCTGGGTGCTTCTCACCCCGGCGAACGCCGGAGTGCTGCTTGTCGTGATCATGGCGCTCAACGGTATGGTGTTCTCCGGGCTCACGGTCGCGATTAACACGCTCCTGTTCGGCGCGGTGCCCGAACGGGGCAACCGCGCCGCGTACTTCGCGGTGTGGGCGTTCACTACGAGTCTGGTCAACGCCACTGCGACGGCGGTGGGCGGCCTGGTCATCCGCAATCTCTCGGAGGTCACGCTGCGGTTCCTGGGTCAGGAAGTGAGCGGCATCAGGATCACCTTCGTGCTTTCGGGGTTGCTCATGGTGATCCCGGTCATCCTGGTCAGATGGGTGACCGAGAGCGAGGCCAAGCCGGTCAGACACATCGTAGGTCAGGTGCTTCGCGGCAACCCGATGGGCTTCGTCTACAATGCGTTCCTCTTCTCCAGAAGTCAGGGTAGTCGAGCACGCGCACGCGCGGCTCGCGCGATGGGGCGTTCGCGCAACCCGATGGCCGTGGAACAACTCGCGCGAGCAATGGATGACCTGGACTACGACGTGCGCGAACAGGCGGTCCGCGGCCTGGGCGACACGCGATCGAACGACGCGATCGCGCACCTTGCCGCCGAGCTCGCCGACGAAGAATCGGATCTGCGAGCGCAGGCCGCCGAGTCGCTCGGCCGCCTGCGCCATCCGGCCGGGATCGACCCGCTGCTGGCGGCGATCGACTCTGCCGACTCGCGGGTCGCAATGTCCGCCGCGCGCGCGCTCGGTGATATCGGCGGTCTGGCGGCGCAGGAGCGTCTGTACGATAAGCTCGTCAGCGGACCCGGTCGTTCGCTGCTGCCGAGCCTGGTGGAGAGCTTGAGCCGGCTCGGCGACCTCAGGGTGGTCCGGCCGGCGATCGCAGCCACAGCCGCCTACTCCAACCCGGTGATTCGGCTTCAGCTTCTGAGCGCAGTCTGCCGTGCGCTCGGGGCGCGAAACCTCTTCTACACGCTGCTGTCGAAGGACGATTACGAGCTCGCCGAGCGGTTGGACTCTATCCTGGTCGCGGTCGGCCGCAGGCTCGTCCACTGCCGCTCACGCGACGACGCGATTCCGGCCGATCTCCATCGGCATGTCCGGGACGCACTGGCAGACGGACGCTACCCCGACCTTCCGTCGGAGGCGCTCACGCTCGCCGACTCGATAGGGCTGGACGATCCGGTCGCTGTGGAGGCGCGCGAAGCGCTTCGGATCGTCGTTTCCGGCGACTCCCCGCCGCCGGAAACCGACCGCCCGGAGATCTTCGCGGTTGTCTGCCTGGGAGTGATCGCCGACACCCTCCCGCCGTGACCCGGCCGCCGCGTCTTTGACACGCCGTCAGGGGCAGCGTAGTATCATAGCCGATGACGTTGACATTTCTTGGTGCAGCACGGAACGTGACCGGTTCGTCGACCCTGCTTGAGGCGGGTGGATCGCGGGTTCTGGTCGACTGCGGCTTTGTCCAGGAGTGGAAGCTGCGCGGCCGCAACTGGGAGCCGTTCGCGTTCGACGCGAAGCGCCTTGACGCGGTCGTGCTGACGCACGCACACCTCGATCACTGCGGGCTCCTGCCGCGGCTGGTCAACGCGGGGTTCCGCGGCCGGATTCACTGCACCGCGGCAACAGCGCAGCTCGCGACGATCATCCTCCTCGACTCGGCGCGGATCCAGGAGGAGGACGCACAGACCAAGAAGCGACGCCACCAGGCCGAGGGCCGGTCGGGCAAGCACCCGGAGGTTCCGCTCTACACAACCGACGACGCGAAGGCCGTGATTCCGCTCTTCAAGCGCGAGTCGCTCGGCACCGCGGTGGAAATCGCAGACGGCGTGAGCGCGACGTTTCGCGAAGCAGGACACATCTTCGGGGCCGCGTCGGTATTGCTCGAGTGCGGTAGCGCTGACGGTCGCAGAAGCGTCCTTTTTTCGGGCGACGTCGGTCGGTGGGACAGGCCGATCATCCGCGACCCCGATCCGTTCGATCGGGCCGATTACGTCGTGCTCGAGTCGACCTACGGTGACCGAGAACACGAACGCGACGACATCGAAGAGCTCCTTGCGAAGGAAGTCAACGCGACGCACGAAGCTGGTGGAAACCTGCTGATCCCGAGCTTTGCGCTCGAGCGAGCTCAGGAGGTGCTCTACTACCTCAACTCGCTTCTGCGCAAGGATCGCATCCCCCATCTGGTCACATTCCTTGACAGCCCGATGGCGCTGCGGACGATCGAGGTGTTCGAACAGCATCCCGAGCTCTTTGACGACGACATGAACGCGCTG
This sequence comes from Spirochaetaceae bacterium, assembly GCA_007694025.1. Classification (GTDB taxonomy): domain Bacteria; phylum Spirochaetota; class Spirochaetia; order DSM-27196; family SLST01; genus SLST01. The sequence continues at coordinate 13,388 of RECL01000252.1, forward strand.
ATGCGAAGCGGCGAGTCGCCGTTCAAGTTCCCGGGCCTCACGCTGGTGTCGAGTGTCGACGAGTCGAAGTCGATCAACCACATCCGTGGAACGGCGATCGTGATCGCCGGGTCCGGGATGTGCACCGGCGGCCGGATCAAGCATCACCTGGCGGTGAACATCGATCGGCCAGAAAGCACGGTGCTCTTCGTCGGGTACCAGGCGCACGGAACGCTCGGCCGCGAACTCGTGGATGGAGCGAAGAGCGTCCGGCTGTTTGGCTCGACGCGGAACGTTCGCGCGCGCATCAGCCGCATCAACGGTTTCTCCGGTCACGCCGACCGAACAGAGCTTGTGAAGTGGCTCTCTCAGATGGCGTCGCCGCCGCAGCGCGTCTTCCTGAACCACGGGGAGACCTCGGCGATGCAAGCCTTTGGTGACTACCTCACCGACAAGACGGGACTCACAACGGTGATGCCCGAGTATCGCGAGTCGTTCGACCTGGAGTAGGCGGGAGGACGCGCGATGAACGCAGGACGCGCGATGGACACTGACCAGATCCTGGACGATACAATCCTTCGCCACCCCACCCTTGCCCAGTGCCGGGCTGACATCAGCGCTGCGTACCAGACGCTCGCAGGTACGTTCCGTCGCGGCGGACGCCTGCTGATCTGCGGCAACGGTGGGAGCTTCTCGGACGCGGAGCACATCGCGGGAGAGCTCGCAAAGGCGTTCCTGCTCCCGCGGCCGCTGACAGGAGAGCAGAAGGCCCGCTTCTGCGAGGCGGGCGACATAGGAGCGGCACTCGCCAAAGGACTCCAGCGGGCGCTTCCTGCGATTCCTCTGGGGACCGCGGGAGCACTGAGTTCGGCGATCGCGAACGATAACGGTCAGGAGTTCATCTACGCCCAACAGGTTCTTGCGTACGGTACGGCGGGCGACACACTCCTTGCGATCAGCACCTCCGGGCGGTCGGTGAACGTCGTGTACGCCGCGCAGACGGCGAAGACCATGGGCTTGACCGTGGTGGCGCTGACCGGGAAGGACGCCGGCCCCCTGGGCGAACGGTCGGACATCACAATCCGGGTGCCGGCCGAGGAGACGCTCCTGGTGCAGGAACTCCATCTTCCGGTCTACCATGCGCTATGCGCGATGGTAGAGCAGGAGATGTTCGGAGGCGACTGACGGGTCGTCGATTTCTTACGCGAGAGCGGCGCAGAGAGCGGGGAAGAAGGCCCGGTTGTCGGCGCAGATGTACTCGAGCCTGGCGCCCACACGCGAAAACGACTTCAGGAACCGGAGATAGTATGCCGGATCGTCGGTCGGCGGCTCGCCTTGAGTCGACCAGTTCCAGCTCGATTCGGCAAGATCCA
>RECL01000449.1 GCA_007694025.1 Spirochaetaceae bacterium
ATGCTGCGCGACGACAGCCTGATGAACCTGTCGCCCGAGATCTACGACGAGTTCATCTTCGATCGCGAGAGTCGGTGTCTGAGCGAGCTCGGCGGCGGCGCGATTCACTACTGCGGCCGCGGGTCGCACGTGATCGACCGGTTTGCGAAGATGCCAGACCTGACCGCGGTCAACCTCTCTCAGCCGCACCTCAACGAGATGGAGACCGTCTACCGTTCCACCGTCGATCGTGGTATCGTACTCCTCAATCTTGACGCGGCAGCGGCGGCGTCGGCGGGGCGCGATCTGCACGGGCGCGTGCAGTGCCCGGCCGATCCCGCGTAGCCGCGCCCCGGCTCTGACCGGGCACTGGAGCTTTCGAAATGGACAAGAAAGTACGAGTCGTACTCGTCGGGCTTGGCGGGTACGGACAGGGCTACGCGGCCGCGGCGCTCGATCACGCGGATGATCTGGGAATCGAGCTCGTCGGTGCGGTCGACCCGACTCCCGAGCGGTGCGCTCGCGCCGACGACGTACGGTCCGCGGTGGGCCGCATCGCTGCGACTGTCGGCGACTTCTTCGCGGACGGAGAGGCCGATCTGGCGGTCATCGCGTCGCCGATCCAGTACCACGCGCCACAGACGATCGCCGCGCTCGACGCCGGCGCGCACGTGCTGTGCGAGAAGCCGGCCGCCGGGACGGTTCAAGACGCACGCGCGATGCGCGACGCCGCCGATCGCGCCGGCCTGTCGGTCACGATCGGGTACCAGTGGTCGTTCTCCGATCCGGTGCAGCGGCTTCGCGCGCAGATCGCCGCCGGACGCTTCGGCGCTCCGAAGACGCTCAAGGTGCTCGCTTTCTGGCCGCGCACGGCGGCGTATTACGGGCGCAGTTCGTGGGCCGGCGCGATCCGTGCTGCCGACGGAAGCTGGATTCTCGACAGCCCGATGAACAACGCGACCGCGCACTACCTCCAGAACTGCTTCTTCGTGCTTGGCGATGGAGGAAGGCCGCTCTCGGTCCAGGCCGCGCTGGCGCGGGTCAATCCCATTGAGAACTGCGACACGACGCTGCTGCGGGTCCGGACCGCATCGGGCGCCGACGTCGTCTTCCTGTCGACGCACGCGGTCCCGTCGAACGTCGGGCCGATCGCGCGCTACGAGTTCGAGCATGCCGACGTGTTGTGCGAATCGCCGGGCGACTTCCGCGTACGCTACCACGACGGGCGCATCGAAGAGTACGGCTCCCCTGAGATCACCCCGGCGCAGAAGATCGCGGCGGTCGCGGCGATGATCGCCGGTCGGTCGGCGTGCGACGGAGCGGGGCTGCAGTCATCCGCGCGGATCGGATCCGGCGTGCCGTGCACGATCGGTGACGCGATGGCGCAGACGACCGTGATCTGCGGCGCGCACGATTCCGCTCCAGTCGTCGACGCACCGTCCGAGCTGGTCCGGACGACCCGAATGGGGAGCGACGCGGCGAGCGATCTGCGCTGGATAGAGGGGCTTCAGACGGCGATGATCGCGTGCTTCGATCACGGCGCGCTGCCCGCGGACCTGGGGCTGCTGCCGTGGCTCGCGTCGGGGCGACCGATCGATCTGTCGGCCTACGAGCGCTACCCCGGGCCCACCGCTTGATGGGCCGCGCCGACCGACCCATAATGGGTGCGGGAGGCGCTATGGAATATCGACAGCTCGGACGATCGGGGCTCAAGGTTTCGGAGATCTGCCTGGGCACGATGACGTTCGGCCACGGTACCGACGAACGCGAGTCGACCGCGATGGTCGCGCGCGCGCTCGACCTGGGGGTCAACTTCTTCGATACCGCGAACTCGTACGCAGACTCGGAGTCGGAGCGACTGCTCGGCAAGGCGCTCTCGGGCCGGCGCGACCGCGCGGTCGTCGCGACCAAGTTCTACAACCCGATGGGAGGCGGCCCGAACGACTCGGGCATGTCGCGCTACCACATCATGAACGCAATCGACGCAAGCCTGAGCCGGCTCGATATGGACCACGTCGACATCTACTACATCCACCACGTCGACCAGCAGACCCCGCTCGACGAGATGCTGCGTGCGCTCGACGATCTGGTCCACGCAGGCAAGGTGCGCTACATCGCGTGCAGCAACTTCGAGGCGTGGCGCCTGATGGACGCGCTGTGGACGTCGGATGCGAACGGGCTGTCGCGCTTCGTCTGCTACCAGCCGCAGTACAGCCTGGTCGTCAGGGATATCGAGGTGGAGCTCCTGCCCGCGTGCACGCGGACCGGGCTTGGGATCGTCACGTGGAGCCCGCTCGCCGGGGGATTCCTGTCGGGGAAGTACCAGCCGGGCGAGCGATCGAAACAAGGAACGCGCTCCGAACAGAAGTGGGCGTATCCCGACGCGTACTTCGCGCCGAACGCCGACGACATCCTTGCCGTCCTGCTGGAGGTGGCCGAGTCGCTCGGGAAGACGCCCGCGGAGACGGCGATCCGGTGGATCCTTGAGCGACCGGCGATCACGTCGGTCATCGTCGGCGCGCGCACCGTAGCCCAGTTCGACGCGAACGTCCGCGCGGGCGGATGGCGGATGCCCGAAGACGCGCTCGCCAGGCTTAACGACGTGTCGGCGCCGCGGATACCGTACCCTCAGGCGATGGAGTGGCCGCGCGACGCGGCGCGCCTGGCCGCGATCGAATCGCCACCGGCTCCGTAACGGTTGCGCCGGGCGTTCCTACACGTCTGCGACGTCCGCGCCGCCGGCGACGACGGCCGCGATGACGCGCGCGTCGACCGGATCGGCCGGATCGAGCGACGACACGGTTGTGAGCGCCCACCGCGCGCCGCGGTCGGCGGCGTCGGAGAGAAAGTCGCGGTCGGCCGGTGTCAGCGCGCCCGACTCGTCGGGACAGTCGAAGCCGAGCGCCGCGCGGTACGCGGCGGCGATCGCGTCGAAGCGAAGCCCGTGCCGCGCGCACAGCAGCATCGCGCCGACGATCCTGTCGTCGCGACCGAGCTTCCGCGGTAGGTCGCGTCCAACGCGGTGCACCGTGTCACCGAGCGCGCGGTTACCGAACCGGT
>RECL01000260.1 GCA_007694025.1 Spirochaetaceae bacterium
GCATCACCTATTTGGTAGAGCGGCATCCATTTCGCGTACAGTGTCAAATCCGTATCGTCACTGTAAACAGCGCCGCCCGCATAGTCGGTTCCTGAGCCGTCTGAAGACGTGTTCCATCCAGCGAAGTCATCACCCATTCTCGTCAAATCGCCGGTGTTTCCCAGTATGACAAGATCGATTCCTTCGGTCTTTGTCTGGGTCTCTGGTACTGTCCCGCTGGTTGCTCCATTCCCGTCGTAGGTGACTGCATACGTCCTGAGGCCGTTTTCGCTGTCCTCGTGTACAAGAGATGCGAAAAGACTGTCGTCCGGACACCCGCTCACCGTCGCAAGTACCGCGGCGACCACGGCCACCGCCGCGATCATTCTCCACCGTCGCGTTCTGCCTCTCTCCCTCTTCATCCTCTCCCCCTATTCTTCATCCCAGATTACCCGGCTTGCCATGTCGGAGACGTCGGCGGCGCGTCTTGCTTCTTCGCCGCGGAAGTCGAGGTAGGCGAACTGTCCGGCGAGGTCCGGGTCGAGGGACTTCAGTCGTGAGTAGGTGCGTGAGACCAGGCCGTAGCTCTCGACCTCGTGGTGCGCGCGTGCTGACGTGGTGAGGATCGTTGTTGGAGTGTGCGATTTGCGAGCCAAGCCGCTCAACCTGTGGGAGATCTCTCGGCCGATGAGTTGCGTCAGTTGGTTGTGGTGGATCGCCTCCATCACCTCAAACCCCTCTTGCGGATCATCGCGACTCTCTACTCCTCCCCCCAGATCACCAGCGTGGCCATCTCTGATGCCTGCGAGGCTCGTCTGGCTTCTTCGCCTCGGAAGTCCAGGTACGCGAAGCGATCGGCAAGGTCGGGGTCCAGCTGTTTGAGCCGCTCGTAGGTCCGGGCTACGTGTCCGTAGTTTTCAAGCTCGTGATTCGCTCGGGCAACCGCGAGCAGGATCACCGTGTTGTCGGGGTCTACCGCATGCGCGCGCTCGTAGTATCCGAGCGCCTGATCCACCTCGCGCGACAGAAAGTGCAGGTTACCCAGATTGAGGAGCGCCGGCGCGTACGGCGGGCTACCCATCGCGGCACGCTCAAACTCGCGCCTGGCGCGATCGCTCAATCCGTAGCGGGCGTAGAGCACCCCAAGACGGTTGATATGTCGCGGATTGTTGTTCGAACTCGCGATCTGCGACTGCAGCCGCGATACCTGCGGGAAGATCTCCCGGTCGACGAAGCGCGTGAGTTGCGCACGGTAGGCGCCGTCGATAACAGCCGGCGCCGGGATTGCGATATGTGGCGGCGCATCGGGCAGCCCGACCGACGGATAGAGCTCCCACGCCTGCGCGATCGGGTAGAACCCCGCCTGTCCCCGGACCGCGTTTTCCCTCCACTGCCGCGCGCCTGACTGCCACGCCTGGAGGAACCCGTCGTTGAGGATCGTCACCTCGACCGGAATCCACGCGATATCGTCGTGGATCACCAGCTCGTCGATCCGGCTGAAGAATGCCTGAGCTTCGTGTCGCGTCATACCAGTCGAAAACGCCGTGAAGATGTGACCAGGCACCGTGACGAACGCTGCCGGGATACCGACCGACTCCAGCAGCGCAGCGTAGAGGATCGACAGATCGTCGCAGTCGCCGGCGCGGTACTCGAGCGTCTGCCGCGGGAACTGCAGAAAGTCGACCACGTGCGACTGACCGGAGAGCTCCGCGTACGGAGAGGTCGGATCGATCACGTAGTTCAACCCGTAGGATGCGAGCGCTTCGGTCATCGCGATAGCGGTGCGCAGGTTGAGGTTTATCGAGTCGAACCCGGCCGCCCGCACCACCGATGCGACGTTTCGCCCGAAGGTCAGTACAACAGGGTCCTTCGCGGTGACGAACGACGCCGCCTTGCGGTCGTCGTCCCACGTCATCGCGTTGCGGTCGGCGATGTCGATCGTCCGGTCGATCGCGAACCGTTGCGTGCTGCCGCGCGTCGTGTACTCGACTTCGATGCTGACCGCGGCCTTCGTGCCTTCGGTCACGCGGAGCACTTCGTCGGTCAGCAGCGCGTAAAGGTCGATGCTCACCTGCTGTCCGGGTTCGATAGTCGTCGGTACAGCCTGAGTCTTTGCTACATCCATATAACGCGGCATGTAGAGCCGTACCGTCACGCTCGTCGCTGCTGTGCCGCCGTCGTTGCGCAGCGTCGCGCGGCCGACCGGGTTCGTGTCGTAGTAGCGGTAGAAGACCGGGAAGATCGTATCGAGCTCGATCGGGTCGATCTTCACGGGAGACTCTCCGGCTGCAAGCGGCACGATCGTCGGCCGTGGCTCGCGCGGGGTGAAACCGGGCATCGGGAACGACAGGATCGTTCCGACGGACGCGTGCACGCCCTGGTAGGTATTCGCGTGCGCCGCGTAGCCGACTGTTGCCCCTATCGACACCAGCGGCGAGAGTCGGAAGTGCACGCCTCCTGCTCCTCCGTAGCCGATCGAACCGCCGGCTCCCGCACTCTCACCGACCGAAAGCGTACTGAAGCCGTACCCGACGAAGCCCGACGCGATCGCGCTCAGTCGATCACCAACCGGGATCCGAACTCCCACCGTGCCGGCGGCGGAGTATGTTTCGAGCGTCCCAAGCTCTCCGAGCGTCGCGCGCGAGTACCCGGCGTGAAGACCCGCGTACAAAGGCGCGAACACGAAGCGATACTCCGCGGCAAACCGTGCCGCGACCCCTGGGTCTACAAGCGTGGCGGCGGCTCCAATCGGCATCGATCCACCGAGCCACAGGCCGAGACCGATCGGCCGTCCGTCGGGCTGCTCTGCGTGTGCGGGAAGGTAGAGAAGAGATGCGAGTGCGAAGGAAAGCGCCACCACACGGGTGAACGAGCGAGTACCCACCATTACCGCCTCCTGCTCGAACCTTCGAGCGCAAAGCTTCGTACGGGGACCGCTTCCATTGTAGACCCGCTTGGGCGAAACCTTCAAACAAGGGTTTTGGTAATGATTACCGGGATTCTACTCCCACTCGATCGTCGCAGGCGGTTTGCTTGAGATGTCGTAGACGACGCGGCC
>RECL01000073.1 GCA_007694025.1 Spirochaetaceae bacterium
ACGCCGCCGACGGTTCGGTCCACGCGTCGGGATTGGGGACGACGGTCACCGGAACATGGGGCTTCGACCTTGATCTGCAGGGTGCCGGGCAGGGCGATGGGGTGCCCGATTTCCGGCTCAACAACGCAACCGCGACCAGCCGCAGCTTCGACCCGCTGTCACCCGCACGGTTCTACCTTGTGCCGTGAACGGCGGCGGCGTAGCGCTCGGTAACTCGATCGCGAAACGCGTTCACGTGCTCAGGGTTCTGCGAATACGGCAGGATACCCGTTCCGATGATGACGGGGATGCGTTGTGACGCAAACGCGACCAGATCGTCGACGAAGCCGTCGATGACCCGCTCATGCGTTTCTCCGGCGAGCGCGGTGGGATCGATGTTTCTGCGGACCGTGATCGGCGAGTCGGTCGACGCGCGCACTACTTCGTCGATGAATGCACCGGCGCCCGCCGCGTAGTCGCACACGATGTTGGTCGCGCCGGTGCCGATCAGATCGGCGACGATGCCGACCGTATCTCCGCCTATGACCAGCGGTCGAACGCGCTGGCCGGCCGACGCGAGCAGCGACATCAGCATCCGGTGCCTGGGTGCAATCGTCTCGCCATAGAGCGCAGGGCTGATGAGCGGCGGCGACGCGGCGCTGTCAAACACGACCGCTTCCAGCCCGCGGTCCACAATCGCGGTCAGCCATGCGGCGGCGTAGTCGGTCGCGAAATCGAGCAGCCGTCGCAGTTCGCCATGCTCGCCGATCAGCCCGATGAGCACCTCCTCGGTCCCGACCAGCTTCGTCGCGATACTGAGCGGACCGCTCGCGGCAACGCGTACTCGCGGCGCGCCGGTCGCGCTGCAGACCGTTTCCTTGACGCGCTGTGCGACGTCAAGCATCATCCTGAACCGTCCGTGCTCCGATAGCTCCGGTACCGACAACCGTGCCGGCAGCGAGTCGAGCGTCCACAGCGGCGCGACCACTTCGGGGCAGCCCGTATCGGTCGCTTCGGTGAGTCGGGCGCCGAGCGCTTCTGCTTCGACGTTGTAGATGTCGACTCCCACGGTGAGCGCATCGGCGTGGTAGGTCTCGTGCTCGGCGATCAGCGCCCGGACGAGCAGGTCCTCCGATGCGATCAGCTCACCCGGACTCACGCCGATGAGCGCCGCCTTGTGCTCGTAGATGGCCGGTTCCCACCCCGGGAGGGAGTTCAAAACGGCGATACGGACGTCACCGGTTTGCCAGTGATCCGCTCCAGATGCGCCATCGTTTCCGCTTCGATGTCGGACACCGCGCGCGCGTCGTCCTCCAGCAGCGTCTCAAGCCAGTCGCGGCCGTTGCGGACGTGGTTCATCTCATCCGACCAGTCGTGGTCGGCGAACAGCTGCGACCGCAGATCCCCTTCGTTGCCGTAGAGTTCGAACCTCGGTTTCTTGCGCGGCATGTAGTGCTTCTCCAGCACCAGCGTCAGATAGCAGATCCGATGCAGGAACGGCATCTGCACGCCGTTGCGGTAGAGCGTCTGATCGCAGCGGTCCGGCTCCTGGCCCAACTCGATCAGGCGAACGGCTCCAAACTGGGAATGACGCACCTCGTCCCAGAAGTGGCGGGTGAACCATCGGATCATGGGCCACGGAACGTTCTGGTCGAACGCCTGATGCACGACCGTTGCCAGGATGCTCGCAGCGTAGATTTCGTTGAAGAAGACCCGAAACTGCTCGACAACCGCATCGTCGAACGACAGCTCCATCTTGCGGTCGTGCGGCATGATCGGCTTGTCGGTGATGCGATTGTCGAAGACTATCGCTGCGGGGAGCGTGAACTTGACGGTCGTCGGAGCATCGCACGCGTCGTGGCCTGTCTGGCGCGCCCCGGATCCCACCTCCGTGCCGGCACCCACTTCCGTGCGGCTCAGGCCTCCGGCTGCATCGAGCGCGCGTTCGATCGATTCGGCCCACGCACGGCCGTCGGCATCGTCGTCGAGCAGATTGCGCGCCCACTCGATCTGCTCCTCCAGCTCAGGGATTATGCGACGGAGCATTCTGACATCAAAGGCGTTGGCCGCCGCATCTGCACGGTCAAGCGTTTCCTGGTAGAACGCAAGGAGTCGCGGCTTGATGACCAGGTAGAGCCCCCGGATGAACGCGGACTCTCCAGGGGCGTCCAGATTCCGGGTCACCGCGTCGATCACCGCGGTCGAAACGGTTGCACGGACGCTACCGCCGCGAAGGTTCTCCAGCCGTTCGACCAGCCATTGCGCGTGGTCACTGTCGTTGAAGAGCTGGTATCCCGTCCGGTGCTTGGTTTCCCACGCGGCGATCCGCAGGAACCAACCGCTCTGCTGCCGAATCGATTCCTGTTCAACAAAGAGCGCGGTCCGGTGCCTGTCCGCAAGCTCGAACGCGCCCCAGCCGCGTGCATCTGTCTTCATGCTGCCTCCTGCCGATATGGTACAGCTTCGAAGCAGCGTAGCCGTGTCGCGGACGGCACAATGCTATTCTCGATTTGGGAAATGTGATAAAAGACGACATGGCACTGGCTTCGCAGCCGATCGATGTGACGCTTCCGGGGTTCGGGATCGCGGTCGCCGAAAGCGTTCATGGCCCCGACTTTTCGATGGCGCTTCGTAGCGACCCGTTTCACAAGCTCCTGCTCCTGGTGCGCGGTAGCGTCCGTCTGATCGGCTGCGACGGGTCGGCCCGGATACTGCGCCCCTTCTGGGTCGCGACCATCCCCGCGGGAACACCTCACGTGCTCGAAGACGAGCGGCCCGCCACGATCCTGCTGCTCGCGCTCTCTGCTGAACTCGTGGATGAGGTGCGCGCGCGCGCAACTCTCTGGGAAGCGATCGTAGAGCGGACGCCGATGCTGCTGGACCACGAAAGCCACGCACAGCTCACAGCGGGCTACCGCGCAATCCTCCATCGCCAGCTCGCCACGGGAGACCCGCTCGATCCGCGCCATGAGCTTCTGGTACGGCATCACGCGGATCGAATCCTGGCGGCTGTGGCCGCAAACGATCCGGTCAGGCGTTCG
>RECL01000028.1 GCA_007694025.1 Spirochaetaceae bacterium
GGGTACGGCCCTGAGAGAGCCTTCAGCATGTCGGTCCCGCCGAGTGGCTCGGCGGGGAAAAACTTCACGACGTCGAGTCCGCGCGAGATCGCGGCTTCGATCTCCCCGGTGCCGCTGATACCGGGGAAGATCGGAATACCCTGCGTGATGCAGAAGTCGACGACCTCCGGGTTGAAGCCCGGAGTGACGACGAACTTCGCGCCAGCGGCGACCGCCTCGGCCGCCTGCGCGGTCGTCGATACGGTTCCGGCACCGATGAGCAGGTCGGGGTACGCCGACGCCATGCGACGGATCCCTTCGAGCGCGGCCGGCGAGCGAAACGTCACCTCCGCCACCGGCAGTCCGCCGGCGATCAACGCGTCACCGAGCGGTTCAGCCTGGTCGGGACTGCCGAGCACGATGACCGGCACAACCGCGTAGTCGTACAATGCGTCTGACAAGGCGCTCATCGCTGTACCCTCGCGCTTCCGCCCTTCACGAGCTTCTCGACCTCATCGAGCGACGCCATCGACGTATCACCCGGGGTCGTCATCGCGAGCGCGCCGTGCGCCGCGCCGTACTCGACGCATTCGCCGGCCTCCTTGCCGGACAGAAATCCGTAGATCAGGCCGCTCGCGAAACTGTCGCCCCCGCCGACGCGGTCCATGATTTCGAGCCGGTTGCGCGCGCTCGCCTGGTGGAACGCTCCGTCGTGGTAGAGAACAGCGCTCCAGTCGTTGACCGTCGCCGAATGAACGTCACGGAGCGTCGTCGCGACCGCCTTGAAGTTCGGGAACTCGGCGACGACGCGTTCGATCATCGACTTGAACGCAGCCGGGTCAAGCCCGGTGATGTCTTCGCCGACGCCTTCGACCTCGAACCCGAGCGACGCGGTGAAGTCTTCTTCGTTGCCGATCATCACGTCGACGTACTTCGCGATCTCACGGTTGATCTCGCGCGCCTTCGCCTGCCCGCCGTTGGTCTTCCACAACGACGAGCGGTAGTTCAGATCGTAGCTGACGATCGTGCCGTGCGCGTGCGCGCTTTTCATCGCGTCGATCACGACATCGGGGGTCGAATCGCTGAGCGCGGCGTAGATACCGCCGCAATGGAACCAGCGCACGCCTTCCTTCCCGAATATCGTGTCCCAATCGATATCTCCCTTCTTGATCCGGCTCGCGGCGGAGTACGCGCGGTCGGACACACCGAGCGCACCACGAACGCCAAATCCACGCTCGGTGAAGTTCAGCCCCACGCGGTTTTCGCGCCCGATACCGTCGTAGTCGACCCACAGCACGTGCCGCAGATCGACGCCGCCCTGCAGCATCAGGTCTTCCAGCAGGAGCCCGACGTCGGTCCGCGGGATCGCGGTCACGACCGCGGTGCGCAGACCAAAGCAGCGGCGCAGCCCGCGAGCGACGTTGTACTCACCCCCGCCTTCCCAGACGGTGAACGAGCGTGCCGACTTGATTCGACCCTCACCAGGGTCGAGCCGGAGCATCACCTCGCCGAGCGACAGCTGATCCCACATGACTTCGGACGGTGATTTGATCGATAGAGCGTGCATCAGAATCCTCCAGTGCTTGCCGCCAGCCTATCATAGGCGGGCGTCTTGTTCGAGTCGGCTACAGCGCCGGCAGGTCGACCCACGAGCGCTTGCGCCAGCTGTCGAGCCCCGCTTCGGCGAGCTGGACGCCCTTCGCGCCTTCGAGCAGGGTCCACGGAAACGGCTCGTCGTCGTAGACGTGCCGGATGAACAGCTCCCACTGCGCGCGAAACGCGTTCTTGGCAGGGTCGCGGGTCGGCACGAGCGTCCAGTCGTGGAAGTAGTCGATAGGGCTCTCCAGATCGGGGTTCCAGACCGGCTTGGGCGTCGTCGCGTCGGGCTGAACGTAGCACTGCGTGAGCCCGGCGACCGCGCTGCCGTTGGTCCCGTCGACCTGAATCGTCAACAGGTCGTCGCGGCGGACGCGAACCGCCCAGCTGGAGTTGAACTGGCAGATGATTCCGTTCTCCAGTTCGAACGTCCCGTACGCAGCGTCGTCGGCGGTGCACGCGTAGCGACTGTGCGACTCGTCGTATCGCTCGGGCACGTGAACCGCACCGATCGCCGACAACCGCTTGACCGGCCCGAACAGGTTATCGATCACGTAACGCCAGTGGCAGAACATGTCGATCATGATCCCGCCGCCGTCTTCCTTGCGATAGTTCCAGCTCGGACGCTGCGTCGGCTGGTACTCGCCGTCGAAGACCCAGTAGCCGAACTCACCGCGCACGCTCAGGATCCGCCCAAAGAAGCCGGTCCGGATCAGGTACGCGAGCTTCATCAGCCCCGGCAGCCACAGCTTGTCCTGCACGACGCCGTTCTTCACGCCGGCGGCCTGCGCCTGCTTCCACAGCGACAGCGCCTGATCAAGCGTTGTTCCGGTCGGTTTCTCGCAGTAGACCGGCTTCCCGGCGGCGATCGCCTTACCGACGCCGTCGGCACGAAGCTCGGTCACCGCCGAGTCGAAGTAGATGTCGACCGAATCGTCACCGAGGACCTCGTCCAGGCTGGTCGTGTAGCGCGCCACTCCGTGGGTCGCCGCAAGCTCGGCGAGCTTCTTTTCGTTGCGCCCGACCAGGATCGGCTCAGGGACGGCCAGGTCCCCGTTGGCCAGCCGAACGCCGCCGGCATTCCGGATAGCCAGGATCGATCGCACCAGGTGCTGGTTCGTCCCCATCCGTCCGGTGACGCCGTTCATCGCAATCGTAACTCGTTTCTCCATTGTACTCTCCTATAGTCTCTCTACACGTGGTTTTGATACGCCCGCACGACGCGGTCGATGACCACGCGCTGATCGAGCGCCCAGAGTTCGGTCGAGAAGATCTCGACCTCGTTGTACCCGCGGAATCCGGTCGACTCGACCCATCCGCGGATCTCCTTGATGTTGATGCAGCCGTCGCCCATCAGGCCGCGATCGGTCAGCAGGTCGCGCGTAGGCGTCCGCCAGTCGCAGACGTGAAACGCGAA
>RECL01000027.1 GCA_007694025.1 Spirochaetaceae bacterium
ACCTGCAGCCCCAGGCAGATCCCGAAGTAGGGGACCCCGTTCGTCCGCGCGTAGCGCGCGGCACGCACCATCCCCTCGATCCCGCGGCTTCCAAAACCACCGGGGACCAGGATACCGTCGACGTCGCGGAAGATATCGGCGACGGCTTCGTCGCCATCGGCGTCCTCGAGCGTCTCGGAGTCGACCTTCACAAGCTCGACGCGGCGATCGTTCGTGATGCCGCCGTGGAACAGCGCCTCGTCGACGCTCTTGTACGAGTCGTTCAGGTCGATGTACTTGCCCACCACGGCGATCCTGACCGGACCGGTGCGCTGGCTCATCACATCGACGACGTGCTCCCAGTCGTCAAGCCGGCACTCTCCACCGGAGAGTCCCAACCGATCGAGCACGATCGTGTCGAACTGCTGCCGCGCGAAGATAAGCGGGATCTCGTAGATCGTGTGGTCAACGTCGTACGCGCTGATGACCGCCTCGAACGGCACGTTCGTGAACAGCGCGATCTTGCGGCGCATGTCGTCGTCGAGCGGACGCGGCGCGCGACACAGCAGCACGTCGGGCTGGATGCCGATCGCGCGCAGCTCCTTGACCGAGTGCTGCGTCGGCTTTGTCTTCAACTCACCGCCTGCGACCTCGGGGACGAGCGTCAGGTGCACGCTCATCACGTTCTGATGCCCGAGCTCGTGGATCATCTGTCGCGCTGCCTCAAGGAACGGGACCGACTCGATGTCACCGACCGTTCCGCCAACCTCGACGATCGTCACGTCGACGTCCTGATGCTCGCCAACCGCGAAGATCCGTTGCTTGATGCGGTCGGTTATGTGCGGAATGACCTGGACGGTACGCCCGAGGTACTTCCCTTCCCGCTCGCGATCGATGACTTCCTGGTAGACCTGGCCGGTTGTGATCGAGCTCGCGCGGCTGAGCGGCGACGCCGTAAACCGGGCGTAGTTGCCCAGATCCAGGTCGGTCTCCGCGCCGTCGTCGGTGACGTAGACCTCACCGTGCTGGTACGGACTCATGGTTCCCGCATCGACATTGATGTACGGGTCGATCTTGGCCATGCGAATGCGCAGACCGCGCAGCTCAATCAGGCTTCCAAGAGAGGCGGCAGCGATCCCTTTACCCAGACTTGAGCACACCCCGCCGGTTACGAAGATGTACTTCTTCATGGGGTTTCAGTATTCCCGGACCGCGATGCTTTGTCAACAAAGTTGGCTGATTTCGCGTCGGCGCGGCCGATTTCGCGTCTGCGCGGCTGATTTCGCGGCCGATCGTGTGCCGACGAAGCGCTCAGGCGTCCACGCGCCGGCTCAGGATCAGAAGGTCGCGACCGTCGGCGACACCGGGCAACGATGAGCGTCCGCTCGCAAGGAGTCGATCGTCGGCGTAGACCGGCGACTGGGTCTGCGACGCGATGATCAAGCCGTCGACCGGGCGGACTTCCATGCCGAACACGCCGCCCCCGAATCGATACGTCAGCAGCGCGCCAAGCGGCCCGTTACGGCTGCGCGACAGATCGAGCCGCTCGACGACGACGCCGTGCCTGACGAAGAAGCGGTAGAGCAGAGCCTGCCCGGGTTCGTGGCCGATACCTTCGAGCTCCTGGATCAGCGCACCGGTCGACGACGGGTCGCCCGGCACCGATATGAACGACGTCGCGTCGCTGTTCTCCAGGAGTATTGTTGGCTCGCCTGTCACCGGATCGATCAACGCACCGCGGATCGTAACCTCGGTCCACCCCGTTTCCATTCACACCAGACTGTATCACCGTTTCGCAGGAATTCTATTCGTTGACAGCGGATGTGCAAACCCATACGCTTTGGGCACTGGTGCAGCAGATGTCTGACTTCCTTTCGGACGACTATTTCAACCGGTTCCGCACGCTGATCTACGATGCAAGCGGGATCCACTTCTCAGGAACGAACCGCTCGATCCTGGAGAGTCGGCTCAAGGAACGCATCAGGAACTCGACCGCCGGGACCGTAGCAGAGTACTACGACCTGATCCACGGGAACGACGGCGAGCTGCGCGGGCTGCTCGATTCGGTTACGACGAACCTCACCCGCTTCTTCCGCAACACCGCGCACATGCAGACGCTCGAGTACTACGTGATTCCCGAGCTCGTCCGGATCAAGAAAGAGCAGAGATCGAGCTCGATATCGATCTGGAGCGCCGGCTGCTCCACCGGCGAAGAACCGTATTCGATCGCGATGATCCTGCGCGACATCCTCCCGGCAAACTTCACGTTCCAGATCGTCGCGTCGGACCTCAGCCTGAAGTCGCTGATGATCGGGCAGGAAGGCTTCTATACCGACACCCGCATGGCCGGCGTTCCCGACAGGTACATGTCCAGATTCTTTGAGAAGAAGCCCGGCGGCTATCGGATCGTCGACGATATCAAACGGACCGTCCGGTTCGACTATCACAACCTGAAGCACGATATGGGGATTCGGAACCTTGATGTGATCTTCTGCCGCAACGTGCTGATCTACTTCGATGAAGCCGCGCAGAAGGCTGCCGTCCAGCGATTCTGGGACGCGCTCGGCCCGCGGTCGTTTCTGTTCATCGGGCACTCGGAGTCGTTGTTCGGCATGAAGACATCGTTCGAGTTTCTGAGAACCGACTGGGCGTGCATCTACGCGAAGAACGCCGGGACCAGGCAATGAGCGACGCACCGTACGCCGTTCTCGTCGTCGATGACTCAGCGCTGATGCGCAACCTGATCGGTAAGATCATCGACTCCGACCCCGACACCGCGGTCGCGGGCAAGGCGATGAACGGCAGGTTCGCGCTCGCGAAGATCGAGTCGCTGCGACCTGAGGTCATCGTGCTCGACCTGGAGATGCCGGAGATGAACGGCATCGAGTTTCTCACCGAGCGCAAGCAGCGCGGGATCGATATCCCGGTCGTCGTGCTGTCGTCGATCGCGCGCCGTGGCGCACAGGTGACGATGGACGCGCTCGCGCTTGGCGCGTCCGACTTCATCCTCAA
>RECL01000026.1 GCA_007694025.1 Spirochaetaceae bacterium
CGCCGCACGACTCGTACGGATGCCGATCGGCGGATCGACGGAGCGCTCTTCGCGTGGTCGCTTCTGTCGGCAGGAGGGGGAGCCGATCGCGGCGGCGAAGCGCCTCATGACCCCGACGACGGGTACGTCGCGCTTGCGTCGCTCGGCATCGACAGCGAACCGGAGGATTTTCTCCGGGCGTGGGAGCTCTCCGCCGACTGGCGGTACGCCCAGCTCGCGGTGGTCCTGTTCATGGCGCAGGGGCGACCGCAGGACGCGATCGATGTCGCGATCGAATCCGGGCTGGAGTTCCACGCGCCGCTTCTGACCGCCGAGGTGCTCCTGGACCGCGGTGAGTTCGATGCTGCCGCGGCACTCCTTCGCACGGTCGCGCAGAGTGCGCGCGTGATCGAACGGCGCGCGGATATCGCGCTCTACGCGGGAAGGTACGACCAGGCGCGCGAGCTGCTGCAACAGCTCGGACCCGAACGCCTCGGTCCGCAGGCGCTCATCAGCCTCGCGTGGCTGTCGGACGCCCCCGGCGCGCGCGAGTCACTGATCGCTCGCGCGCTTGACCGCTTTCCCGATAGCCCGGTCGTCGTCGAACAGGCCGCGCGCTACTTCGCCGGTATAGACAGCGATCGCGCGCGGGCTTTGCTCGCCGAGCGGCCGAACGTGGCGTTCCCGTCACGGCGAATCCTTGAAGTCACGATCGACGCATCGTCGACGCGACGACGCGATGCCGCGGTATGGGAGGCGGTCCATGAGACCCGGTCCGACGCAACGTTCAGATACGCCGCGTGGCACTTCCTGGCACACGGCGACCGGCACGACCTGTCGCTCCTGATCGACCGTGCCGCGGCTGCCCTTGGCGCTCCGGGAACCGAGCCTGCGTGGCTCGGCTTGTACCGCGGCGTGCTTGCCGCGCAGACCGGCGCGTGGAGCGATGCTGCCGGCCACTTTGAAGCTTCGTTCGTCGCGCGTCCCGACTGGCCGTCGGCGCACAATGCTGCGGTCGCGTTCGCCGCCACAGGAAGCGCGGAGGCCGCGGCGACGCGGATCCGCAACGCTACGCTCCTGGCGTCGTATCCAGGTCCCCCGGGGAGCGATCGGCTGCGAGCACGCGTGTTCGTGACAGCCGCCCGGCTTTCGGCCGACCGTGCACGCGCGCTCGAACTACTCGACACCGCGCTCGATCTCAGCCCCGGTCTTGCCGACGCGCTGCTGCTGCGCGCGCAGCTTGATCTGACGCGACGCAGATAGTACTTTGCGTCGAACGAGTCTTCTGTGAAGCTGAAAAACCCCGCACAAATCGAGAAAATACGGGAATCGGGCAAGGTTCTCGCCCGAACGCTCGACCGGCTCGGGCGGATGGTCGCCGTCGGCGTCACGCCGCTCGACATCGATGCCGAATGCCGACGCCTCCTGAAGGAGGCCGGAGCGACGCCCGCCTTCCTGGGGTACATGGGCTTTCCGGCGTCGATCTGCGTATCGGTCAATGAGCAGGTCATCCACGGAATACCGAACCGGCGGAAGTTCCGAAGCGGCGATATCGTGTCGCTCGACATCGGGGTAGATCTGGACGGGTACATCAGCGATTCGGCGGCGACCTTCCCGGTCGGAAGCGTCGCACCGGAGATCAGGCGTCTGCTGACCGAGACCAGGCGCGCGCTCGAGCTCGGGATAGCGGCGGCACGCCCGCGCGGCCGTGTGCACGATATATCACGAGCGATCTACCGCCACGTTACACAGTTCGGGTACGGCGTGGTTCGCCCGTACTGCGGTCACGGAGTCGGCTTTTCGGTCCACGAAGAGCCACAGGTGCCCAACTACGTGTCGGCCGGCCCCAATCCGCGGCTGAAGCCCGGGATGGTTCTGGCCGTTGAGCCGATGGTGAACCTTGGCGGAGACGACGTGTCGGTGCTCGACGACGACTGGACCGTCGTTACCGACGACGGGTCGATCTCCGCGCACTTCGAGCACACGATCGCCGTGCTCGACGATCGCGTGGAAATCCTCACGCTGCTCGATACCAGCGAGCCGTTGATCGCTGGAGCCGCGCTGTGACGATCGCTCGTCACCTGTCGATCGCGGTGGCCTTCGCACTGCTTGTGTCCGGGTGCACGACCGGTGGAGGTCGCTCAGGCGCGACCGACGTCGCGCGGTCGCTACAGGATTCGTTCAACGCGGTTGCAGAATCCGTCATCCCGAGCATCGTGCGCGTCGACGTGCGGACGCACACTCGTCCTGAACAGAGCACAGACGGCGCGCCTGCCGAGCCCGACCGTTTCTTCTGGGAAGGCGAGGGGCTTGGGTCAGGAGTGATCGTGCACCGCGACCGCTCGTTCTACTTCGTCCTGACAAACGACCATGTCGTCGCGACTGCCGACTCGATATCGGTGGTCCTTCACGACGACACCGCGTTCGAAGCCGAGCTCTACGGTCGCGACCCGCGCCGCGACCTTGCTCTGCTGCGGTTTACGAGTAACCGCACGATTCCCGTCGCGACGATCGGCGACTCTGACGGCGTTCGGGTCGGCGACTGGGTCCTCGCGGTCGGTAGCCCGTTCGGATACCAGAACACGGTGACCGTGGGCATCGTGAGCGCACTCGGACGAAGCGGCGCGCAGATAGGCAATATCAGCGACTTCATCCAGACCGACGCGGCGATCAACCAGGGGAACTCGGGGGGCGCGCTCGTCAATCTGGACGGGAAGGTGGTTGGGATCAACACGTGGATCTCGAGCCGCAGTGGATTCTCCGCCGGGATCGGGTTCGCGATCCCGATGAACAACGCGGTTCGGTCGGTCGACACGATGATCCGCGGTGAGCCCATCGAGTACGGCTGGCTCGGAGTATCTATCCGCAGCGTCGATCAGCCGGTTGCCTCCGCGCTTCGTCTTCCAGTCCCACGCGGAGCGCTGATTCAGGGAGTGTTCCCGAACAGCCCAGCGGCCGAAGCCGGGTTGCGCGCCGGCGATGTCGTCACGTCGATCAACGGCGTTCC
>RECL01000282.1 GCA_007694025.1 Spirochaetaceae bacterium
GCTGCTGGTCCGACACGATCGAAATGTATATGATGCAGCGCACCATCATGGATAGTCCCGAGTCAGAACCGGTATTCAGGCATCGTCCCTTTCGCAAGACCTACTTCGTCCAACGGATCATCTACGCGTGGGAGCTGCCGAGCATAATGCGGAAGCACATCTACACGGGGGTGATGGGCTCGATCCACGGGACGCTGGTCAGCGGCATCCTCTTCGTCTTTTTTGGGACCGCCGTCGGGCTCACCGAGTTTCAATGGGGGCTGCTTGCCGGTATCTCGTCGTGGGTGATCGCGGCGCAGCCGCTGTCCGCGCTCATCACCGAGCGCACCGGCAACCGAAAGCGAATCTGGTTTCTGTCTGCGCTCACCGACCGCAGCCTGCGGTTCATCGGGATTGCGGTATCGCTTGTGCTGTGGACGCGTGGCGTACCGTCGAGCGCGGTGTTCCTGCTGGTCGCGATCTTCGCCGTCGGTACGGTCGTCGGAATTGTCGACCTCTTCATCCACGGAACGATCCCGGAGCCTCGTATGATCCGGCCGGGCCCCGAGGGCGCGCTCAGTCAGTTTCTCAAGCCGCTTCGCGACCCGGGCTTCAGGCCGTGGATAGTCTTCAACTGTGCATGGACGTTTTCGATGACGCTCGGCGGCGCGCTGTCGACGCTCTACATGGTCGAGCACCTGGGGATGAAAAACAACATCCTTGGGGGCATCGCGGTCACCTCGGGCATCCAGCTCCTGATGGCAACCTTCATCGGCTCGCGCGCCGGACGGCTTGTCGACCGGGCAGGCGTGTCGCGCGCTCTCTACGGCGGGCACATTCTCTGGGCGCTTCTGCCGGTCTTCTGGCTGATCTCGACGCCGCAGATCGCTCTGGTGACGATCGCGCTCGCGAGTGTTTTTGGGGGCCTGGGCAGCACGACGGCCACGATTGCGGCGAACAAGCTGATCACGCGGTTTCCCCCGCCGGAGTCGCGCGCGATGTACATCGCGGTTTCCACGTCGCTCGGGAATCTGGCGGGAGGGTTGGGACCGATCATCGCCGGGTTCGTGCTCCGGGCGATGGCCGGGACGACGGTGGCCGTCGGCCCGTTCGAGTTTGGCGCGTTCCGGTTTCTTTTTTTGGCGTCGCTCGTGCTTCGGCTGCTATCGGCGCTCGTGCTCATCCCCCGGATCGGCGAAGTCGGCCGATCGCGGGCGGTGGCTTCGTGGCAGCCGGCGGCAAAGTCTCCGGCGGATCGACGGTGAGGTTCTTGATCCACCGGAACCTGTTGACCGTGTACGCGGCGACGCTGCACTTGAGGATTTGGTCGGACTTCAGGAGCGCGAAGACGACGATAGGCGCGGCCTCAAAGACGAATGTCGCGATCGCGGCGGACGGGAGGACGAACCCGAGAATCCAGATCAGATCGTTCACGAGCACGAAGTGCGTCGCACCACCGGCGCGCACAATGCCGGTGAGACACGACATCTGGTACGCGGTGCCGACGATCGTGATAGACAGGACCAGCAGGAAGCCGCGCGTCATCGCCATCGTCTCTGCATCGAGCGCGTAGACGAGTCCGATGTTCTGTCTCACCAGCAAGAGCGCCGCCCCCGAGGTGAGGCCGATGCCGACGAAGAGCACCTGGAGCGTCTTGGTGTACGCGCGCACGCGGTCATTGTCGCCGGCGCCGACGGCCTGGCCGATGATGATGCCGGTCGCACCGGCGGTTCCGTAGACGACCACGGCCATGATCTGCGATACGACGTTCGCAATGCTCACCGACGCGAGCGCGGTCGCGCCGAGCCGACCCACGATCGCTCCCTGCGCGGCAAGGTTGATCCCCCAGAAGAGGCTCCCGCCGATGACCGGCAGCCCGTAGCGGAAAAAGCGCAGAAGGAGCCAGCGTTCGCTCTGCAGCATGTCCCGGAACCGCAGCCGCAACCTGGTGTCGACGAACCGGACGTAGACGACCATGACGATCATCTCGAGTATCCGCGCGGTCAGCGTAGCGATCGCGGCACCTCGTATCCCGAGCGCCGGAGCGCCCAGGTTCCCGAATATCAGCACCCAGTTGAGCGAAACGTTGACGACGAAAGTCATTATCGACAGGTTCATGCCGATGCGCACGCGCTCTACGCACCGCATCGCCCCGACGAGAATCTGCGTCACGCAGAAGCAGAGGTACGACCAGCGAATGATGACCAGGAAGGACCGCGCTTCGGTCAGAGCGTCAACCTCATCGGTGAACACGCGCAGGACGCTCGCGGGCCAGAGGAGCGTCACGAGCGTGATCACCAGACCCGAGCCCACGGCGAACTTGAACGCGATTCCGACGATCGTCGTTACCTTTTCGGCTTCGCGCTTTCCCCAGAACTGCGACCCCAGGATGAGCAGCGCCGACACGAGTCCGATCACGAGCATGTGTAGCAGGATCTGGATCTGGTTGGCGACGAACACCCCGGACAGTGCGAGCGCGCCGAGCTGCCCGACCATGATGTTGTCCGCAAGAGCGACCGAGAAGGTGATGATGCTCTGCAGCGCGAGCGGCGCCGCGAGCGTCACCAATCGAATGTAAAACACTCGCTCCCGGACCATAAGCATATACCGGCGAGGGTAGCACGATGGCGAGGGTGTGCATATGCGGTCGACGGGAGCCCATAGCGCGTCGTCTGCATAAACCTTAGCGTATTGATGACATTTTCAATTCCCGCTGATATACTATTCCTAAGCTGGAGGGTCAGGTATGGCGCGCAAGGTGAAGCGGTATACGGGGTTCCGGGGGCGTCTGTGGCCCGTTGCGGCGGCATTGGTTACTGTCGGATGGTCGCTCTCCGCGACGGCGGGGTACGCCCAGCAGAACGCGACGATCGAAGTGGCTCCGGTGGTTGCGCTTCCGATGGCACAGACTCCGGACCTCTACGAGGTTGCTGTTGGTGCGGCCATGCAGCTCTCCTACCCGTTCGCGGATTCGCCGCTCGCGGCGTTTGCCCGCGTGGGGTACT
>RECL01000025.1 GCA_007694025.1 Spirochaetaceae bacterium
ATGCGGGGCGTCCAATCGCCGAACTGCCCAGTCCGTACCGCTCTACACAGGAAGCGAACGGTCATCCCGTGCGAACGTGCGACGCTGAAGTTCCTCCAGGATCGGGTCCAGCGATGAGTCTTCGGCTCCGTAGACTGCATCGAGCTGCTCAACGATCCTGTCTTCGCGCCTCAGGTACGCCTGAAGCGCACGCCGGTAGAGCTCGCTCCGCGAGATCCCCCTGCGGGCCGCATATCGCTCGGCTTCCTCGTGGATCGAATCCGGCACTGAGATCGCAATCTTCACGATATAAGTGTGACTTCAGTCATACCACCTGTCAAGCAATCGACACTCGCGAAGCGGCCCGTATCGCTCCTACCAATAGCTACCTCACGCAGCTCAAGGGACGACAGAGCGCGACTCTTGACAGCCGCCACTATGTACTACATAATGTCTAACATGAAGAGTGTAGACGTGCGGTCGCTGCAGCACAGGCTCGGAAGCTTCCTGGACCAGGTGGAGGCCGGAGAGGAGATCGAGGTGCTGCGCAGGAAGAAACCGATCGCCCGGATCGTCCCGTACCGGGCCGACCGCCCGGTCGAGCCGTGGCCCGACCTGTACGAGCGCGTGTCGGCGCTCTATCCCGACGGAGCGCTCGATGAGGCGGCGAGCGCCATCATCTACGGCGATCGCGGCGAGGCATGACCGACTACGTCGACTCAGGGGTGCTTGTGAAGCTCTACGTGCGCGAGCCCAACTCCGCCGCAGCGGCTCGTGCAGTACGACCGCTGATGTCGGTCGCACTCACCGCGCTCCATGAGCTCGAGATCCGCAACGCGTTTCGTGCACTCGAGGGTCGCGGCGCCATCACAGCCGCGCAGCGTGCTGCGTCCGAGCACGTACTGGAAACCGACATCGCGGCCGAACGCCTGCGGAGGGTCGGCGTCGATTGGGCCGCGGTGTTTGCCAGAGCTGAACGACTTTCGCAGGAACACACCGCGCACACGCTCGCCAGATCGCTCGACATCCTTCACGTAGCGGTCGCTCTGTCGACGAACTGCACCCGCTTCATCACCGCCGACGCTCGACAGTACCGGCTGGCGCAGAGCACCGGCCTGGAGGCAGAGCTGATCGACTGACGGCGGTGGCTACTGCACCATCCGCAGCAGCGGGATCGTTTCGATCATGCTCGAGATGGCGCCGTAGCCGATGCCGTCGTGCGCCGGAAGTCGTAAGGCGCATCATCGCCGAGTTGACGATATGTATCGGTTGTGATACATTGAGCCATGTACGAGGTCCGGCTTACAAAGAAGGCGTACAAAAGGCTTGCGCGGGCACCGGAGACCGTACAGATTCTGTTTGACGAGCTTTCCGAGGAGTTGCGCACCAGTGGACCGATACGCTCGAACTGGCCGAACTTCTCAAAACTCGGTGCGGAGAAGTTTCATTGTCACCTGAACTACCGATGGGTGGCGTGTTGGCAACACACGAAAGGTTCCGTGACTATCGAGGTGTACTATGTTGGTTCAAGAGAAGACGCACCATATTGAAGTAAACGTGACGGGACCCGGATCGGATCTTGTTATTGATGCGGTGAAGTCTCGTTACCCGGGTGCGGTCGTCGGACCGTCGGCGGACGAGGATACTATCGAGTGGGGTACGTCGCCCCTGGCCGCTGAGATCCGTACCGGCAAGACACCGGGGAAGTTGCTTCGTGCGTACCGCGAGCGGGCCGCCTTGACCGTTGTGGAGCTGGCACGTTTGGTCGGGACAAAGTACCCGAATGTCGTTGCCATGGAGAGCGACCGCCGAACGATCGGTCTGGACATGGCGCGAAAGCTGGCTGGTGTTTTCGGGTGCGAATACACGAAATTCCTGGACGCACCGGACGATCAGACGGAGCGTTGATGACGCGACGAGCATCGGTATCTGGTGATCGGCATCGTGCGCCTAGCCAAGCCCGAGCGACGCCGGGTACGCGTAGTAGGTGTTGGGTGACTCCTGTGCGATCGCCGGCGCGCAGACCAGCAACGCGCACGCCGCCGCGACACAAAACGAGTGGCGGTATACTCGGGACCGGGGACGCATAGGCTTCTCCCTGTCCGGCCCGCCGGTACGGGGAGGTACCTCGTTCCTGGCGACGGGCCAGTTATCGATCCTCTCCATTTGAACCCCGGCTTCCCGGCCAGTCAACCCGGATACGACCACCCGGGGGCAGAAAAGACCCGGCAGAACCGGAAAACGACCGCGGGTCGGTGTTTTGCGCCTTCCGATACCCGATGGGTCTGCTACAATTTCGATCATGAAACCCGGACGCACTGCAGTAATCGCGCTCGTCGTGCTCGCCGTCCACAGCGTCGCGGCTCAGCAGCCGGTCGGCCACCTGACCGATATCGTCGGATCGGTTGAGATTGACGCGTTCGCGACCGGCCGATTCATCCGTGCGCAGGAGAACGACGTGCTCTATCGGGAGAGCGTCGTGAGGACGCGAGCGGGAGCACGGGCGGTCGCACGGATTGGCGACGCGTCGCACCCGATCGCAGCGTCTACGACGGTCGCGATCGCCACCCTCGTCGCCGCCGAGCGCCCGGCCGGACGCGGGTTCATCCGCCGGATCGTCGATGGGATCGCGAACGCGATAGGGCCGCCACGAGAGGACGCGGTCGCCGCCGGAACCGACCGCGCAGAACAGCCGCAGCGCCTGACCGGAAGCGCCGACTACACCGACGGCGTCGCGCTGCTCCGCGACGGACGATTCTCAGACGCGATCGCACGGCTCTACCGGATCGACGTCGATATCTGGCCGTGGATGTACGACTTCACGGTGGAGGACCACTACGCGTACCTGACGCTCGCGCTCATCGGAAGCGGTGACCCGCACGAGGCGCTCGACACCGCGTTCGACTTTGTGATGGCGGCACCGGCGCCGTCGTTGGTCGACAGGCTCCCTCCCCGACTGGTCTTTCTGGTCGGGCTCGCCGCCGATCAGGCCGGAGATG
>RECL01000024.1 GCA_007694025.1 Spirochaetaceae bacterium
AAGTGGCACGCAGACCTTCTGGAGAAGATGAACCTGACGATCCCGAGCGTTCGGGAACGACTGGTATCGGACGAGAATCTGCCGCGTCTTCGGGAGCTCATGCGCTTCCGGCACTTCCGCCGCTACTTCGTTGAGATGGAGTACGACTGGGTGCGCATCGACTTCCTGCTCAGCTGCCTTGACGCCGCGCATCCGGTCGTGCGTCGCGACATCGATCGGTTTGACCGGTTTCTTGCGGCGCTCGCTTCGGCGTGAGCCCGAGCACCATCCGCCGCGGGTGGCGTAGCGGCGTCGCCGCCGGCCGAAGTACTCCCGCGCTTCCATCAGCGTGGAGCAGATCGCGTCGACGTTCTCCAGTGGAACGCCGTCGTCAACCTCGGCCTTCAGCCAGAGCCCGCCCTCTGGCGATCCGAACGCTTCGACCGCGCCCAGGATGTGGTCGCGGATGTCGGCGGGGGTGCAGAACGGGAAGAGCTGCCGGTCCAGGTCCAGATCGACGCAGACCCTGCCCTTGCACACGGCGACAAGCTGTTCGAGACCGTTGGCCCGGTACTGCGGGTTGATCACGTCGACGCCGCACTCGATGAGATCGGGGATGATCTCCAGTATATGGCCGTCGGTGTGCATGTAGACTATGTATCCGCGCTCCTTGCACATGCCGTAGAGCGTCGCGTAGCACGGTTTGAGATAGCGGCGCCAGACGTCGGGGCTCATCGGCAGACTGGTCTGCATCCCAAGGTCATCGCCGAAGTAAAGAATCGTGGGTTCGTCCGCCGTGCCCGGGTCGCGGCGCTCGAGCAGAAGCTTCACCTGGCGCGCGTTGTAGTCCAGGACGACATCGATCAGCATCTGCAGCTCGGGCGGCTCCTCGGCGAAGTCGACCATCAGCTCCTCGAACCCGCGGAGGTCGGCGAGCCGGAGGTACATGAACCCGTGCGGCAATCCGGCGTCGATCGCCGGGGCGCGGAGCGTGCGCACGCCTTCGCGCGTCGGCACCGGGTGCCTGGTGACGATCGCCTCCTGCCCGTGATGCGCATTTTCCCAGACGCAACCCCACGCATCGACGTGCGTCCCCGCGGCGTAGGTGCCTTTCACCAGCCCCGCATAGTCGCGCTCCCCCTTCAGAGGATTCGCGAAGAGGAGCGGGTAACGGTCGGCGATGCGCTCCAGAGCGCGGCCGTGCTTCAGCCACGCAGACGGCAGGATCCCGAGCGAGACCGGAACACGGTCGGGATGCTCGAGCCGGATCGACTTCACCTTGTCACTGCTCATCGCTGGTCTCCGTTGCGGCTGGATCGGTCAGCCGTGCACGAACCTCTTCCAGCGCCGCACGGAAATGCGCGTGAGCGTTCTCGAACCGGGCAACCGTGGATTCGACGATTGCCTGGACTGCCATCACGCGGGCGGGATCGATCGGACGCGCGTAGAGGTGGCGGAACTTGTGCCGAAAGGCGCGCAGGTCATCGAGCGCGTACCAGAGATCGGTGTCGAGCAGAGCGGGACGGAGCTCCGGAATGACGAGCGTCATCCGCCGCAGGAGATCCGAGTGCCACGACTCACCTTCGAGCCCGTTCTCGTAGAACTTGGCTACTCTGAGGCAGTAGCCTTCGATCACTCCGTAGACGTTGTGGATTGTGTACGCGAGTGCTGCGTAGTCGAGCTCGTCGACCGCCCCATCCGCAATGCGATCGAGGGCACGACGATTCGTCCGGCCGACCAGACGCAACGATTCTACATCCGCATCGAGCTCCGTCAGGAGGCGGCTGTAATCGTCGCGCTCACGAGCCATACAGCACCTGGCCGTCGCGGTCTACGATGGTCCGGAACGATTCGGAAAGCGTTTCCCACTCGATCAGATCGACGGGCCACGGCGATTCCTCCACAACCCGTAGGCACTCGGAGAAGCGCGTGGAGCCCTCCACGACCAGATCAAGGTCGGAGTCGGCGCGCATCCGCCGCCGGGGCAGGACCGACCCAAAGAGGCGTATTCGCGTGATCCCGGGGTCGCGCGCCAGGAGCAACGGTACCAGACGCCGCGCTTCATCCGCGAGCGCTCCCCGACGCCGCGCGAGATCGCGCCGATGCGCGGCGTTACGGCGATTCTCCGCCGCTGCGATCGCTTCGATGAAACCGGAATCCAGGCTATCAGCCATGATGGAAGTATATGCTCGCACGCGCGACGGGTCGAGTAGGATGGTCGGGGCCGAGCGGCGGAAGTGGCGCCTGCGCGGTGTTCTGGCCGCTGCTGCATCCGGCCCGGCCCGGTCAACCCGCGCTCCCTTTCGGGTAGCGTGGTGCGATTTCGCGCACAAGCGATTCGCCTTTTGCGGTCAGCCTGTACCGCTGCCGGCTGCTGCGTGGCCGTTCGGGGTCGGTCATCTCGAGGTACCCCTTCTCTATCGCGGGTCTGAGGTACGCCGCACGGAAGTGGTCTTCGTGCCTGAGGCCGAGCGCCTCCTGCAGCTCCACGCGCTTCATCTCTCCGTGCAGCACGTTCACGAGGCGCCCGACTTCCCCGGTGACTTCCCCGGTAACATACCCGGTGACACTTCCCCGGTCGTCGTGCTGCCGGGAGCCGCCCGCGCCAAGGTAGACCGTGAGACGGAATCGCAGCCCGAGTTCCTCGATCTTCGGCGGCGGGAGACCGAGTTGCCGCGCTTGGTCCATGATCAGCCGCATCCCGCTGCCCCATTGCTCGATCAACCCCAGCTCACGAAACACGCGTCCGATCACGCGGTTGCGCAGACGCGATACACCCGCGAGAATGTCGTCGACCGTAAGGCCCGACAGAAGGATCCCGGGGTTTTCGATCTCAATGCGGTCGTCGAAGTATGAGACGCGGATCGGAGCGCCTCTCTGCGAGTAGTCGGCGTGCACAACCGCGTTCACGACCGCTTCGCGGAGGATCGCGAGCGGGATACTCCAGACATCGCGTCGGTGAATCCCCGAGCGGTCGGCGCCGCGC
>RECL01000330.1 GCA_007694025.1 Spirochaetaceae bacterium
TGAAGATCGGAGCGCGAGTTACGGTGAGCACTCGGCGGGTGGTTGTTCACCTGGCGTCGGGCTATCCGTACCAGAGACTGTTCAGGCAATCACTGCGCCGGATCGAGCTGGCGTTCCCATAGAACAGACAGAACGCCGTCAGTCCAGCCATCCCGACGTGTCCAGCTTCCACGGGATCGATCTGCTCTTCGAGTTTCACAGTTCATTAACGCAAGGCCAAAATCCGTGATTGGCTCGGCGTCTACCCGAGATTCGCCATCGATAGAACTCCAACCCGGACTCTGCCTTCCGATGGTGGGTCGATCTCACCTCAGAATACGGCTCCGGTCCCGAAGTAGCTATATTTGTGAGACATGCGGGTTAGTACCCCAAAGCGGACCGGCGTTCCAGGATCACGGTTCAACCGCCGGGCTCGAAAGAGTCGTCACGCCCATCACCACACAACATGTGAAGGCAACGCGAGAGACGCGAGGGAAGCCCCGCGTCTCCACAGCGCTGACTGTACTGTCAGTCTACGAAGAACCGGTCGACAGCAGCCTGGTGTATCTCCAGCATCCGTCGGTAGCCCAGGTTCTCGAGCTGCCGGATGTAGGCAGCCCAACCTGCCCTCGCACCACCGTTCACGATCCAGTCCGCGTGTGTGCTCGTGATGTAATTGTTGATCTCGGTCCACAGGATCCCAAGCTCCTCGCGTTCGTCGTCCGTGTAAACAACCCGCGGCATGTGACGTTCCTGGGGCCACACGTACGGTTCGTAGACATCACGGACGTATCCGTCCCGGCGGGCCAAGTCGCCGTCCCAGAGGACGAAGTCGGAGATAGACCGAGGAATGAACGCGGCGATGTAGTTGTGCGGCGCATGCTGGGTGTAATCGTCGGCGACGGCCAGCACTCGCAGCATATCGCCCTCCCTGACGATCTCGTGCCCGATCCGACCGTAGGACATCTGAAGCGCGGTTTCCGGGACTGCGAACTCGTCGATGAACCGCACCGCGACCTCGGGATAGGCAAACCGCTTCATCACCGTGAACATGTTCCTCTGGAAGCGTATCGGTTGTGATCTGAAAACCGGCCGACTCACACCGGGCGCCGGGAGCGGCGGAACCGCGTCGAAATAGTGGGCCAGACTCCCGGGGTTGTGGTAGGATCCGAACGAGCCGGCGACCGGCGGATCCGATCGGATCTTGGATATGTAGTCATCCCAGGCATCCGTGAACGCCTCCTCCGGAAAGAGTCGTTCGCGGTACATGCCGTGGAGGTACTCCACCGCGTCGGCCATCCGTGGATCTACCGCGGCAAACTCGACAATCCGGTCGTTGAGCGACAGGAAGTTATCGTCGAATGTGTACAGTCCGAATGAGCCATAGATCTCGAACTCACCGCCAACTCGCTGACGGAAACGGAAGTACCACGGAACGGCCCGAGCAGGAAGCGTCCCGTCGTCTATACCGCGTCGGAACGCACGGAGCACGTCGCGAAACTCGTCGAGTGTCGCCGGCATCGGTTTTCCAACGTTCTGCAGCCAGTCCACGTTAAGGAGCTGAATA
The DNA here is from genome assembly GCA_007694025.1 of Spirochaetaceae bacterium. Taxonomy (GTDB): domain Bacteria; phylum Spirochaetota; class Spirochaetia; order DSM-27196; family SLST01; genus SLST01. The sequence goes on from RECL01000330.1 coordinate 1,547, forward strand.
TCACGGATCATGTAGTCGGCCGGGAAGTCGCGGAGGTACGGCAAGCTGTAGATATTTCCGTCGGGGAAGGTGATCGCGGTTCGGACAAGCGGATAGTCATCGAACGCCCGCATCCAGTTCGGAGCGTACGCCTCCAGATAGTCGTTCAGCGCATAGACGTCACCGCCGCGTGCCGCCGTATAGACGTTCGTTTCATCGTGACCGCCGTCTGCGCGGAAGAACACATCTGGAAACTCGCGGCTCGCGAACATCAGGTTAACCCTTTCGGCAACCTGTGCCTCAGGTAACTCTTCCCAGGCGATTCTGACATTGGTCTTGGCCTGCAGTTCGTTCAGGAGTGTCATATCTCTGTACGGCGTGGCCACATGGCCGGGCCGCACGATGATGGCCTCCATCGTCACCGGCGTATCGACGATGGGGTACCCGCTTGGACGGAACCCAATGTCTTCAAGCGCCGGAGAAGTCGCCGGTTGCTGTGCACCGGCGGCGAATACGGTGATCGGCAGCGCAAGAAGCGCCGTCGCAACCGCCAGCTGAAATGCCCATTTCCTCATAGGAAACCTCCTCGAAATCGTGGTCCGGGTGAAACTCACCCCTTGATCGCTCCAATCATTATGCCGCGGACGTAGTGCTTCTGGACGAACGGGTACAGGATCATCACGGGAACACTGGCGACGATGATGACGCCGTATTTCATCGACTCGGCGATCATCGCGCTGACCTCGGCGCTCGCGTCGTCAACCATCATGTCGTCGGAGAACTGGTGCTGGATCAGAATGTCGCGCAACACCAGTTGCAGAGGGAATCGTGACCTGGACCTCAGAAATATGAGCGCGTTGAAGAACGCATTCCAATGCGCGACTGCATAGAAGATAAGTAGAACAGCGACAATGGCAGTTGATAGCGGGAGTACGATGCTCCAGAAGAACCGGAAGTCCGTACAGCCGTCCACCTTTGCCGAATCCAGCAACTCCTTCGGAATGGTCGACTGGAAGAAGGTGCGCGCGATGATCAGGTTCCAGACCGACAGCGCAGTGGGGAAGATCATCGCCCAGAACGTATTGTAGAGACCTAGGCCTCGTACCAGCAGAAAGAGCGGGATTATCCCACCGCTGAAAAACATGGTAAACGCGAAGATGAACGTGATCGCGTTTCGACCAACGAGATCAGATCGCGAGAGCGCGTAGGCTGCAGTAAGGGTTATCGCAAGATTGACCGCGGTGCCGACGACGGCATACATGATGCTATTGCGGTAGCCTGTGACTATCTCTTGGTTCGTGAAAATCCGCTCGTATCCTTCGAAAGTTATCCCTCGGGGGAACGCCCAAACCTGCCCGGTGCTGACCATAAACGGGTCGCTCACAGATGCGATTACCACGAAGTAGAGAGGATAGGCGACGACAAGGAAGATCACTGAGAGCGTGACGTAGACGACTGTGGTAACAACTCTGTCTTCACGTGTGAGTGCGCGGACCATCAGAACAGCCCTGCCTGTCCAAGCGACTTGGACGCCTTGTTGACGACGACGAGAAGGAGGAAATTGATGACGGCGTTGAACAGCCCCACCGCCGCCGCAAAACTGTACTGCGCCTGTTGGAGCCCCACCTTGTAGACGTACGTTGCGATAATCTCCGAGCGGCCGAGGTTTAGCGCATTTTGCATGAGAAACGCTTTCTCAAACCCCACCTGCATCACCTGCCCGAGGTTAAGAATCAGTAGTATGGCGATCGTAGACGCTATCCCGGGTATGTCTATATGCCATGCGCGTTGCCGAATCGTCGCTCCGTCGACTATCGCTGCCTCATGCAGTTCCGGGTCAATGCCACTCAGAGCTGCAAGGAAGATGATGCTGTTCCAGCCAGTTCGCTGCCAGACGCCGGACCACACATACATGTGCCGGAAGACCGCGGCATCTCCCAGAAAGAACCGTCGGTCCCCCCCAAGAAACTCAAGCAAATGGTTCACAAGCCCGAAGTTGCGCGAGAAGAACACATTGAGCATACCCACCACTACCACGGTGGAGATGAAGTGAGGGGCATAGGTCACGAGCTGCACCGTTCTGTTGAACTGACGGTTCCGAACCATATTCATGGCCAGAGCCAAGATGATCGGGAACGGAAAGCCCGCGGCCAGCTGATAGAAGCTCAAGATGATCGTATTCTGGATCAGCCGCCAGAAACTCGGCGAGTTGATGAACCTGATGAAGTGATGAAAACCGATCCAGGGACTGCCGGTAATCCCGTCGTACGGGTTGAAACGCTTGAATGCGATCTGCACACCGTACATGGGCCCATACTGGAAGATCGCGACGTAGACGACGGCGGGGAGAAGCAGAGCGTACAACTGCCATGATCGCAGAACACGCCCGAGCGTCGTCTTCGAGTTTGTCGCAGCCGTAAGCCGACCTGTGAACCGCGAGGTGGGTTCTTTGACGGTCGAGTCGATGTACCTCATTGCAGCTCCAGCCTACGCCCAAACTGCGCTGCGTGCAACGTGACCACGGTCACGGGTCACCCTGGAACTAGTACTGGGGTACTATGCCTGGCCGTACAGCAGGGCGAGCTGGCACTCGGTTTGGCGCTCGTCCGTCACCTCCGGATTACCGCCCAGCAGGTCGGTGCGCTCACTCGGATTCAGAATCCGATCGGATTCCTGAACGGTTCTGGACGAATCGAACCGCATGAATCCGGTCGCGTACGCCCAACTTGGCGTAGATCGTGCTGGTGTAGTTCTTGACAGTCTGTTCGGCGATCCCTAACCGCTCGGCGATCTCGAAGTTATCGAACGAGTCGACCACCAGCAACAGGACCTCCGCTTCGCGACGGGTCAAATCGGGAAACTCCTTCATGACCAGCTGGGGTCTGGAAGGTACTGCTTCGCGACATGACGACACGCCGCTCGCCGCAAGCTTCGCCGCGACCGACGGTGAGACCAGGAAGCTCCCCGCGTGTACCGCGCGTATGGCAGCCGCGAGTTCAGCTACGTCGATGTCCTTGAGCAGATAGCCAACCGCGCCGTTCTCGATCGCATCGTGCACGTAGACATCGTCGTCGAAGGTCGTCAACATGACAATGCGTATGCCGGGATACTCGCCATGGATTGCTCGCGTGGCGTCTACGCCATCTATACCGGGCATATGTACATCCATGAGAATGACGTCTGGAGCGAGCTCGCGGGTCATCTCGACCGCAGTCGCACCATCGTGCGCCGTTCCCACGACGCGAACGTCATCGGCCGCATCAGCGCCCAGAACAATGGTGAGGCTGTCGGCGAACAGCTTCTGATCGTCGGCAATCAGTACCCGTATAGGTGTCATTCAGGGCTCCCGTCGCGCCACGGCATACGCGCGGTGACCTCGAAACCGTCCGGCGTATTCCCGGCAGACAGGGCCCCGCCGATTTCCCGCATCCGCTCCCTCATACCGGCAAGCCCGATGCCTTCGTTAACCACCTGCGCACCACGGCCGTTATCCCAGACCTGAAGCACGACCTCATCATTGCCCATCCACATCGTGATTCTCACCTTCGTCGCGCCACCGTGGCGGTACGCGTTCGTAAGAGCCTCCTGTACGAGACGGTAGAAGGCGCGGTCGATCTGCCGACCGAGCGACCACTCGAGATTCCCGTAATGCACCTCCACGTCGACGTCCGTGGCTAGCCGATACGCCTTTACCAGCCGACTGATCGCCCAGATGCCCTGGTACGTCTCGTCGTCTACGCTGCGCAGTCGGTAGAGAATCCGGCGTGCCTCGCGAAGCGCCTCGTTCGCAGTTGTCTGGGTCTCATCGATCATCTGCGCCAGCTTCTGCTGGTCACACTCCATCAGTACTCGCGCCGCTTTCATCATCATCCCGATGTTGGTTAGCGCATACCCAACGGAGTCGTGGAGCTCCCGAGTTATCCTTGTGCGCTCACGCCCCGCGGACTCGGTCTCTGCGGTTGAGGCGTACAGTTGCAGACCTAGGTTCGAGTCGGTGAGCTGCTGAAACGCCTGCTCGAGATTCACGATCCTCCTCGAGTGCTCCACGAGAGCCTCGCGGTAGAACTGAGCGAGGAGGTAGATCACGGCCACAAAACACGCGCCGGCCACCGCCCCAATCGTCGCTGGATCAGGCTGAGCGTCCAGCGGAGACAACACCAGAAGCGCGAAGTACGCGAGTACTATCCCGTTGAGGACGGTCGCGACGCGGTACCGTTCGTACGTCGTCGCCTCGATCGTGGAAGGCAGCACCGCCATCAGCTGGAGCATGGCCGACCCGTCACGAAGCGCGCCGAGCAGGGCCACGACGGTTAGTACTCGCAGCCCAAACAACCCCCACAGGGCCTTGCGTGAGCTCACGATGAACGACCCGAACGAAATGCCAATGCCGAACAGAGCGAGCAGTCTAACCTCGGTCACGAAAGGCGAGCTTACGAGCTCCGGCGAGATCGAGACGAAAACGGCGATGCCGACCTGGCTGATGGTGCCGAGCACGAGCGTGATGAGCGCGAAGCCTTGGGCTCGCCGTAGTGACAGCATCAACCGATGTGAGGGGCGTTTGGCCAGGACACGCGAGGTGACGCGATGAGGCGTGTACAGCATCTGCAGCCAAGACAGGTTAAGTGACCTCATAGGACATCAGCCTGCAGGGTCTCACACAACCCCTACACTGCATCTACCATGCCGTCAGGACTGACTCGTGTCAATCGCGTTCGCGACGAGTTGGTCCGGCGGAACTGTAGCGAAGCCACCGCGTGAGCCCAGATATGTCGATTCGGCCGCAACGAGCCAGTCCATGAGTCGCCCGCAGAGCTCCTCGCGTATCTTCCGATGACCGGGATCCTGCCACAGATTTCTCAGCTCCCTCGGATCGACGTCGATGTCGTAGACCTCGCCACGCGGCCGACCCTTTTGATCGCCGTGGTAGAAGGTGAGCTTGTGCCCACGGTGTATCAGCATGGAGGCATTGAGCGGCGGGGACCACTCGCGGGTCCACCGGTTGATCCCGGTGTTGCGATAGAGGCACACGGTGTCATCGCGTACCTCACTGCGTTCCCCGCGAACGAGGGGCAGCAGATCACACCCGCAGAACTCGCGTTCCTCCTCGCGGTACGCCGGCGCGCACCCTCCAGCTGTTGTAACGGTGGCTGCAATATCGTGAAGCTGCACCGGCGACTCGACAACGGTCCCTGCGGGAATCCTTCCGGGCCACCGGATAATCAGTGGAACACGTACGCACGCGTCGTAGAACACCGCCCCCTTCACCAACAGGCGGTGGTCGCCAAGCATGTCGCCGTGGTCGCTGGCGAATATGACCAGGGTGTTGTCGGCTGTTCCCGTCTCGTCCAACGCTTCCAGTACCCTTCCAACCTCGTCGTCTATAAGCGCTACCGATGCGTAGTAGCCCACACGCATGCGCTCGATGTCGGCTGGCGTCATCTGATCGATGTCGCCGAGATACGATCCGGATCGCTCACGCTCTACCCCGTGGGGCACATCGATTCGCGGGTCGTCGATCAACGGCGGCAACTTGGCGACGTCGACGCGTTCGGCATACTCGATCGGATAGTCAAAATACGGGTCGTGCGGGTCGAACACGCTCATGCAGCAGAAGAAAGGCCGTGCACCGGTCGCGCTGCGGCGTATGAAGTCGACACTTCGGTCGGCCGCCCAGTGAGTCATGTGGTGCTCCCGGGGCACGTGAACAACCCGGCGGCCCTCGCTGCGCATCCGTTCGTGCAGACCCGGATTACGTTCCTTGAGCCATGCGCTGTACGCCTGAAACGGCGAACCCATGCTCATCACCGACTCGAGACACCACTCGTACTCGTCGAATCCATCATTAGAGTGGCGCCGCGCCTCCTCGTACATCCGTCCGGAGACGTGGAGCTTGCCAAACAGACCGGTTCGGTACCCGACACCGCTGAGCGTCCGCGAGAAGAGCACCTGATCGTCAGGCAGTACACTATCGAGCCGGTAGACCCCATGCCCGGGCAGATGCCGCCCGGTCCACAAGCTCGCCCGACTGGGCGTGCAGATGGGGTTCGTACAGTAGCAGCGGTCGAATCTCGCGCCGTTTGAAGCAAGCTGATCGAGCACCGGGGTGTCCACCCAGTCGGCCCCGTAACAACCGAGCGAATCCCACCGTTGCTGGTCGGTGAGAATGAGCAGTACGTTGGGTCGGTTCACGGTTCGATCGCAATCCATACCCGTCCTTCGTGGCCGCTCATGCAGGCAAGGCGGTGCGAAACTGCTCGACGCGATGGAACGTCATGAAATTCGCGTCGTGCTGGTTATGCGCTCCGCCACACCCGTCGTCGAAAGCGGTGCGGGACGCTACGATGATATCCTCGTCCTCGAACTGCCAGTCGACATACTGGAACGCGTGGTTGTCGATCTGGGGGTGGTACAGCACCCTGCGGGTCACGCTCCACTCACGAAGGTCGCTCGACTTCATGAGAACCAGCAGGTTCCGCGCGCGCTCGACGTTATAGTCCTCGAAGCCCTCCGCCACCATGTTGGACAGCGTCCAGTAGGTCCCGTCCCGAGGATCGCGGCGGATGGTGAACTTCTTGCAGCCGCCGGGGAACCGCACCAGGTCGTCGGTAGTGAACGAGGCCTGCTTCCCATCGTCGAAAATCCGCACGATCGCCGCGTACTCCCCGTCTCCTTTCCGGTAGTCAACGCGGAGGATGTCGACCACGTGACCATCCGGTCCAACGACTGCGTTTCCCTCCCACCATCCGCCGAACCCTCCTCCCAACCACGAAGGATCTCTGGCCAAACGAGTCGAAGTCGTCCAGCTAGTAGCGTCCATCAAATCAGAGTCGGCCGCAGCGGAGACCATAAACGCGCGGAACTCCCTTGCCCCCTTGACCTCATCTTCCATCGCGCGCCACAGCCGCCCGCCGTACTCGACGACCGGTACCGGAGCGGTGTGGTACCTCCCGTCATCGCGGAGGAGCCCATTCTTCGCGTCTGTGGGATGACTCCACGTCAAGCCGCCATCGGTCGACTTGCGGATTGCCATCGCTCCGAACTGACTGCTGCATCCCATCAGGTACAACGTCTCCCGATGAACGAACAGACCGCCCCAGAAGGAGTCTTCAAGTGTGTCCACATATCTCCAACTCCGGCCCTGGTCGGTTGACCGAAAAACTCTGGTAGTGCTGTAGGTAGTGCCCGGGCCGAAAAGATCGTGCGTCGCGACGTATGACCCGTCCGATAGCATCACGATGCTCGGTGACCCGACATAGGCTTTGGCAGAAGCGGGAACGTGGCCGATAACGATCCCTGGAGGGCTGATGGTGTAACTACTCATGATAACTCCCTTGCTGGATATAACTCCGTCCGAGTGCGGAAAGCATCGATACGGTGGAATGTCAGATAGTTCGCGTCGTGGTAGTTGTGCGCCCCGCCTTCGCCGTCGTCGTACGCGGTGCGGGAGACCGCGATGATGTCCTCGCCGTCAAAAACCCAGTCCACATACTGGAACGCGTGGTGATCGGGGTCGGGGTGGCTCAACAGGAGCCTTTCCGTGGTCCAGCGGCGGAGGTCAGGAGAGCTCACCAGCGAGAGCCGGTTCCGACGCGACGGCGGATCGAGCTGTTTGTTCACCAGCGCCCAGTACCGATCGGAGACCGAGTCCAATCGCACGGTGAACTTGGTGCCGCCCCCGGGCATGGTGATGATGTCGTAGTCTGGGTGGTGCACCAAGCGAAGCCCGTCACCGGATACGTGGACCAGCGCAGCCCGGTCGACGTGCGCTACCGCGTGCTCCGACAGTCCGCCGCGGAAGTTGGTCCGCAGGAGGTTCACCACGCTCCCGTCGCGGTCGACCAGCGCATTGCCTTCGATCCACTGGCTGTGCGACCAGGGGTGCTCGATCATCTCGCTCTGCACCCAGCTGGCGCGGTCCAGGAGATCAGCGTCCTCACCGATGGAGAGCATGAAGGTGCGCCAGAAGAGCCTCTCCGCGTGCGGCGCAAACTCCATGGTGCGCCACAGCCGCCCAGCGTGCGACACTACGGGCATTGGCGCGGTGTGGTATCCGTCATAGTCCGACAGGAGGCCGGTCGCAGCCGAGTCCGGCGTGGTCCAGCTGCGACCTCCGTCGTCAGAGCGGCGAATCACCATCCTGCCGTTGAGCCGCTCGCCGAAGGTGGCGCCGACCCGGGGTACCCACGAGCCGTAGCGGTCGCAGTGGTCGGTGCCCATAATGTAAAGAGCATCACGGTGCATGAACAGGCTAGACCAAATCTGCCCACGGATCCTCGCGATCGGCTTCCAGGAGGCACCAAGGTCGGCAGACTCGTAGACAAACGTCTCGTCGTTGGTTGCCCCGGGACCGAAATAGGAGTGCGACGCGACGTAGCGTCCGTTAGGGAGGATCACAATCGATGGACAGCCGACGTACTGCCTGGTTGCAGCCGGGACGTGATGTATGATCACGCCCGGTACGGTCGTTGGGAGCATGCCGTATCATGCGACGGATCGACGGTGACCGCAATGGTATCCCGGTCATAGAATCGGCAACGGGTAGTACCGGGGTACCAGTCGGTTCCCCGTGCTGCTGCCGCTGAAGGTCAGCACTCTCCAAACCGATTCGGTCCGCGTGGGTACGATCGGGCACCGATGGTCCGTCGTAAACCATAGCAGTGCGGGTCTGGGTCATTGAGTCGGCGATCCATGGCGGCCGGCTGTGTAGCAGTCTCGATCTCAGAAGAGCCACCCTCGCGGGGAGTACTGCCTTATCGGCAACATGGGTTGACATCGGCGCTGGAGCTCAGGATGCTTCGCTGGAGGTGAGTCTTGACGACTGCTACCGGTCTCCCGCTCATCGGTCTCCCGTGCCGAAATGACCGCAGCCTGGAGTACAATGAGACACCTGTCTACGCCCAGAGCGTGGTCTACATGCGGGCCATAGTTCAGGCTGGAGGTGTGCCGTTTCTGATTCCCCTGAACCTGCCGCGGCCATCGCTACGACGCCTATACGACGTAGCGAGCGGGATTCTACTGACTGGCGGCGGTGACATAGATCCACCGATCTACGGCGCCGGGATGGACGCGACGCTCGGCGACGTCCAGCCGGACAGGGATCGCGACGAGATTGCGATCACCCGGTGGGCTATGGCTGATCGCCGGCCGCTGATGGGCATCTGTCGGGGTATCCAGGTGATCGCCGTTACTGCAGGAGGATCGCTGATCCAGGATATTCCCTCTGAAGTCCCCGGCGCCGTACTGCACGCGGAACCGAAGGGCGCGGAACAGGGACAACCCAATGCCGACGTAGTCCACACCATCGCAGCCCCCGCTTCTTCTCGTCTTGCACAGATAGTGGGAGCCGAAACGATATCCGTCAACAGTTTCCATCATCAGGCCGTACGTGCAGTGCCAGCACCGCTCAAGGTCGTTGGGACCTCCCCGGATGGAATGGTTGAGGCGATAGAGCACCCCGACCACCCGTTTCTGATCGGTGTGCAGTGGCATCCAGAATTGCTGATCGATTCGCAGGAATCTGCGGTCAGAATCTTCTGCGCGTTCGTTCAGGCATGCAGCGACCTGTCTGCGTTGAAGTAACCTCAGTCGCGGTTGACCCGACGGTCACCGGATTGCCAGATAGCACGATGGAGCGTGTCGCGTAGTGGCCCCTCGTTGCCACGACGGCTCTCCGGCCGAACCTGCTCGGCCGCCCGAGTCGATCGGACTGAGGGCACAACAGCCTCCGAACGCGAGTCTATGAAACGTCGGGCTGAAGTGAGTGTGTGTCGCGTGTAGCGTCCGTCGCTGTTGCGGCACGACTGAGCGGAGGTGTTAGAACTGCCATCCGATGACTTACCATTCCCCGCGGGTTCCAAACTCGGCGGCGGTAGCTTCCCTGAACGCCCGGCCGGCATCGTCCAAGCTGCTGAGGATCTCCTCGAACGTACGGCCGGCCGCCGAGCGCGCCGCGGGGATGACTGTGTTGCACTCGTTGCGGTCCATGAAGACCGACGCTGCCAGTACTCGCTCCTCGTCCTCCTCCGGTATCACGAGAAAACCGTGCTTGTCGGCGTGGATGAGCCGCCCCGGCTCCACAGTCGTCCCGAAGACCTCCACCGCGCAGCCCCACCGCACCGGCGTGGAGAAGGCGTGTCCGACGCACAACCTTCTAGCGATCGCCTTGAAGCCGGCGTTTCTCATTTCGTCAAGATCGCGAATCGCACCGTCGGTGATCGTACCGACGCACCCGAGCGCTCTGTGGGTGTTGGCGTTCACCTCACCCCAAAACGATCCGATCACCTCGGGTTTGTCCAGATCCTGGACCAGCACGATTTTGGGCCCGGGGACGCTCGCCACATATTCGCGGTACTCCGACGCTGCGCGTGGCAGAGCCGTCGGATGCTCGGAGTTCGCCGGTTCGATGACGACAGTGATCACGCGACCGACCATAGGTCCCATCTCCGGCATGAAGTCGCGAGTCTCCTCCCGGTTGAACCAGCCCTTCGTGCGGTCATGTCGAGTCATGGCTTCCCAGCCATTGTAAATCGTCGGCGTGTTCCAGCGCTTGAGCTCAAGCATTTCCTGATGCGTGACTTGCTTCATACATTTACCTCCTTGATCGTACAAAGAATGGGACCGTGCAGCGCTGTTCGCCCCGCGCACACCGGTCACATGACCCCGTTCACCACGTTTTGCGGACTACCTTCAAGAAACGCCCGCACGTTCCGGACCGCAGTGGAAAGGAGCCGCGCGCGAGCTTGCTTCGTCGCCCAGGCGATATGCGGGGTGATCGTCACATTTGGCGCGCCATAGAGCGGATTGTCCGCCACGGGCGGCTCCTGCTCGAGCACATCGATCCCGGCGCCGGCGATGAGGCCCCTGCAGAGCGCGTCGGCCAGATCGGCATCCACGACAAGGGGACCCCTCGACATGTTAAGCAGGAAGGCGTGGCGCTTCATCCGCGCGATCCGCTGCGCGTCCATCATGCCGGTGTTTTCGGGCGTGAGCGGACAATGGAGCGTGACGACGTCAGACAGCTCCAGGAGCTCGTCAATCTCGCGCCACGCGAAGCCGGGCCAGTTGGGCTCGTCGCTGCGATGTAGATCATGCGCGATGACCCGCATCCCGAAGGCATTCGCAATCTCCCCAACCCGTCGCCCGATCCGCCCGAATCCCACGATCCCGAGTGTCCGCCCGACGAGCTCGATCTGCGCGTTCAGCCAGTAGCAGAAGTCGGGCGAGCGCGCCCACGCCCCGCTACGCACGTCGGTTGAGTGCTCGGCGACGTGATGGCAGAGGTTCAAAAGGTGCGCGAAGGTCATCTGGGCGACTGAATCGGTACCGTAGGTCGGGATATTCGCGACTGGGATCCTGCGTGCTTCCGCAGCTTTGCCGTCGACGACATTGAATCCTGTGGCAAGCACCCCAACGTAACGTAGCGACGGCAGTCGGTCGATCACCGATACGGAGAGCGGCGTCTTGTTTGTGAGCACGATCTCCGCTCCGTCGGCTCGCTCGACGATCGCCTGCACCGTGAAATCGGTCCGTTCGTGGACCTCCACTTCGCCGATCGCCTTGAGCTCATCCCACGACAGGTCGCCAGGGTTCAGTGTGTAGCCATCAAGTACGACGATTCTCATGCCCTCTCCTCAGACCGATGGCCGGCAACCGACATCCATCAACTCCTATGCGGTGGGGCCAGCGTCGTTGTATGCAACGAGTTCGATTTCCACAAGCGCGTCAACATCGGGCAGTGACGCAACACCGATCGTTGAGCGCGCTGGAAAGGGTTCCGGAAGTCTTGACCGGTATACCTCGTTCATGGTGGAGAAGTTCGCCATGTCGGTGAGGAACACGGTCGTCTTGACCACGTTGCTGAGAGCAAGGCCCAAAACGCGCAGATCCTTCTCCAGGTTGGTAATCGCGTGATCGGTTTGTGTTCTGATGTCGCCTTTTGGGATCACCCCACTGCTTGGATCGGCACCCAGTTTGCCTGAGACGAACACGAACGGCCCGGCGGTTCGGGTCAACGACAACGGTGCAGGAATACTCATAGCCATCCTCCTTAGTTTGGGACCAGGCACACCGTACGATTGGCGCCGGAATGCTGGATCAATGTCATTCGTCCAACTCACCCATTATCGATAGCAGAACATCAAGCGAAGAACCCGCATCTTGCCCATCGCCCCAGGCCTTATCGAGTCGGATGAGCGCCTGTTTCGCGGTAAGGATGTTGCGCCGGACGATCGCTCCGACGGTCTCTGGAGTGGCCGAGCACAGATCATCAACGAACTCGCGATGAGACGCAGTGACGGGTTCGCTCTGAGTCGTCAGGATCGCCTCCATGGCGAGAAGGAGACCCCGAGCCATCACTGTGCCCAGCACACTTAACAGGTACCGGTTCCCGGCCAAGGACACAAGCTTGCGGTGAAAGACGACATCCGCGTGCAAGTACTCGAACGTCACCGGAGGGGCATTGTCGACTCGATCGGCAAGCTCCAGCATTTGCTCCCGCTGCGACTGGATGCGCGTACCGCAGTACGCCCTGGCAGCCTCGACTTCCAGAGCCGATCGAACGATGGTTAACTCGACCAGATCTCTCCAGTCCAGTTGGGCAACGAACGTGCCCTTCCGGGGTACCGTCTGGATGATCCCCTCGCTCTGAAATTGGGTGAACGCATCATTCACGGGAACGATGCTGACGGACAGGTCTTCGGCGACGGCTTTGCGATTGAGCAGCTGCCCCGGACGGTACTCACCGGACAGGATCCGACGGATGACCGCCTCGTAGACAGCCGAAGAGCGGGACTCGCGCATTGCACCTCTCAGCAAGTGAGACCAGCGACGTGATCTACACCTTGATCATATTTGAACATATAGTCTATACTA
>RECL01000226.1 GCA_007694025.1 Spirochaetaceae bacterium
CCGAACGAACCGGTGATGACGGCGCGGCTACGGGTTATCGCGTCGCGTACGCGCTTGTAGCGCGACAACGTCCGCCCGAAGAACGACACACCTTCCTCAGACACCGACAGCAGGTCGCCCCAGATGCCGTTCTGCCCGAGCATCAGCGACGCAAGGTTCACGAGCTGCGATTCTGTCGGGTCGTCGGGCAGAAAGTGCGTGAGAAAGAGGACCGACGGGATCCAGCGGTCGTACGTGAGCGGCGAACGACACAGTCGCGCGCGAGCCGGCCCCGGAAACACGAACACGTTTGACCCCATTCCACCACCCGGCGCGTACTCGGGGTCGTCGAAGGAGCGGTAGTAGGGGCCGTTGTTGATCAGGAAGTACTTGCCCGACGCAAGGAACGCAAGGCCGACCGAACGGCCGTGTTCGGTGATGTCGAAGTCGACGATCGCATCAGGAACCGCGGCGCAGAGCCTGTCTATAACCTTCTGCATATAGCGGACCTGCTCGAAGGCCTGAAGATCCGACCTCTCTTGTGGCGATTGCGCGCTCGTGCCGTGGTGGTGGTTCGGATCGTCGCATCCGTACTGGCCGATCGCGTCCCACTTGTAGTACGTGACGCCGTAGTCGCGGTTGCATCGGATCAGTTCGTCGGCAAATGCCTCCCAGTAGCGGCTGACCAGGCACATCGAGTAGCTCTCCTCGGTCTCCCATACCGGGGTCGGGTCGACGACCGTACCGTTGCGCGACGAGCGGCAGTCGAGGTGCTCCTGTGCAATCCGGCTTGATACCGCCGCCTGACGCGGGCTGAACCAGAGACCGAGTTTCATTCCGTAGCCATCGAGCGTTCGCGTGATCGGGCCGAGCCCTTCGGGGAAGAAGTCCGTGTTGACGGTCCAGTCGCCGGTGCGACCGTACCAGCCGGTGTCGATCACGAACACGTCGACGCCCATGCGGTGCGCGACGTCGATTTCGGCAAGGATCCGGTCTGCCTTCATCGTGTCGAGGTACTTACCGCGCTCCCACGCCTGATGGCGCTCCTGATAGTTCCACGTGTTGTAGAAGATGAACGGTTTGCGGGTCGCTGCGTTCGCCGATACGTGCGTTCGCTCGAACTCGCGAAACGCCGAGGAGAGCGCTTCGCGCTCCGCGTCGACCACGCCGACGACAAACCAGACACTCTCGAATGCGGCCGGCCGGTCGAGCGACAGCCCGTCGGGGAAGTTGGCCCTGACCGCGTCGATCGCGCAGGTGTCGCGCGAGAACCGGAACTCAAGGAAGCGGTCGGGAGTCTGGGATCCGTGCTCGTACGCCAAAAGGAGCGATCCGGCGACGGTGTTCGCATCATCGCACACGCGCGCCGTCATGATCGGGCCCATCCGTGACTCGCCGTGGTCGATTTCGACCCGGTCGACCGGGCGTTCGATCGGGCGGTGCGTGTGCAGCAGTTCATCGAACTCGCTCAGCGTGACCTCGCAGAATCGGTTGAGCGACTCGGTCGGGACCGCCAGGTAGCGCGGTGAGCCCGACAGCGCGGGGGCGTTCGTTGCTGCGGATCGGCCGGCCACCGAGCCGAGCTCAAACCGGAACCGGACAAACGGCGTATCGGTCGACGTCCTCATCACGAGCATGAACGCGACACCCGCGGTCTCGCCCGTGTCGTCGATCGATCGCCAGGTGCTCGTCGTGAAGCGGTGCTCGACCACAGTACCGAAGACCGGCGTCGCATCGCCCGACCGCAGAAGCGTTGTTCCGTTGGGTGACACCTCTGATCCGCCGATCGTGAAGATCGGCAGTGCCACGCGGATCGAAGCACCCGACTGTGTATGACAGCGCCAGGCGTCGCGATCGGCGCCAAACGTCACACGACCACTGTTTGTACTGATCTCGACTGGTGAATCGCTCTGCATGCGGTCGAGAGTATCCGAGTCGTGATGGCGGCACAAGACGCCGGCCGCGGTTCCCCCCGCGCGCCGGGCACAAAAAAACCCGGCCGAAGCCGGGTCAGTGCCGCCGGACAGAATTGAACTGTCGACACATGGATTTTCAGTCCATTGCTCTACCAACTGAGCTACAGCGGCAAGAGCCTTTATACTACCGAGCGGCGCAGGCACAGTCAAGAACGGCCGGCGATTCGATCGTTTTTGGCGAGTCTGCCTATCACGCGTCTCGCCAGCTGTGGGCGGGCTTCCAGCCGAAGAAGCGCTCGATCTTGGAGCAGTCAAACACCGACTGGTGCGGTCCGTGCCCGTCGGCAAACGCTCCGGGCGTGCCGTACCTCGTCTGCACCGCTTCCTGGATCGGTACGTCGATGCAGGTGTCGGCGGCAGCGATCAGGAATACCTCATGACCGTCGGACTTCCCTTCGAGCGCCGAACGAAACGCGGTGCCGACGTCACGAGCGTCGATGTAGCTCCAGAAGTTTGCGCTTCCCGGTCCCGGAAAGTGCGTCCGCCGCGGTTCGAGCATCTCGACCGACTCCTCTGGAGGTATCACATTGTTGATCCTCAGCGTACAGATGGCCATCTTCGGATAGCGCACTACCATGCTGTCGGCCATCGGTTCGACCAGGTACTTGCTGAGCGCGTAGGCGTTCGGCGAGGCCACTCGGTCCTCCTCGGTGAACGGAAAGCGTGAGGGCAACGCTTCGGTCGTCAACCATCCGGTTGCCATTTCGCTTCCCGCGCTGATGAAGCGTTTGACACCCGAATCCCCGGCCGCCTGCATCACGTTGTACGCGATCGCCATGTTGCCGACAAAAGTCGCCTGGCGGGAAAACCCTCCGGGCGACGGGTTGGCCGCCAGATGACACACTCCTTCGGGGTTGGTCTGCGCGAACGCGTCGTAGACTTCCCCCGCGTCGGTGAGGTCGATGACGATTGTCGGGCACGGCAGGCCTGCGAGCCGTGTCCGGTCAAGGTTCACCACGTCGTGCCCTGCCTCTACGAGCGCGTCGACGACGTGCCGTCCGGCGCGGCCGCTTCCTCCGGTTACTACAGTTTTCATCAGAACTCCTGATCCATCGTCGCGCGGCAGCGCCGGAGAGTCAACCGGCCGCCGGTTGACCGGGATGTCGAGCGGACCTATGATCGCGACATGGACAGGCGCACACGCGCGAGCGAAGCGTACAAGGCGGCCGCAAAACCGGCCGGAAAACCCTCCTCGACAGGGCAGAAGAAGCCGCCGCTGCCCGCGGCTTCGCCCGATCCCGATCGAACTCCGGCTCCGGACGACGGATTCGAAAAGACGAGCGCGCCCGGGACGTCGGCGACGCCGCGTGGCGCGAAGAGTCCGGGGTTTGCACGGCTCGTCGGCGCGGGGAACCTCGATCGCGCGGCGAAGCTTCTGATATCGATGGGTACCGAGCGCGCCGCAGAGGTAATGGCGCACCTCAGCGAGGCCGAGGTGGAGCAGCTCGCGAGTGCGATCATAGGAATCAAGACCGTCCGTCGATCCGATGTCGACCGGCCCGATGTCGATTCCACGCAGCGCGGTGACGCGAAACCGCTGCGCGGCGGCGCCGACGTAGCGCGCGCTATGCTGATCGAAGCGTTCGGGGAGGACGACGGCGAACGCCGTTTCTTCCGTTCGGTACCGAACGCGCCGGCGCACCACTTCGACTTCCTGAACGCGCTCGAACCGGGGCAGCTGCGCGCGGCGCTCAAGGATGAACCTGCAGCGGCGACCGCACTCGTAATCGCTCACCTTGACAGGTCGGTGGCGGCCAAGCTCCTGCCGCTCCTTGAGGAGCCGAAGCGAGCCGAGATCGCGCGGCGGATCGCACGGATGGACCGGCTCGGGCGTGACACGATCCTGCGCATAGAAGAAGCGCTTCGGGAGAAGATCCGTCGGCAGGGTAGCGGCCGTAGCGAAGCAGCCGGCGGCACCGCTACGCTCGCGGCGATCCTTCGGCACATGGCGCCGTCGATGGGCGACGCGATCATCGGGGAGCTCGAGCGCGCCGATCTGGCGCTCGGTGCGTCGGTCAAGGACGAACTCTACACGGTTGAGCTCCTTGAGCAGCTTGAGCCGCGAGATCTGCACGAAGTGCTCGCCGAGTTCGACGATCGCGACGTCGCGTTGCTGCTCAAGGGCAAGAGCGAGGCGATCCGATCGGCGGTGCTCCGCGCGGTGTCGGAACGCCGTGCGCGCGACATCAGCGACGAGTACGCGCATCTGGGAGCGCAGAAGCGCGAGGACGTTGACCGGATCACGCGCGACGTGCTGCTGCGCGTGCGCGAACTGGAGGAGTCGGGGCGTCTACTTGTACCGCGGGATGACGAACGGTATATTTAGGCCGCCTGGAGGTGGGTTTGTACTCGACGCGTACCGCGTATCTGCTCTGGTTTGCCTCGTTCTTCGGATTCGCCGGTCTTCACCGGCTCTATCTGGGTAAGTTCGGTAGCGGTGTACTCTACCTTCTGACTATGGGGCTGTTCGGCCTCGGCACGATCTACGACGGGATCACGATGGCCGACCAGGTCCGCGAAGCACGGATCAGGGACCGGATGCATCGGGCGCTCGACGGCAGGCTCGATGAGCTCGACGTACCCGAACGCGTCGCGCCACGGCCCTCGCTTCGGACGGAGTCGCCGGAGCACGTGATTCTGCGCGTCGCGAAGGCGAACCACGGGATCGCGTCGCCCGCGTCGATCGCGCTTGAGGGACAGATCTCGACCGACGAGGCGCGCAAGCAGCTCGACGTGCTCGTGGACAAGGGGATCGGTGAGGTCCGCGTCCGAAAGAACGGCACGATCGCCTACGTGTTTCCCGACTTCCTCGACGACCACGGCGCCGGCGAGCTCGAACAGTTCTAGCATATCAAGAGGGTGACAATGACCGCGAACGAACTCCGCGACAAGTACATTCGATTCTTTGTATCGCACGGACACGCCGAGATATCGGGTGCGTCGCTGATTCCGCAGAACGATCCGACCGTGCTGTTCACGACCGCCGGGATGCATCCGCTCGTTCCCTACATCCTGGGCCAGGCGCACCCGGCCGGCACCCGCCTGGTCAACGTGCAGCGGTGTATCCGCACGATCGATATCGACGAGGTTGGCGACTCGTCGCACCTGACCTTCTTCGAGATGCTCGGTAACTGGTCGCTCGGTGAGTACTTCAAGGAAGAAGCGATCGCGATGAGCTGGGAGTTCCTGACGAGCGCGGAGTGGCTCGGGATCCCGGCCGACCGCCTGGCGGTGACCTGCTTCGCCGGCGACAGCGACGTCCCGCGCGATACCGAGTCCGCCGGGTACTGGAAGCAGCACGGCGTCCCCGAACAGCGCATCCACTTCCTTGGCCGCGAAGACAACTGGTGGGGTCCGGCCGGTGAGACAGGTCCATGCGGCCCCGATACCGAGATGTTCGTCGACACCGGGCTGCCCGGCACCGCGGAGAGTCGACCCGGCGTCTCCGACGGCAAGTGGATGGAGATCTGGAACGACGTCTTCATGGAGTACAACAAGCAGGCCGACGGGTATCGCCGTCTCGAACGCCGGTGCGTCGACACCGGAATGGGTATCGAACGGACGATCGCGGTCCTCCAGGGCAAGAAGAGCGTCTACGACACCGAGCTTTTCACGCCGATCATCGCGCGCATCGAGTCGATCACCGGCAAGCGCTACGGCGAAGACGATGCGACCGATACGTCGATCCGGATCGTAGCCGATCACACCCGCACCGCGACGCACATCATCGGCGACGAAGCGGGTGTCTCCCCGTCGAACGTCGGCCAGGGCTACATTCTCCGGCGGCTCATCCGCCGCGCGGTGCGCCACGGTCGTAAGCTCGGTCTGTCGCGCACCTTCCTGTCTGAGGTCGCGCAGGTCGTGATCGACATGTACGCGCCGATCTACCGGACGCTCGAGCGCAAGCGCGACGAAGTGCTGCGCGAGCTCACCGGCGAAGAGGAGCGCTTCCTCGACACGCTGCGCAAGGGCGAGCACGAGTTTGAGAAGCTGCTTCCTAACCTGCAGAAGAACCCGGCGCGCGTGATTCCGGGTCGCGTCGCGTTCCGGCTCTACGACACGTACGGCTTCCCGATCGAGATCACCGAAGAGCTCGCAGGCGAGCACGGAATGACCGTCGACCGCGCCGGATTTGACGAGGCGTACCAGAAGCATCAGGAGATGAGCAAGACCGAATCGGCGGGCGTCTTCAAGGGCGGGCTTGCCGACAACACGGAGACGACGACGAAGCTCCACACCGCGACGCACCTGCTCCATCAGGCGCTGCGGATGGTGCTCGGCGATCACGTCGGGCAGAAGGGGAGCAACATCACGCAGGAGCGGCTGCGTTTCGACTTCTCGCATCCGGAGAAGATGACCGATGACGAACTCGCGCGCGTCGAGCAGATCGTCAACGAACAGATCGAGCGCGACCTGCCGATCTCGCACCAGGAGATGACGCTCGAACAGGCTCGTGACGCCGGAGCGATTGCGCTCTTCGGCGACCGGTACGACGAAGTCGTGAAGGTCTACTCGGTCGGTGACTTCTCGCGCGAGGTGTGCGGCGGCCCGCACGTGGCGCATACCGCCGAACTCGGCCGTTTCCGGATCGTCAAGGAGCAGAGCTCGAGTCAGGGCGTCCGTCGCATCAAAGCCGTCGTAGAACCGAAGCAGTAGCCCGGCTGGCGCGTCGTCGCGCTCGCGCAGCGCGCTGCCTTACTCGCCCAGGCGGGTCGACAGCGACCGGACGTACGGGTTGTCGGGGTCGATCGATTCGCACGCGCGAAGCGTCGCGCGTGCGTCGTCGTTCTGCCCCGCCGCGGCGTACGACTCGGCAAGCTCGGTGCAGACACGGATCTCATCGGGGTGTTCTCTGCGAAGCCGTTCAAGGTGTTCTATCGCCGTCTGTGCGTCGCCGCGGTCGCGATAGACGGTCGCTATGCCGATCTCCGCGTAGATGTCGGGTCCGATCGAGATCGCCTGGGCGTAGAGACGCTCAGCCGCGTCCAGGTCGCCGAGCGAGCGGTGCGCGTCGGCGGTTCGTGTGAGGATCACGCGATTGTCCGGATCATTCGCCAGGATCTGCTCCCAGTACTCCAGGCTTCTGTTCGGTTCGTGCATACCGCGGTAGCAGTCTGCAAGCCCGAACAGCGCGTAGAAATTGCCCGGTTCCATCTCGATCGCACGCTCGAAGTGGGGCACGCCTTCGGGGAAGCGCTTGAGCTTACGATAGCAGTTTCCGATCGAGGTGAGCACGCGGATGTCGATACGCGCGCCGGATTGCTCGAGCATCCGGCTCCACGCGTCGAGCGCAGACTCGTACTCTCGGTGCTCGTAGTGAAGATGCCCGAGCCCGATAAGCGCGTACGCGTTGTCGGGTTCGATCGACAGAACCCGGTCGTAGAGTTCGGTTGCGCGGCGCTTGTTGCGGATCCGTCGGTACGCGTCGGCAACGCGGGTGAGCACCGTCACGTTGTTGTTGTCGTGTTCCAGGTATCGCTCCCAGATGGCCGCCGCGTCGACGTACTTTCGAAGCGACCGGTAGCTGTCGGCGAGCCCGAAGAGCGCGAAGTTGTTGCCCGGATCGTGCTCCAGGCACGACCGATAGTGCGCGACGGCGGAGCGATCGTCGCCGCGCTTTCGAGCGGCGTCGCCAAGACCGACGAGCGCGTAGCAGTTTGACGGCTCAATCTCGACCGCACTGGTGAACAGCTCAACCGCCTCATCGATGCGACCGGCGCGTAGCGCGTGGTACGCCTCCTGCGTCAGCCGGGCGACGTCCGGTTCGTGCCGTCGATCGTCACTCACCTTCGGGCTCCTCGATCCACCCACGGACAACCGCGGCCATTCGTTCGATCAGCGCGTCGCTCTTGCGACGATCGGGGGCTAACCAGTACATCCGGAACGCCTCGAGGTGCTCGTTGCGCTTGAGATGATAGTCGCCGACGCGAATCAGTCCGTCGCTGTACTTCGTCGTGATGAAGATTCGCTTTGCCTGGTCGACGGCGCCGTGGTTGAACAGCTCGTTCCCCTTGCGGATCAACGCCGATCGCTGTGCGCGGTCGAGCTCGACCGCAGGCGCGCTCGTCTTGACGAAACCCGGGGAGGCAAGCTCCTTTCGAAACACCTTATCGGTGTCGGGCACGGCTATATGGCTCCCTTTGTCGACATCCCGGCGATGCCCGACTGTTCGGTGACGCTGCGGTACGCCTGCGCGACCGCCTTCCCGAGCGCCTTGAACAACCCTTCGATCATGTGGTGAGCGTTTTCACCGTACCGGCACTCGAGGTGGAGCGCGAACCGGGCGCCCATCGCGAGCCCGTTGAAGAACTCGCGAAAGAGCCACAACGGGAAGCTCCCCGCGAACTGCTGCGGGAACTCCGCGCGGTAGACGAGGGTGGGGCGGCCGCACACATCGATCGTCGCTTCGCTGAGCGCTTCGTCCATCGGAATCACCGCGTGTCCGAACCGGGCTGTCGCGCCGCCGTCGCGCAGGATCTGCTCCAGGCACGATCCGATCACTATGCCCGTGTCCTCCACGACGTGGTGCGGATCGACATCCAGGTCGCCGGTCGCGTTCACGATCAGCTCGAAACCACCGTGATGGCTGCAGCTGTACAGCATGTGGTCCAGGAACGGCAGACCGGTGGAGATCTCCCGGTGAGGTTCGGGAGCATCGAACGCGATCTTCACGGAGATCGACGTTTCCTTCGTCGCGCGGGTCAGCTCGGCTCGTCTCATCGGGTCAGCCCTCCTCTGAGAGTATCGACCAGCGCGTCGATGCTTCTGTAATGGAACTTGTAGTACGCGGGGTTCGCGATCAGCACTACTGTCGTCGTCGACAGCTCCTCCACGACCTCCAGGTCGTGCGCGCGCAGTGTGCTGCCGGTCTCCACCAGATCGACGATGTAGGGCGCAAGTCCCAGGACCGGCGCAAGCTCGACCGACCCGTCGAGCCGGATGATATCTGCGGCGACCCCGTGAGACGCGAAGTAGTCGTGCGCGAAGCGCGTGAACTTGGTCGCCACGCGAATGCGTCCCGAATTCGACTCGTGATCGCGGCCTTTCGCGGCGGCAAGGCACATGCGGGTCGAACCGAACGGCATCTCCATCAGTTCGAAGAACGAATAGCCGCTCTCGTAGATCACGTCGGTTCCGCAGATTCCGAGCCCGGCGATTCCGTGGTGCACGTAGGTGGGCAGATCGCTGTTCTTCACAAGCATTACGCTCAGGCGTCGATCGGCATCGGTTGCCAGGAGCTTTCGCTTCTCGAACTCGATTGGCATCCCGCGCTCGGCAAGAAGCGCCTCGCTCTGCTCCTGGAGGCGTCCTTTCGGAAGCGCGAGCGTCAGTGCCGTGTCGTTCATAGTGACGCCACTTTGCCGTCGCGCCGCATGTCACGCGCCGCGCGCGCGCGGGTAACGATATCGGCATCCGAGGGCGTCGCCACTACCGGTAGTCCGTCGGGGGTGTGGAGTAGCGCCTGCAACCGTCTCAGCATCACTGAGAAACCGACCGACGGCGCGTCGAATCCGAAGTGCGACAGGAGTCCGTCGTACCGGCCCCCCGATGCGATCGCAGCCGACGCGCCCGGAGCGTACGCCTGGAATACGATTCCGGAGTGGTAGTGTCTGCTGCCCGCTTCCGATAGATCGATTCTCACGCGGTTGGTATACCCGAGATCAGAACAGACGCGGTAGATGTGTCGTAGATGCGCGACGGCGTCGACCTCGCGCGGCGTCAGGTGTCGTAGACGGCCTGCGAGCCCGTCGAGCTCGGCTTCGGTGCCGATGAAGCCGAACAGTTCGACGAGCTCGGCACGCCTGGGGGCTTCGATCGACCGGTTCGCGAGCAGTTGGTCGACCGCGTCCCACCTTCGGTGCGACACGGCTTCGGCGAGCCGAGCGGTGTCTCCGGCCTCGCCGATGATGCCGCGGTGCCCCACGTGGACCACGACGTCCGCAGCACCCCAACGGTCGAGCGCGTCGAACAACAGCAGGATCGATTCGGCATCGGCGTCGGCGCCCGACGGTCCGATCAGCTCGGCCCCGACCTGAAAGAACTCGTTCTTTGACAGATCGTGGAGCTCCTCGTGCCGAAGGATCGTGTCCGAATAGGCTACCCGGATCGGGAGGTCTTCGTGGCGAAGCACAAGCCCCATCTGCCGCGCGAGGAACAGCGTAACGTCGGAGCGCAGCACGAGCAGTTCTCCGCTGCGGTCAACCAGGCGGTAGCTTTGCGAGTCCCACTCGTGGTCTACCAGGTCACGGTACGCTTCGTAGTAGTCGTAGACCGGCGTATGCACCGGAAAGTACGCCCACGAGTCGCATACGTCCTCGAATGTTCGCACGAGCCGTCGATGGACGTACGCTTCCTCGAGATAGAACGCCTCGGTTCCCTGTGGTATCCGTAGATCTCGTGCCGGCAAGCCGATCCTCCGGGGGCAAGTATAGCGAAAAGGCGTGCGTCCGACAGCCCGTGACCGCTACGATTCGTCCTGCGCGGCCGAATCGGCGGTCCTTCGGTAGATTCGCAGCGTGCTTCTTCCGTACGCGCGTTCGTCTTCTACCGTCACCGCACCGACTGTGTCGGGAAGCGTATCCGAGTCGGGGTAGTGGATCAGCATGCGAGCATTGGGTGCCAGAAGCGGTCCGCGCGCGATCCGCCCGAGTAGATCGGCCTTGTGCCGATAGTCGAACGGGGGATCCAGGAACACGACATCGTACGCGAATCGTTCGCGCGCGATGAACGCTTCTACCGGCGCGATCACGACCCGCGGCGCAAACGGCGCGATCTCCAGGTTCTCTGCGATCACGCGCCGCTTGCCCCGATCGCGCTCGACGAGCGTGACCGGGCGCGCCCCACGCGAAATCGCTTCCAGCGCGATGATCCCGGACCCGCTGAACAGGTCCAGAAACGACGTCCCGTCAAGCGGTCCCAGGATCGAAAAGTACGACTCGCGCATCCGGTCCATCGCGGGTCTGATCACGCCGGGCGGCACCCGTACCGTGCGGCCCGCGAGCGTTCCTCCGGTGATCCTCATCACGCCCGCCCCACCGGCGTACCCTCGCTGAGGGTGTCGTCGCCGGTGTCATCACCGAGGGTGTCGTCGCCGACGGTGTCGTCGGCGAACGCGAACGGCGTCGACCTTCGTGCGGCGGCCGCCGCGTCGATCGCATCGCGCAGCGAGCGGTGCCCGGGTTCGGTGAGCGTCGGGTCGCGCTCGAGCAGCTCAAACGCGTCGGCGCGGGCCTGGTTCATCACGTCCATGTCGCGGCCAAGGTCGGCGATCCGAAAACGCAGGTAGCCGGCCTGCTGGACGCCGGCAATGTCTCCCGGCCCGCGGATCTTGAGGTCTTCCTCCGCGATCTGGAACCCGTCGGTCGTGCCGTGGATGACCTTCAGTCGCTCTCGTGCGGTGTCGGTGAGTTCTTCCGCGTAGACCAGGAAGCAGTAGCTCGGGTGCGGCCCGCGCCCGACGCGTCCACGCAACTGGTGGAGCGCCGCGAGCCCGAATCGTTCGGCGTGTTCGATCACCATGCACGTTGCATTCGCGACATCGACCCCGACTTCGACGACGCTTGTCGCGACGAGTACGTCGATCTCTCCGCGGCGGAACGCGTCCATCGTAGTGCGCTTGGTCTTGTCGTCCATCCGCGAGTGCGCCAGCCCGACGCTGAAGTCGGGAAAGACGCGCGTGGCAAGGTGCTCATGCATCGATTCGGCATCCTTGAGCGACATAACGCCCGAGTCGTCGATCATCGGGTAGACGAAGTACGCCTGCCGTCCAGCTCGCAGCTCCCGGGTCACGAAGTCGTAGACCTTCTGTTCGTTCCCGATCCGCGCAAGGTGCGTCTCGATCGTCCGCCGTCCGGCCGGAAGCGCTCGGATCGAGCTCACGTCCATGTCGCCGAACACCGTAAGCGCGAGCGTTCGCGGGATCGGCGTCGCGGTCATCGACAGCACGTCGGGGCGCCGTCCCTTACCGAGCAGCGACAGGCGTTGCATCACGCCGAAGCGGTGCTGCTCGTCGATGATCGCGTACTGCAGGTTTCGAAACGACACCGCACCAGTGAACACCGCGTGCGTTCCGATCACCAGGTCCACGCCACCCGACTCGATCGCGTGAAGGAGCGTCTGGCGCGCCGACGGCGCGATCGTCCCGGCCAGGTACCCGACGCTGACGGGCAGCTCTGCGCGGTCGAACAGCTCTGCGGCCGTCTGCGCGTGCTGTCGGGCAAGAAGCTCGGTCGGGGCGACGAGCGCCACCTGGCGGCCCGATTCGATGACCGCGAGCGCCGACGCGAGCGCGACGACGGTCTTGCCCGACCCGACGTCGCCCTGGAGCAGCCGGGCCATCGGCACGTCGGCCTCCAGATCCCGACCGATCTCCTGCAGAACCAGGTGCTGGTCGTCGGTCAGCGCGAACGGCAGCGACGCGAGCAGCCGGTCGCGGTAGCCCTCCGGCAGCGGCGTCGCGGGTCTTCGAGACGATCGCCGCTCGGCCGCGCGCATGCCGACCTGGAGCTGCAGAAAGAAGAGCTCCATGTACACGAAGCTTGCGTGGCCGGCCTTCGCGTGATCGACCGACTCGGGCTCGTGGACCGCGGCGAGCGCTTCGGCCGTCGACATGAGGCGTCGGCGCGCGCGCAGCGCATCGGGAAGCTCGGACTGGACGTGCCGGCCGTACTGCCCGAGCGCCGACGACGCTGCCCGGCGCAGGTCGCTCTGCGCCAGGTTTCCGGCAAGCGGGTAGATCGGCAGCACGCGGTCGAACCGCGTCGATTGCGCGTCGGTCACCGGTTCGAACTCGAACGCAGAGGCCTGCAGTTCGCCGAATCGTCGGAGGAACGTCCCGTATACGCGAACCTGTTTGCCCGGCGCCAGCGCACGGTCGAGGAAGTTGCGGCCGAAGCAGACGAGCACCGCGTCACCGGTTTCATCGCGCAGGTGGACCTTGAGCGTGCGATTGTCGCGCCTGCCGTAGCGAGGAGCGGTCGCAGCGTGTGGTCCGCCACCGATGTAGCTGTGCGCGACGACCTCGGCAGTCGTGTTGACCGGACGGTCGGGCCGCGCGAGCGCGAACGGCACCGGCTGCAGCCGGTCCTCGTACGCACGCGGAAGGTGCAGGAGCAGATCGGCGATCGACGCGATGCCGAGCCGGGCCAGGTCCTTTGCCTTCGCAGGCCCGACTCCAGGGCAATTGGTTACACTCTGCGCGATTTCGCTGACAAACATCCGTCAGAACGGGATGCTCCCGAGCAGCGCTACGACGATCGCGACCGCGATCCGCCCCACGATCAGCACGACCAGAAGCGTTCCGCAGAACACCAGGAGCGCCGTCTGGTACGTGAAGACCCGTCCGCGCGATACCCACCGTGCGGCGGGTTCGACGATCGGCTGCAGCAGCTGGTCAAGGACCACCCAGAATCGGTTCGACGTGTCGACTCCCATGAACGATCCGACGACCCGGATCGCCGCGATGATCAGGAAGAGCGTCACGAAGAAGAAGACCGATGACGCGGTCCGGCCGACGATCACCGCGAGTATCCACCCGAAGGTGATCCGCGGGCTCACGGCGAGTTGTCCCGTTATGCTCGACAGGATCGACAGCACGATGAGCGCCGCAACGACCGAAAAGTCCATGCCCCCGATCGTGAGAAACTCGAACCGGCGGAACCAGTTCAGGTATGGGTCGGTGAGCCGCTCGAGGTACTCGGCCGCGCGCCCCAGATCGGGGCCGCGCACCCAGGTGAGCAGGACCCGAAGCAGTACAGCAAGCGAGTAGAGTACAAGTACGCTCGACGCGAGCCGCATAATCAGTCTGAAGATGTCCATCCGTCCCCCAATACTTTCCAGACCGCCTCTACGTAGGGATGCGACTGGATCTGCGCGATTTCGTCGTCCCTTGACGACACCATAAGCTGCGTGGACGCCCGCACGACGTGTTCGTCGCTGCCGTTGTGTCCGTTGAAGTGAAGATACACCGTGCATCCGCCGGGCCGCTCGCCAAGGAATGCGCGTAGCTCGTAGAGATCCTCCTCCGACGGAATGTCGTCGATCATCCGGATGTGCAGCTGCCCAGCATCGCGCTGCTCAAGCTCATCGGGCCGTTTCACCGACTCGACGACGAACTGCAGGCGATCGCGGGATGCGTCGACCTTGCCTTCGAGCCCGACAACCGACTCGTCGGTGAGGAGGTCGGGCGACGCGGCCTCCACTGCCGCGTATACGTCGGGAAAGAGCACGAACTCGAGTTCTCCGCGGAAATCCTCGACAACGCCGACCGCCATCGTCGTGCCCTTCCTGGTCACAATCCGTCGGATGCCCTTGATCAGCCCGACGATCCGGTGCGTCCGGTCGCCGGCCGCGCTGTGCGCCTTGCCAAGGTCGAGCGTTGTGCGTGTCTCCCACTCGG
>RECL01000148.1 GCA_007694025.1 Spirochaetaceae bacterium
CTGGTCGGCTTTGCGCGGCCGCGCCGGCTCATCGGCGAGTATCCGCACCGCCTGTCGGGTGGGATGAGACAGCGCGTGATGATCGCGATCGCGCTCGCGTGCGAGCCGCGCCTGGTGATCGCCGACGAACCGACAACCGCGCTCGACGTGACGATTCAGGCGCAGATACTGGAGCTCCTTCAGGAGCTGTCGCAGCGCGTCAGCTCCGCGATTCTGCTGATCACGCACGATCTTGCCGTGGTCTCAGAGGTCGCCAACCGGGTCGTAGTGATGTACGCCGGGCAGGCCGTCGAGTCCGCGCCGACAGACCGGCTCTTCGACAACCCGTGCCATCCCTATACACGCGGCCTGCTGGACTGCATTCCTGCGATCGACGGTCCGGTCACGCGTCTGCGGTCGATAGCCGGCAGCGTTCCTCGGCCCGACGCGCTGCCACCAGGGTGCCGGTTCGCTCCGCGCTGCCCGGTCGCCTTCGACCGATGTCCGCTCGCGATTCCGCAGATGGTCGAAGTCGAGCCGGGCCACCAGGTCCGCTGCTATCTGTTCGACGGGGAAACGGGGAGTGAAGGATCGCGATCGGGAGACCCTCTGGCATGAGCATACCACTGCTCAGCGTCCGGGGTCTGTCGATGACCTTTCCGATCAGGGCCGGCGTACTCCAGCGAACCCGTGGGCACGTCTATGCCGTCAGCGATGTGAGCTTCGATCTCAGACGCGGCGGCACGCTCGGCATCGTCGGTGAATCGGGTAGCGGCAAGTCGACGCTTGGCAAGTGCATCATCAGGCTGGTTGAGCCAACCGCCGGTACGGTCGTCTTTGACGGACGCGACGTCACGCACCTTCGCGAACCCGAGTTGCGGCGATCGATCCGCTCCCGGATCCAGATGGTGTTCCAGGACCCGTTTTCATCGCTCAACCCCCGGCAGTCGCTGCAGTCGATTGTGGAGGAGCCTCTTCACGTGCATCACCGGCTCGAGCGCACCCAACGCACCGCCTACGCCGCCGACCTCATCGAACGCGTCGGACTCGACCCTGCGCGACGCGACCGAAAACCGCACGAGTTCTCCGGCGGTCAGCGGCAGCGGATCGCGATCGCGCGCGCGCTCGCGCTGCAGCCCGAACTGATCATCGCCGATGAGCCGGTGTCCGCGCTCGACGTGTCGGTCCAGGCGCAGATCATGAACCTGCTCGAGGACCTGCAAAGCGAGCTCGGGCTGACGTACGTTTTCATCAGCCACGACCTGAGCGTCGTGCGCCACGCGTCCGAAGATGTCGCGGTGATGTACCTGGGCCGCCTCATGGAGCTCGCGCCGCGCGATTCGCTGTTTGCCGACTACCGGCACCCGTACACGCAGGCGCTGATGTCGGCGGTGCCGAGTGTACGCCGGGCCGGCGCGCAGCGCCGATCGCGCGTCGTGCTCAGCGGGGAGGTGCCCGACTCGTCCGATCCGCCCGGCGGGTGCGTGTTCCACACCCGATGCCCGTACGCGCGCGATCGGTGCCGCACCGAGGTTCCCGCCGTGCGCGATATCGCGGAAAACCACCGAATCGCGTGCCACTTCCCTGTCGAGTAGTCCAATGGCACCAGGTAGGATCCGAAAAACCCGGAGCGACTGCCCTTTTGGCCCTTTACAGGCGCTGACCTCTGCTTCACACTTGTCTACGCTGGACCGAGGTTTCGCACCGGTCCCGACGTAACGGAGGGAGTATGGCACAGCAGAGTCTTGAACAGATGCAGGAGGCGATCCAGAAGGTGATTACCGATGATCCTACGCTGAGAGATGCTTCCAAGATCAGCGTTGAGATGCTCCAGAGAGGCCCGTTCTGGAAGCGCCAGGCGGTCGTTCGTGTGACCGGCAAGGTTGTCGACGACCGTGAGTCGGAAAAGGTCGTGGAGCACGTGCACAACCACGCGCCGGAGGCCCGGATAGAAAACCTGCTGCACGCCGCAGAGCGGCCGGAAGTCGGCGTCTGACCGTCCCGGCCCGCGATCGACGCGGGGGTAGTGTGAGTACCTCTGTCGCGGGCCGCCCGTTTACAGGAGCGACAAAATCGGGTATCTCTATCCCTGAGGATACAAGCGATGCCACTTTACGAGTACAAGTGCAAGAGTTGCGGTACCGTCAGCGAATACCTGGTGGGGGTGAGTTCGGACCAGCCTGAGCTCGTCTGCACCGACTGCGGGTCGGAGAGTCTGAACCGCATGATATCGATCGTCAGCGTCGGTCGTGGCGCGCAGCCAGAGATGTGCTGCGGCGGCCAGTCGGCCGAGTGCGACGGTCAGTGCGCCTGCGGCGCGATGTAGGCGGCGAACTGTTCGCTTACCGATTCGATCGGCACCGGCCGTCCCGACGCAGAGAGCGCCGCACCGGTAATGCGCGCCTGTGCGATCAGCTCGTCGTCGGGTAACCGATAGACGTCCTGGACGAAGACCAGCTTCAGCCGCGTCGGGCGCTCGATATCGAGCCCAATCCAGAATCGATCCCCACTTGTCAGCGAGCGTCGATAGTCGACCTCAGCGCGAGTGACGACCATGTGCGTACCCGCCGCGACGACCGCCGCGAAGTCAACGCCGACACTCCTGAGAAACTCGTGTCGGCAGTGCTCCAGATAGTTCAGATAGACCGCGTTATTGACGACCCCTTCAAGGTCGCACTCGTAGTCGCGCACGGCGAACTCCAGACGAAACCGGTACGATGGCATGCGGCAGTGTACGCCGGATCCCCAATCGTGAAAACGGCAGGGCTATCCGCGATAGCCGCGATAGCCGCAGATTGCGTATGACAGCCGATTGCCGCGCGGTGTGATATCATGAGCGCATGTATCGGATAATCTCCCGCGGCCTGTCGGATCGCGCCCGAACACGACCCTTCGCCTCCGGCCCGCGCCCGATCGCGCTGATCGCGCTCCTGGTCGCTCTTTCGTGCGCCGGCGCCTTCGCAGACGTCATTCAGATCGCTCGCCCGACCGTGTCGCCGGCTTCCGCCGAGACCCGGCGCTTCATCGACGAGCAGATGATGCGCGCGATCACCACGATCGAGGCTACCGACCCCGGACTGGCCATTCGGTACGACGGGTTCGCGCTCCGCACCGCACCCGTCTCCGCACGAACAGCGCCCGCGGTGAGGGTTCGCGTTCTTGCGACGCGGGCCGACGGCCAGACGATGATCGTGCTGAACGGGGACACCGCCGACGGGCGGTCGGAGTCCGCCGTGCACCAGCTGTCGTGGAACGAGCTCCTCCACCGCGAACTTGCGTCGATGATCCGCTTTCTCCACGGGGTCCTGACCGCCGATGCGCCGCCGGTCGGGTCGCTCACATTCCTCCAGGACTTCACGACCGACTACATCGCCACCGGAGATCTCCCGGCGACCAGCTTCGTACAGCCCTACTCGTTGACCGGTCTCCCGGGCCGGTTGATGATCGCCGCCGGGTCGATAGTCCTGGAGACCGATCCGTTTTTCCGCGAGCAGGCGAAGCTCGGCGTTGGGCCGGAACTGACCGGTGCGTGGGCGACGCACGCCGACGTCACGCCGGCGGGCACCGTATTCGCCGCGTCGATGGCTCAGCAGGGGCTCGTCCGGATCGTCCCGGAGATCCCAACCCCGTTCCGGCTTCCGACGCGATCGACCGTCATGAACCTGGCGGTGACCGACGACGGGAGCGTCTTCACGCTCGACATGAACCAGACCTTCGTGCGGATCGCGGGGCAGTCGGTGCAGCAGGTGCGCCTGGACCTGCCGCAGGGCACCTACGTGTCTTTCATCGCGGCGGGACCCGACAACACGCTGATCGTCTGGGAGCCGACGCATCGCGCATTCTTCACGTTCGATACCGATGGGAATCGCCTGGGCATGATGCATCCGCACCTGTCGATGTCGACGGCGATCGGGCTCCGCGCGTTCTCCCCGTACCCGAACGGCGACATCATCGCGCTCTTCCTGGACCGGATCGCCCGGATCGCGCGCGACGGAGGCGTGATGTGGGAAGTTCTGGCCGACGATCTGCCCGAGGTCGGGCAGCTGATGATGCACACCGGGATGCACGTCGACCATGAGAGCGGACTGGTCTATCTGCTGAACATCCAGCTCAAGCGGATCTCCCAGCTGATCGACGTCGACGCGATCCAGGAACAGCGCGCGCTGACCGATACCGAACGCCGACTGCTCGACTCGAATGAGAAGTTGCGCCGCAACCCGTACGACCAGAGCGCGCTTGCCGAGCGCGCGTCGCTCTACGAAGAGATTGAAGCGTGGGAGGCTGCCGCGTACGTGTGGGAGACCGCGTACGCGATCGATCCGACCCGACGCGCAATTGCCGAGCGGCGCGACGCCGTACTGTTGAAGCGTCTGGAGGAGAACGCCGAGCGCCTCTTTGCGCAGACGATCGACCTGCTGGAATCGCGCGGCCCGGCGAGCGCGGCGTGGGCCTACCAGCGCGCGCAGACCGAGTTCGAGTCGCTGATCGGCCGCGCGCCCGGTAACGATGCCGCGCGACAACGACTCGCCGAACTGCGACGCGCGTACGAACGGGCGTCCGCGCCGCCCGACGATCGCCCACCGTTGTCGATCCAGGAGGTCGCGATCGGCGACCTTTTTCCCGCTCTCTACGCGGTGTACCAGACGACTCCGGCCGGCAGCGTCGTGGTCCGTAATGACGGGACGTCCGCGATCGACGACGTGCGCGTAACCGTCGAGATGCGCTATCTGGAGTTCCCGACCCCCGGCGGAAGCGCCGCCCGGATCGAACCCGGCGAATCGGCCACGCTTGCGCTTCGCGTTCCGATCTCAGCCGATTCGCTACGGATCCAGGAGAGTAGCCCGGTTCCCGTTCGCGTGTCGCTTTCGTACCGTGTTGACGGGCAGGAGCGCGACGCGAGCGTTATCGAGGTGGTCACGCTCCACCGCGCGACTGCGTTGACGTGGGACGACTCGGGTAAGCTCGCCGCGTTTGTGACTCCGCGCGACCCGATCGTTGAAGCGTTCGCAGCGGCGTTTACCGATATCGACGACGCGCGGCGGTTCCATCTGTCCGGGAAGCTGTTCCGCGCGGCTCTGATTGCCGACGCGGTCGGAGCGATCGGTCTGCAGTACGTTGAGGATCCGGTCACCGGGATTACCGAAGTCCTTGGGAATCCGACGGTCGTCGACACCGTTCGCTTTCCGCGGAACACGCTGCGGCTCGGAATCGGCGACTGCGACGACACGACCGCGCTGTTGTCGTCGCTCTACGAAGCGGTCGGCATCTCCACCGCGATCATGACCAGTCCCGCTCATGTCTTTCTGGCGTTCGATACGGGTGAGCCGGAGGCGAACCGCTGGCTGTTCGAGTCTCCCGACACGCGCGCGATCGCGCACAACGGCACGATCTGGCTGCCGTTCGAAACGACCATTCTTGACCAGGGCTTCCTTGCGTCGTGGCGCGAAGGGTCGCGGCTCTACGGTCGGTACGAGCCACTCGGACAGATCGAGTTCCTGCCGGTGATCGATCAGTGGCAACGCTTCCCGCCGCTCCCGCTCGCCGATCCGAGCTTCTCTGTCGCGCCCCCGCCGCGTTCGCTCGTCGAGCCTCGGTACGCCGAATCGCTCACCGACGTGACGGCCGTGCTCTACGAGCGGAGTGTCCGCGAACTCGAGTCCGAGCTCGCCGGGCGCGCCGGCGCTGCGGCGGTACGTACGCTCAATCGGCTCGGGATCCTGCACGGAGTCTTTGCGGAGATCGGGGCCGCCGAGTCGTCGTTCCGCCGGGCGCTATCGATCGATCCGAACCATCGCGCCGCGTACATCAACCTGGCGAACCTGGACATGCTGGCCGGCGATCCGGCAAGTGCGCTCGCGTGGCTTGATGACGCCGACAGAATCAGGCCGGGTGGGGCGCTGGTCACGCTGCTTCGCGCGCAGGCCTACCATCTTGCCGGTGATCGCGCAGCCGCGACCCGGCAGATGACGATGCTTGCCGAAGCGTCACCCGAGCTCTACGCGCTCAATATCCACCTTGTTGGCGACCAGGGCGGAACACGCGCGAGCGACGCTGCCGGCAGAGCGTCATTTCCGTGGGCGGTTGAGGACGAGTAGCCGCTCAGTGAGCCGACTTGCGTAGCGCGTAGAGTCGGCGTCTGCTCTGTCCCTTGATGAGCGACTCGCCGATGAAGATCAGCGGGCCGTGGTCGATCTGGTAGACGCGCTGCGCCTCGGCAACCTCGGCAGGGAGGATCATCGACGTTTCGTGGAGCACGCACATCATCTGGAAGCGATGCGCGGCTCCGATGACCCCGCCGATCAGGTCGTACTGGCTGCGACTGCGGCCGCCCACCCGCGCGAAGCGTACCGTTCCGGCATCGATGCCAATATCGATCCCATCGGGAACCGGAAGGTTGTCAACGCTCCATTCCGCCTGAAGCGTGCGGTATCGGTCGATCATCGCCTGTCCGGCGCGCACCGCGCGGTCGGTGACGTCCTCCTCATCCTTCGGGTACCCGAATACCGCGACGATCTCGTCGCCGACGAACTTGTTCACATACCCGCCGTACGACTCGACGATCGACTCCATCTCGCGCATATACGATGACACGACGCGTTCGACCTCGGCGGCCGAAAACCGCATGATCAGCCGCGTCGCGCCCCGCAGATCCGCGCAGACTACCGCCGCGAAGCGTTCGTCGGCGCGGTCCCCCGTTCGCCTGGGGGGACCGTATTCGACAAGCCGCGGTGAGAAGCCCAGGCTCTGACGGTACCGGACCAGACGGTCGACGCCGGTCAGCGCTGCTACGACCGCCGCGGCGACCGCCACCAGCGCCAGCATGGTCGCCATCGGAAGCCAGAGGCGCCACCCCACGAAGCCGACGACAGGCACTACCAGAACCGCCGCCGTTGTCGCGAGCACACCGATGAGCCGAAGGTCCGGTCGCGCTGTCAACGCGAACACCATCGCAATCGCGAATGCGGCGGCGATCAGCGTCGCCGCGGTCTCTCCCGGGCGGGTGATTGAGCGTCGGTCCAGGTACGACCACATCGACGCGACGTGCGCGAAGACGGTCGGTTGCGGGTTGACCCTGCTGCCAGGGATCGTCACTGCCGGATCATCCGGGAAGTCGGTGCCGACGAACACCACCGCCCCGCGAATCGCGTCCATCCGCGGCGCCTCGTCGGGTGGTGCGCCATCGGCGGCCAGCCCGAGTACCGCGCGCATGTCGAGTACTGGCACCCGATCGATCCGATGCGAGTAGTCGATCCACACCTCATCGGTCCGCACGATTCGCTGCCCGCCGGCGACCTGCGCCGCAAACGCCCCCAACGGAGGAAGACCGAACCGCGCCTGCGTGCGCCGGGGCGTGGAGTCGGCGACCGTGAGTCCGGCCCAGCCGAGCCCGGCAAACGCCGACTGGAGGAGATCGCTGGTCGGTGCGTGCGATGACTCTGCGCCGATGGTTGGCAGCCTGATCAGCTCATCGGCGAACGACTGGTCAAGCGCGGCGTCGACCGCAGGGAAGTTGATCTCCCAGACGACGGCGGTCGCTCCTGCCTCTGTGAGCGCACGCTGGAGCGCGGCGAAGCGGTCCCGCCAGTGCGGCCCCATCGTCGACCCGATCGCCCGCTCGGTGTCGGGCGTGACGAGCACGACGACTGCGCCAGCCGGAACGCGCGACGATACGCTGCTCGCGATCATAAACCGCGCGTCCAGGAGTGCGAGCTCCACCCTGCCGGTCCACCGCACCCCGGCCGCGGCGGCTACGGCCAGTACGAAGAGCGACACGATCCTGATCCATGCGTACCGGTTGACGACCGCCATGGCCTACCGTACGTCACGTCGCGAGTTCGTGCAAGCGACCGGCATGACACCGCGCGGATGCGTCGTTATAGTGGGTTCCGGAGGTGAGACGCGATGATCCCAAGGAAACTGAAGCTCCTGCCGGAGCACCTCTACCCGTCCGACGAGTGGCGTATAGTCGAGACCTCGTTCTCCGAAGACTGGATGGGTAACGCAGAGACGATCTTCGGGCTCTCCAACGGATTCCTTGGAGTTCGAGGGCTCTTCGAGGAGGGACGACCCGCGATCGAATCGGCAACGTTCTGCAACGGGTTTCACGAGACGTGGCCGATTCGCCACGCAGAGGAGGCGTTCGGCTTCGCGCGGACCGGGCAGACGATCGTCAACGTGCCGGACGCGACGATCATGAAGCTCTACGTCGACGACGAGCCCCTCTACCTCCCGACCGCGCGGCTGACCGAGTACGAGCGATCGCTCGATTTTCGCGAGGGGGTCCTTGTCCGGACGATGAACTGGTCGTCGCCGGCCGGCAAGCAGGTTCAGATATCATCACGGCGACTAGTATCGCTCGAGTATCGCCACGTCGGAGCGATCCGGTTCGAAATCTGTATCGACACCGACGCACCGGTCGTGATCTCGTCGCAGCTCCTGAACCGGCAGGACAGCCGGGCGACCGACGAACCCAGGAACGGCAACGGCCGCAGAGCCAACGACGACCCGCGGCGCGCGAAGAGCTTTGAGCATCGCGTGCTCAACGCGACCGATCACGACTCCAGGGATCTGCGAGTCGTCACCGGATACCGGACGACGAACTCCCGGATGACGCTCGGTGTCGGTATCGACCACGACGTTCAGACCGACAACGAGTGGTATCCCACCCCGACCTGGTCGGCCGACCTTGGCAAGGTCGTGTTCACTGTCGACGCGCGCGCCGGTGTGCCGTTCGTTGTCACGAAGTACTTCACGTATCACACGTCGCGTTCGGTACCCCCTGTCGAGCTCGTCGACCGCGCGAACCGGACGCTTGACCGGTGCACCCGCGCCGGGTACGACGAGCTTGAGCGCGCTCAACGCGTCTTCCTGTCTGACTTCTGGGATCGGTCCGATGTGGCAGTCGATGCCGCCCCGCGCGTTCAGCAGGCAATCCGATGGAACATCTTCCAGCTTTGCCAGGCGTCGGCGCGCGCGGAGACGACCGGCATCCCGGCGAAGGGACTGACCGGCCAGGCGTACGAAGGGCACTACTTCTGGGACACCGAGGTCTACGTCGTGCCGTTCCTGACGTACACCAGCTCGCGGATCAGCCGGAACCTGCTGCGGTTCCGTCACTCGATGCTCGATCTTGCGCGCGAGCGCGCGGCGGAGCTATCCGAGCGCGGAGCGCTCTTCCCGTGGCGGACTATCAACGGCGAAGAGGCATCGTCGTACTACGCGGCCGGCACCGCGCAGTACCATATCGACGCCGACATCGCGTACGCGATCCGTCGCTACGCCGATGTCCGCGGCGATCGTGAGATCCTTGCCGAAGTGGGAGCCGAGATCCTGGTCGAGACCGCTCGGCTGTGGGTCGGACTTGGCTTCTTCAACCCCAAGAGTAAGGCGTTCCACATCCACGGCGTAACCGGCCCCGACGAGTACACGACCGTCGTGAACGACAACACGTTCACCAATCTGATGGCCAGGGCGAATCTCAGGTTTGCTGCCGAAGTCGTCGACTGGGTTCGCGACGAACGCCCCGAAGTCTTTTCGCACCTTCAACACGTGACGCGTCTTGAGGCTTCTGAGGTCGTCGAGTGGCGTCGCGCAGCTGAGGCAATGTGTATCCCGTACGATTCCGAGCGTGGCATTCATCCGCAGGACGCGAACTTCCTGGAGAAGGAGGTATGGGACTTTGACAATACACCGGTCGATCGCTACCCGCTTCTGCTCCACTACCATCCGCTCGTCATCTACCGCCACCAGGTGATCAAGCAGGCCGACGTCGTGCTCGCGATGGTCCTACTGGGGAACGAGTTCACGATCGAGGAGAAGCGCCGCAACTTCGACTACTACGATCCTCTGACGACCGGCGACTCATCGTTGTCTGCGTGTGTGCAGTCGATACTGGCTGCTGAGATAGGGTACGAGAAGAAGGCGCTCGAGTACTTCCAGTACGCGCTGATGATGGACCTTGCCGACGTGGCCGGCAATGTGGTCGACGGGGTTCACGTTGCGTCGACCGGCGGCGTCTGGATGGCGCTGACGTACGGCTTTGGCGGGATGAGCGACTTTGGCGGCAAACTCTCGTTCACGCCGCGTCTGCCCGGCGGATGGAAGCGCCTGCGGTTTCCGCTCCGGTTCCACGAAAGCCGGCTGCGCGTCGACTTCGACCACGAACGGTACCGGTTTGAGGTGTTCGACGGCGAGCCGCTGTCGATCACGGTGTGCGGAACCGAGCTCCATCTGGAGCCGGGCGTGCCGCAGGAAGTCCCGGCCGCGGCCGAGTCGTGTGCCGACGAGTAGCGGCATTCGCGCCGATCGCGCAGGTCAGAAACTGAACAGGAGTCCCGCGTTCGCGTGCGAGAACCGCGAGTTCGTCGCGCCGGCGAACACCACCTTGTATTTGTACTGCGCAAACCACGACACGTTGCTGATGAGCGGCAGTACTACGCCACCGAGCGCGCCGACGTGCGGCGCGGTGGTCGTGCCCGATGCGGTCAGCCCGGGCGCGACGCCCACATAGAGATCCGCGGTTCGCAGTGGGACGACGAACCTGAACGCCAGTGCGATATCGGTCGCGTAGACCCCGGCGTCGCGGTAGATCTCCGACGACGGCGAAAGGTGGAGCGTACTGATGACTGGTATGTTCACAGCGAAGCCCCACGCGAACGACACGTCGGCCGGCTGATCGACCCGGTGCATCGCCGCGACACCGGCCCCGACGCCGAGCGACACCGACTGCGGTCGGGCGGTTACCGCAGTAGTACCGATGATCACGAACACGGCCACAGCCAGCAAGCGTCTCATACGCTGAGCATATCCCGCCGCGATGGAGGAAGCAAGCGCGGTACACAAGGCAGGCCGCTGCTGACGTATGTCGGCGGATTGCCTTCAGGATCGCTATGACTCGACCAGGAACCCGTAGTGTTGCGCGAGCATCCGTTCGTCACGACGCGTGATCGATTCGGGCCGGAAACGGGGAGCCGTGAGCACGGTGTCGGCCGGCCGGTCCATTCGCGCCCGGCGTCGCGACGGTGGGCCAATCGTCCAGTACGGCGACACCAGCACCTCGGTGTCGCCGCCTCCCGCCGACAGGCGGACGATCAGGTAGCGCACGCGCCAGCTCTTCCGGTCGATCGCGAGGTCACTCACACGGCCAATCGGTGCCGTGGCGCTCGTGACTCGGGAGCCGATGATCCTGGCGTCCGGGTACACCGGCCTGGGTCGTCGTTGTCCAGCAGCCCACCGCGGTGTTGGGCGCTCGCCGGCAACTGCGCTCACCGGATCCGGCGCCATCCCCCACGCTTCGGGACCTTCCCAGTACGGCGGGAGACCGTAGCGCACCGTCAGCCGCGCAACCGTCCGGCCTGGCAGGTGTCCGGACCGCCGACGAAGGCGCAGCCGTTGCAGCGTGTTGATGCTCCTGCTTGCGGTCAGCGGATAGGCGACGTTCGCACCCGTCGCGCGGAGTTGCTGCGGTGATACCAGGCGCTCGTCGCTGCGATGACCGGCGCCCCTACGGCCGGCGTCGAATGAGACAGCCAGGAACCGGATCGCCCAATCGTCGGCGTCTACGAAGAGCGCGGCGACCGATCCCGGTCCGTCGTCGGTGACGACGCGCGCTGCCCGTAGTGTGGCCAGACGAACGTACATCCGACATCACTCCTTCAGTTTCTCCGATGCGTTGCGGATGCCCGATCGAAGGTCGTCGAACGCCGTCTCTATCCCTCGCCTCACTTCGTCGAGCGCAGACCCAGCGGTCGTCCGGTGCTTCTCCAGGTTCCGGGCGATCTCATCGCGCTTCTCCCGTAGGTCGTCGAGCAGCGTCCGCGACCGTTCCTGCGCATCCGCTTCGAGCCGGTCGGCCTTTGCCTTCAGCACGTCCATCTCCGCGTTGAGCTCTCGGAGCCTCGCTTCCATCTTCTTCTCATACGCGGTCTTGTCTTCGGTAGCCATATATCCTCCCCCGCATAGCCTGCAAATGGCGTGCCAGATGCGGAGAGGCCCCGTTACCGAGTAAGCGTTACCCGCATCGACTCACACCGATGCGCCGAACGCGCCTATTCGAGACCGTACGACCGGATCTTGTTGTAGAGCGATTTCCGGCTGATCCCAAGAAGCTTCGCTGCGCTTGTCCGGTTTCCGCGCGTCTGCTCAAGCGTCGCAACGATGAGATCGCGCTCGACGTCGGTAATCGTCCTGCCCGCGGTGATACCGACCGTATCGTTTCCGTCAACGACCGCCGGAGCCGGTTCCGCCAGGGTGTCACCGGTTGCCTCGCGTTGTTCCGGCTCGTGGATGGCTGCTGCCGTCGGCAGTGCCGGATCGAGCGCCGTGTGGTGCAGCGCGTCGATCACCTCGGCTTCGGTGATCATCTGATCGCGCGCGGCGATAACCAGTCGAATGATGACATTCGACAGCTCCCGGACGTTTCCCGGCCAGTCGTACGCGCGGAGTCTTCGCAGCGCACCCTGGTCGAATCCGACGACTGGCCGGTTGAACTCCGCAACGAATCGTTGTCTGAAGTACTCGGCGAGCACCGGAATGTCCCTGCGACGCTTGCGTAGCGGCGGTAGTGCAAGCGGGAACACGCTCAAGCGGTAGTAGAGATCCGGCCGGAACGTGTTTGCACGGATGTGGCGTCTGAGGTCGACGTTCGCGGCCGCAAGGATGCGAACGTTCGAGCTGATCGGCGCTGTCCCCCCGACTCTGGTAAACGTCTGCGTCTCGATGACCCGCAGGAGGTCGATCTGCGTTTCCAGACGCATCGTGCTGATCTCATCCAGAAACAACGTCCCACCGTCGGCCGATTCGAAGTACCCTTTCTTGGCGGTTGTTGCGCCGGTGAATGCGCCCTTCTCATGGCCAAACAGCTCGCTTGCAACCAGCTCCGGAGTGAGCACGCCGGCGTTCACGGCGTGGAAGGGTCCTGACCGTCGTGGACTCTCGTTGTGGATCGCGCGCGCGACCAGCTCCTTCCCGCTGCCGCTCTCCCCAAGGATAAGCACCGGGACATCGAGCGGTGACACACTGCGTATACTTTTGTAGACGCGTCGCATCGCCGGGCTCGATCCGACCATTCCGTGAAACGCCTCGCTCACCGGTTCTCCTGACGCCAGTATAGCCGAATATTCCGCGCAGTGGCGAGTTTGCTCTGCCAGTGACGCAATCGTTCGCGGCGCTTGTCCACGGCGAGTCGCGGTACTGCAAAAGCTTACCAAGTCGGTT
This sequence comes from Spirochaetaceae bacterium, assembly GCA_007694025.1. GTDB lineage: Bacteria > Spirochaetota > Spirochaetia > DSM-27196 > SLST01 > SLST01. The sequence goes on from RECL01000148.1 coordinate 13,195, forward strand.
ATGATGCTACTGGAGGTGAGCGATGATCGCACTGCACGGAGAGCACAGGGTGCCGCGCGTTGAGGGCGCGCACGTCGCGACGGCCGATCGGTACCGCGAACTCTATGACCGGAGCATCGCCGATCCCGACGCGTTCTGGGGAGAGCTCGCCCGCGAGACGCTGAGCTGGAAGCACGACTTCCACCAGGTCAACGACACCGACTTCTCATACGGGATGATCGCCTGGTTCCTGGGTGGGAAGCTCAACGCGTGCCACAACTGCGTCGACCGGCACGTCCCCGAGCACGGCGATCAGGTTGCGATACTCTGGGAGTCCGACGAACCGGGGCATGGGAAGGAGATCACCTACCGCGAGTTGCAGCGCGAGGTTTCGCGGCTTGCGAACGTGCTCCTGCAGCACGGCATCCGTCGCGGCGATCGCGTCGCGATCTACATGCCGATGATCCCCGAGGCGGCGTATGCGATGCTCGCGTGCGCGCGGATCGGAGCGGTTCACTCGGTCGTCTTCGCCGGCTTCAGCGCCGAGGCGCTTCGCGACCGAATCAACGACGCGCAGTGCAAGGCCGTCATCACCGCCGACGAAGGGCTGCGGGGACGACGGATCATCCCGCTCAAGCGGACCGTGGACGAGGCGGTCATGGCGTGCCCATCGGTAGCGCACGTATTCGTCGCCGAACGGACCGGCACCAAGGTCCCGTTCTACCCCCCGCGCGACGTGTGGCTCGGCGAAGCGATGATGCAACAGCGACCGTATTGCCCGATCGAAGACATGGACGCCGAAGATACGCTGTTTCTCCTGTACACTTCCGGAAGCACCGGAAAGCCCAAAGGCGTCGCGCATACGACCGCCGGGTATCTCCTCTACGCCGCGGTCACGCACCGCTACGTGTTCGACTACCGTCCCGGCGAGGTTTACGCGTGCGTGGCCGACATCGGTTGGATCACGGGTCACTCGTACATCGTCTACGGCCCGCTCGCGAACGGAGCGACCACGGTGATGTTCGAAAGCATCCCGACCTATCCCGACGCGGGCAGGTACTGGGAGATGGTCGAGCGGCT
>RECL01000364.1 GCA_007694025.1 Spirochaetaceae bacterium
AAGTTCGTCAACACCGCGGCCAACCACAGGCGGATGATCGAGCTCACCGGCTGCGACAACATTGGCATCCAGCTCGACTGGTTCCACGTGAACATGGAGGAGCTCGACCCGTACGAGGCGGCGATGGACGCGCAGCCGCTGTTGTGGCACCTCCACTTCCGCGACTCGAACTCGCTGACCCCCGGCTACGGCAAGACCGATTTCCGCAGCGTGATGCGCGCGCTCAAGCGGACCGGCTACTCAGGGTATTGCACGATCGAAAGCGCGCCGATGGTTCCCGACGCCGACACCGCTGCGAAGGACGGGATCGATTACCTGAAGATGATGGAGCGGTTCGCCGAGTACCAGCTCGACCCCTCCTTCCCGAACGGCTACGCACTCCCGGAGCGCATATGATCGAACAATACGGACGATTCGAGGCTGGTCTCAAAGGTCCCTCAACCGGCAATCCTTTCATCGATGTCGAGCTCGCTGCCGAGTTCACCCACGGGCACCGGCACGTGTGGGTCCGCGGCTTCTACGACGGAGACGGCGAATACGCGGTGCGGTTCATGCCCGACTCGCCCGGCGAGTGGACCTGGCGCACGACGAGCAGCGCCAAGGAGCTCGACGGCCAGACTGGGACGTTCGAGGTGTCCGCCACCGCAGCGGCGAATCGCGGGCCGGTGCAGGCGGTCCGATTCGGGTTTGCGTACGCCGACGGCACGCCGTACGTCCCCGTCGGTACGACCGCGTACGCGTGGGCGCACCAGCCACAGGAGGTGCGCGACCGGACGATTGCCACGCTCGCAGCCGGCCCGTTCACGAAGATCAGGATGTGCGTCTTCCCGAAGCACTACACCTACAACACGAACGAGCCCGACTCGTTCGTCTTTCCGGGGACGCTCGAGCGAGGGTTCGACCATGCCCGCTTTGACCCGGCGTTCTTCGCGCTGTTTGAGGCTGAGCTCGATCGGCTGCTCGATCTGGGGATTGAGGCCGACCTGATACTCTTCCACCCGTACGACCGGTGGGGCTTCCAGGACTTGCCCGCCGACGTGGAGGATCGCTACCTCCGCTACGTCGTCGCGCGGTTCGCGTCGTTCCGGAACGTCTGGTGGTCGATGGCGAACGAGTGGGACTTCATGGCGAAGAAGACGGTTCAGGATTTCCACCGCTATTTCCGGATCGTCCAGGAGGAGGATCCGTACGCGCACCTGCGGAGCGTTCACAACGGGCTTCTCATCTATGACCACGCGCTCCCTTGGGTGACCCACGCGTCGATGCAGCGTAGCGACACCGACCGCTGCCACGAGTGGCGAACGCAGTTCGGCAAGCCTGTCGTGATCGATGAGTGCTGCTACGAGGGCAACCTATCCGAGGGGTGGGGTAACATCTCCGGGCAGGAGTTGATGCGACGCCAGTGGACCGCCGTGGTCTCCGGCGGCTGGCCGGCAGCGCACGCGGAAACGCTCTACAACGATCGGCACGAGTTCTGGTGGTCCAAAGGCGGTACCCTCACTGGCGACTCTCCGGCCCGGATCGCGTTCATGCGCACGATTCTGGAGGAGGCGCCGCTCGATCGCCTGGAGGCCGTACGGCCGAAGTGGCCGCCGTGTTACCTCGCCGCGGGGGACGACTACCGGCTGCACTACCTGGGAATGGAGCGACCGTTGTGGCGGGAAGTTGAGCTTCCTTCGGGTGGCGCGTACCACGTCGACGTGATCGACACGTGGGAGATGACCGTCACAACCGTACCGGGCACGCACGACGGCCGGCTGCGGGTGGATCTCCCCGGGCGCGAGTACATGGCGATTCGGGTACGGAAGGCGGAGTAGACGCTACACCCAGCCCCGGAACGCGTCGTGCAGACCGACCAGTGCGCTGAACGGCCGTAGCTCGTCCTGCCCGGCGAGCGCGTAGACCGTCGCACGGACGTGTCCTTCAAGGATCACCAGGTCGCCGTCGCTCTCTGGTGCCACCAGGATGAGCGGAGAGAAGGTTCCCCCTGCGCGGACAAATCGAAGGCCGGCGACAAACCCGTCGTTCGGAACGTCAAACACCTTGCGGCCGGCACGGATCGTGGTCGCGGCGTCGACCGGACGCCGGGTTCCGCCGGAGAGCTCGTTCCAGTAGCTGTAGTCCACGTACTTCAGCCGCGGCAGATCGTGAGCCTCCAAAGTGGCGCGGAACCAGCGGACGTCCACCGGGTACCCCTCGAACAGCTCGCGATTCTCGCGGTAGCCGCGAAACCGCCCCAGGACTTCGGCGCGCATCCTGTTCTCTTCGGGAGACGACGTGTCGGGCTCTTCGATGAGATCGGGAGGTGCGCTCAGCGCGGCGAGCGCCTCGGCGATCGGGTACCTCCACCGGACGGAGCGAAACTCCGACGACAGGAAGAGCGACACCATTTCCGCCTCTGTTGCCTCTCCTGCGATTCGCACGGCCAGTCCCGCTCAGTTCCGCCGCGTCGTCCGGTCCTCGATCCGGATCGGGATATAGATCCACCCGTACTGCGTGCGCGCGGTGATCGATCCGCCCATTGCGAACGCGGGCGTATCCGACCCGAGCGTATTGACCAGCATGCTCAGACGCTGCCCCTGCGTCAGTTCCATCCCGAGCACTATCCGGCCCGTCTCACCCGCCTCGATGCGGCTCGCCTCGCTTGTCTGCAGCAGCGGATACGAGCGCTCGTTGATCTCGATGTAGCTTTCGACCTCCGTGATCGTCAGCGGGTAGGTGTTGCGGTTACGGACGTCGATCGCGATCCGGAACGTGTCGGTCAGCGGAACGCCTTCGGTGTGACTGTAGGAGACCTCGGGCATCCGGGGAATCGGGATGGAGACCGAGCGACGGAACGCAAGCGGGCCGAAGCCGCTGTCCGCCGCCGGGTAGACCTGGCCGGAGAAGGTCACGCGCATGCTCTCTTCGGCAAGGACATCGACGACCCGTTCGACGATATCGCTGACCGCTATCTGGAACGGAAGCGTGATCGTCATGCGACCGCCGCCGCGCGTGCGCGGCAGATCGGCGAACGATTCGGTGAAGAGCTCCGCATCAAAGAGGTCGACCGTGTAGTCGACCCGATCGAAGTCCATCGCCGAGTGCATCCGGTTGTGAACCACGACCTTCGCGCTGAACCGGACCACGTCCGGCGTCATCACCGTGCTCTCGAGCTCGCTCACCTCAGCGGCCGGGGGCCGCTCCTCCGCCGGCGCGCGGGTTGCGCACCCCGTCGTCGCGACCAAGGCGCCCGCAACGAGTAGCGCGGTCAGACCCAGCCCGAACCCTCTGATCCTCATGGCGATCTCCTCTGCTATCGGTCAGATCAAAGTGTAGCGCATGAGGGGCCCCGAACCAGCGGAAATTTGGATTGAACGATTGAACTATCATAGTACATTAGTTACTATAGGGCCATGAGCGAACGCCAGAGCGAACGCAAGCAGCGCAGAATCATGGAGGAGGCCGAACGTCACTTTCTGTCGCTCGGTCTGCGCGCCGCATCGGTCGATCAGATCGCAGCCGCTGCGGGTGTGAGCAAGGTGACGCTGTACAGGCACTACGGGTCCAAGGACGACCTCTTCGTCGAATGCGTCCGCAGGATCACCGACCGACATTTCTGCGAACTGGACGACGCGGTCGCGGCGCAACCGACGGCTACCGCCGGGCTTGCGGCGGTGTTCGCGCACAACATCGAGTCGCGCTCCCGCTACCAGCCCGCCTTCATCCGTGACATGATGGGCATACCCCACATCTGGGAACGCGTGCGCGGGTTCCGCGAGACGAAAGCGGCGGCTCTCATCACATCGATTCTGGAATCGGGCATCGCGTCGGGCGAGTTTCGCGACATGCACCTTGGGCACACGACACGCCTCATCATGAGCTTCGGCGAGGCTGTGCCCCGACTCTATCCCTACGATGACGAGCAGGAGGCCGAGCGCTTCCTGCAGAGTCTTTACGATTTTCTGACCGGCGCACTGACGTATCGGTAGAGGAGGAGGAACGATGTATCTGGAAAGCACATTCGGGAAGGTCTACTACGAGGTCCATGGCCCACGCCTTGGGGATTCCCGCGCGCCGTCTACCGCGCCAACGGTTCTCTTTGCCCACGGCGTGACGATGGATCACCGCACGTTCGAGTCGCAGGTTGACGCGCTGGCGGATCGCTACCGCGTGGTCTGCCTGGATCTGCCCGGTCACGGCCGATCCGAGCCGGTCGATCTGAAGGGCCCCTATTCGAGCCGAGCGGCGAAGGTCATCAACGAGCTCCTTGACGAGCTGCAGGTGAGTCGGGTCGTGCTTGTTGGGCAATCGCTCGGCAGCACCGTCTGCCAGCGCGCCGCATCGGAGTCGCCCGATCGCGTTGTCGCATCGGTGCACCTTGGAGGGTGGTCGCTCTACCCGCGGATCACTCCGCTGTTTTCGCTCTTCAAGCCGTTCGTCGCGCTTTCGATCGCGCTGTTTCCGCGCAAGCCCCTCTTCGCGATGTTCGCCGCGCACAAGGCGCTCAAGCCGCACACGCAGGCGTACCTGCACGCGTGCGCTTCCGCCGCCGGCAAGAGATTCATCCGCCGCCTCACGCTCGACATGTTCGGCGACATGATCGACGGCATTGCGGGACGCCTCGACCACCCGATGCTCATCTGTCACGGCGACCACGAAGCGGGATTCCTTCAGCGCCATGCCCGCGCCTGGCACGAGTCGCAACCCGACAGCACGCTCGCCGTGATCGAAGACGCGAACCACATCGCGAACCAGGACAACCCGTCCGGCTTCAACGAATGGCTCTCGGCGTTCCTGGATTCGCACACGCGTGCAGAACAGCTTCACGCTACGGGTGCGGCTTCACGATAGACGCACCCCGCAAACCGTGAAGCGAATCGGTGGGCGCTACCGCTCGCCGTAGCGGTCATCGCCGATGTCGCCGGCGGCCTTCCTGGTCCGGCGCATGCTACCCGGCCGCGAGCCTGAAAACCGACACGTGCGACCGCGACTCTGCGGTGAACTCGGCGCCGGCCCAGTCCGCGTGCCGGCTCTCCAGAGAGAATCCCGCGATCTCGGCCATGAGGTCGAGTTCGGCGGGCCAGATGTAGCGGTGCGGACTTCGGGAGAGCGTCACGTGTCCGTCTTCAGCAAACCTGAAGTGATGCGACACGACGCGCTGGTTCAGGACGTCGTAGGTGTCCAGGCCAACGTAGCCTGGCTCCCTGGCGAAGACCACCGCATCCTGTCCGGGTGGGAGCTTGCGAAGCTCGGGCACCCAGAGTTCGATCACGAACCGTCCGCCCGAACTCAGATGCCGCGCGGCGTTGCGGAAACAGGCGACTTGCTCGGCTTGGGTCTGCAGGTTCGAGATCGTGTTGTAGACCAGGTAGACCAGCGCAAAGGTTCCCGTCGCACGCGCGCTGGTCATGTCTCCACGAACCACCGGGAGCGCCGCTTCGTCTGCCTTGCGTCGCAGTTGGTCGATCATCGGTTGTGACAGCTCGATCCCGATGACCGGTACTCCTCGCTCTGCAAGCGGGATCGCAACCCGACCCGTCCCGACCGCGAACTCGAGCGCACGGCCGCCGGCGGCAAGCTCGGCAAGACGACTCACGGTCGGGCCGAGCACCTCCGGGGAGAACATCCCGACCCCGGGTGTGTCGTAGGTTCGCGCCGCTCCATCATCCCAGACGTCCGCGTGATCCATCACCCGAGTATAGGGGCCCCTCCGGCCGGTACGCAAGATCACCGCCGATCGGGCGATCGGCCGGCGTAGAGTTCGTCTGTGCGTGCCGCCATGATGAAGTCGTTGGTGTGCAGCCCGCCGATCTTGTGGGTCCACCAGTCGACGGTCACCGAGCCCCACTGGGTCACGATCCGAGGATGGTGGCCCTGCTCCTCTGCGATCCGGCCGACTTCGACCGTGAAGTTCAGCGCCGGCTGGAAGCCCTTGAAGGCGAACACCCGGCGAAGCCGAGCCGTTGCGCTGCGCTCCACGAGCTTCCACTCGTTGTTGATCGACCCCATCAGCGCGTCGATCCTGTCCTGCTCGAGCGCCGGCTCGTCGCCACGGCACGCGGCGCACTGCTCTCTGGAGAGTTCGTTCATGTTCCTTAAGGTATTCCGCGCACGGCGATCGGCAAAGCAGAGCGGGTGTCACTGGGTTCGTTAGCGCACAGACCGCCGGCGGTGAGCGCAGTAGGTTGTGTTAGAGCTTGGAGTGCGAATTCGCACGCTCGAGCGCCAGAGGATCTACTGCCAGGAGGGCATCATGAACAAGGACCAGGTGAAAGGCCGCGTCGACCAGGCGAAGGGCGACGCGAAGAAGGCGGTTGGCAAAGTGCTGGATGACAAGGAATTGCAGCGAGACGGGAAGGTCCAGAAAGCTGTCGGCAGGGCGCAGGCCAAGTACGGCGACGCCAAGCAGAAGATCAAACGATAGCTACGGTTCCCCGCCGCGAAGCGGCGGGGTTCTTCCCGCGATCTTGAGCATCTCCCAAGGAAGTGTGTGAAACCAGCAATTCTCGCTGCCTACTTCGCCCGACGCGATGACGCCCGACGCGCGTTGAAGCTCCTCAGGCGAAAGCGGGTTCGCTGCGCCGCGGCCGTTCACAAGAGTGACACCGGCCGGATCGAATCCCACGGTCCGGCGTTCGGCGGAATCGGACTGCGCCGCCTGATTGCGAGCCATTCGCGATGGCTCGCGACCGATGAGTCGGTCGTTCTGTTGGAGGCCCCGATTGCGGCGCTCCGGCGCCCGGGCACGCTGCTGCGGGAGTTCGGTGAGATACCGCCTGCAATCTTCGTGCTCAACCCGAAGCGTGCGGGTCCGATCGAGGGGTCCGAACACCCGGCAATCCCGCTTCCTCTTGCGGAGATCGTGCAGCGCGCAGCGACTCTCGCGTCCACGCACGAAATAGACCAGCAGACCCTGCCGAGCACTGTGCTTCGCGATCGCCTACGGGTTGCCTGGGAATGGGTCGGACACGTGTGCTCCGACCTTTCGGAGGCGGCCGCGCTCGGTCAACGGATGACCGCGATCGTCGAGTGGATTCTCGACAACCAGTACGTCATAGAGGGGAGCATCCGCGACGTCCAGCAGAACCTGTCCAGGCGCTTCTACCGGGAGCTCCCGGTACTGCGGAGCGAGCCCCATCCGGGGCTTCCACGCGTCTATGGACTCGCCACGCAGATCGTCTCTGGCACCGCGCTGCGTCTCGACCGCGAGACGATCGTCGCGAGCATCGATGCATACCAGTCGGTAACCACGCTGAGCACCGCCGAGTTGTGGGCGTTCCCGCAGATGCTTCGCATCGTGTTGATCGAGGGAATCCTGGCCCTTGCCGACGGCGGGCTGTCGGAGCTCAGGGATCGTGAGACGGCCGACTTCTGGGCGAACCGGCTCATAGCCGCCGGCAGGCGCGACTCGGTCCAACTCTTCGCGATCATGGCCGAGCTGACCGAGTGCCACCCATCCCCGAGCTTCTGCTTTGCGTCGCAGCTCGTCGATCACCTCTACGGAGAGGAGGCGGCGACGACGCTGGTCCAGGGGTGGGTGGAGCGACTCTACGGTCAGCCGATCGCCGAGCTGGCCGCACGCGAGCACGATCGATTGGCGAAAGGCCAGATCGCCGCCGGAAACGCCTTCACTGCGCTTCGTGAACTCGCGCGGCTGGACTGGCGAACCGTATTCGAAGAGGTCAGTCGAGTAGAGCGACTGCTCCGACTCGATCCCGCCGGGGTCTACCCCGGGATGGACTACGCAACCCGCGACCGGTATCGGCGCGCGGTCGAGCAGATGTCCCGGCGCTCAACGCTTACCGAAGAGCAAGCGGCACAGAGTGTCGTCGACCTCGCGGCAACTGCTGCGCGTGACCATGGCGGCGACGAGCGCGGAGCTCACGTCGGAACCTACCTGGTCGGCGAAGGCGGGAGGCAGCTCGATCGGGTCACCGGTGCACGGAAGCCGTTCCGGGATCGACTACGTGAGTGGGCCACCGAACACCACACCGCGGTCTATCTCTGCGGTCTGGTCGTCTTTTCCGCGCTGTTCGTCGCACTGGTCGCCACCGTCGGGTTACACGGCCAGCCCCCGGGGTTCCGGGTTCTCTTCTCATTGATCGCACTCGTCCCGATCAGTCAGCTCGCGGTCGAAGTCATGAACTACCTCGTCATGCGCCTGATGCCGCCCCGCGCACTCGCGAAGATGGACTTCGATCGCTCCGGGATTCCCGATACCTTCCTGACGCTCGTGGTAGTGCCGATGATGCTCGTCGATCAGCAGACGATCGACGATCAGGTGCGAAAACTCGAGATCCGCTATCTGGCCAACCGTGAGGACAACCTGCTGTTCAGTCTATTCTCCGACGGGGTCGACGCGGACGCTCCGCACCTCGAATCCGACGAAAGGCTGCTGCAGACCGCGATCTCCGGTCTCGATTCGCTCAATCAACGCTACGGTTGTGATCGTTTCCTGCTCCTTCACCGGGAGAGGGTCTGGAGCGATTCCGAGCGGAAGTTCATCGGTTGGGAGCGAAAGCGCGGCAAACTCGAAGAGCTCAACCGACTCATCGACGGAACACGACCAGATGACGCCGGCCGGCTCGTGTACCTTGGCGATGCCAGCCGCCTGCGGCTCGTACGGTTCGTTATCACGCTCGACAGCGATACGCAGCTTCCACCCGGCACCGCCCGGCGGATGGTCGAAACGCTTGCTCATCCGCTGAACCAGCCTCGGTTCGACGACGACGGGCGAATCGCGGCCGGCTCGTATTCGATCATCCAGCCGCGCGTGAGTCCTTCGCTGCCGAGTACCACCGGATCGCTGTTCAGTCGCCTCTTCACCAGCCCGATCGGTATGGACCCGTATACCAGTACCATTTCCGACGTCAACCAGGATCTCACCGGAGAAGGCTCCTACCATGGAAAGGGCATCTACGATGTCCGCGCGTTCAGCCGGGTGTTATCTGGGCGATTCCCGGACGAACTGCTGCTGAGTCACGATCTGATCGAAGGCGCGCACGTCCGCGTCGGCCTTGCCAGCGATATCGAACTGTTCGACGAGTTTCCGCACGACTACCTGACGTTCGCGAAGCGACAGCACCGATGGATACGCGGGGACTGGCAGATCGCCGACTGGATCATGCCGAGCGTACCCGGGCCTTCCGGCCGCCGAGTGCCGAACGCGATCTCGTGGTTCGGCCGCTGGAAGGTTCTTGACAATCTGCGTCGCAGCGCACTCCCCGGCGCAAGCATCGCGCTGCTCGTAGCCGCGTGGCTTGTGGCGCCAGCGGCCGGCCTGGTCGCGGGCCTGATCGTCGCCGCACGGCTGCTCTTCGCAGCGATGGCCGGTCCGTTCACGATGGCTACAACCCGCGGCGGACTCAAGTCGCTTTCCTCAGGCGGTCTAGGGCACGATCTACTGCGAACGGTCACGGAAGCCTCGCTGATTCCGCACCAGAGCCTGATCGCCCTCGACGCCGTATGCCGCGTATGGTATCGCCGGTTCGTCTCTCAGCGGAACCTGCTCGAATGGACGGGCCGGTGTCCGACATGCCGCACCTGGCTTACGCATCTGCCCAGAATGCTCGTGTCGATGGGCTTGATCGCGATTGCCGCGGCGGCCGCGGGTTGGGCAGCCCTACGATGGTCGCCTGAGCATGTGATCCACATCGCTCCCTGGCTCACGTTGTGGGTTCTCTCCCCGTTGACCGGCTGGTTGCTGAACCGCCCACCGCGCGCAGCAGCGACCGCGGCCGACCTGCCCTCCGACGACCGGCGCTATCTGCGCTTGATAGCGCGGAGAACGTGGCGATTCTACTCGCAGTTCGTCTGCGACGAGACCTCCTGGCTGCCACCCGACAACTATCAGGTCTCGCACCAGGATCGGTTGGCGATGCGGACCAGCCCGACCAACATCGGGCTGTGGCTGCTCGCGGTGCCCGCGGCGTGCGATTTCGGCTATCTGACCGCCGATCAGGCGGTCGATGCGATCGGCAGATCGATGGCGACGATCGCCGGAATGGAACGATTCAGGGGACACCTTCTGAACTGGTACGATGTCGAGACCCTCGCGCCGCTCGAGCCGCGTTACGTGTCGACCGTCGACAGCGGTAACCTGCTTGCTTCGCTCGTGTCGGTGGAGCACGCGCTGACCGCGCTGACCGAATCGCCGCTTCTTGGTCAAAGCGCCTTTGAAGGTCTCTACGATACCGCAGAGGCACTGAAAGAGACGGTCAGCAACGAGCGGTCGTTCGGACACGACCAGCGGAGGGTACCGGGGGAGCTCGCCGTGCTCGCCCGTGGATGCCGGGCCGGTGCCGTGGATGTACCGGCCCAGTTGGCGCTATTGCGACGGACCGGCGAACTCGACGACTCGCTGTCCATCGGCCTTGCCGAAACGCCGACGTGCTCTGCAAACGCCGTCTACTGGAAGCGGCAGATCGGGAGTCAGATCTCCGCGTGGAGCGCGATACGGAGTCGATATCTGCTGTGGATCGAAGTGCTCGCCGAGAGGACTCCGTCGCAGCTTGCGCCGCTCGGAGGCGAAGCGCTCGCCGCGATCGACAGGAGCATCAAGCGCGCCCCGTCGCTGCGTGAGCTTGCCCGCGGTGACGTTGACTGCATCCGCCTGCTCGAAGCGGCGCGGGGGAGCGCGACGGTGGCGGACGGCCCGCTGTCGCCGTGGATCGACCGGGTCATCCGTTCGTTCGACACGGCGAAGTGGCTCGCGGGGGAGCAACTCGCGATCGCGCAGCAGCTCGTCGAATCGGTTCGCGGACTCGCACAGTCGATCGACATGCGCTTCCTCTACGACCACACTCGAAAGCTCTTCTCGATCGGCTTCAGCGTTACCGACCAGCGCCATGACAACGCGTTCTACGATCTGCTCGCAACTGAGGCACGCGTCGGCAGCTTCGTCGCGATCGCGCGTGGTGAAGTCCCGGTAGAGCATTGGTTCACGATGGGTCGACCGTACAACTCGATCGGGCGTCGCCGGGCGCTGCTCAGCTGGACCGGTACGATGTTCGAGTACCTGATGCCACGGCTCCTGCTCCGTTCGTTCGAGAGCTCGCTGCTCGACAAGGCGGAGTCCGATACCGTGGAGGTTCAGATAGCCTACGGACGCAAACGTCGCGTGCCGTGGGGAATCTCCGAATCGGCGCACTCCGATCTCGACGTCAACAAGACCTACCAGTACAAGGCGTTTGGCGTACCTCAGCTGGGGCTCAAGCGCGGTCTGGAGGAGGATCTTGTCGTAGCGCCGTACGCCACCCTGCTGGCCCTGGATGTCGCGCCGAAACAGGCGGTGGCCAACCTCCGACTCCTCGGATCGATCGGACTCTGGAACGAGTACGGCTTCTACGACGCGATCGACTTCACGCGCCAGGCTTCGCGTGACGGTGGGCGCGGGGTGGTCGTGCGCACCTACATGTCTCACCACCACGGCATGGGATTCCTCGCACTGAGCAACTACCTGCACGCAGGCGCGGTGCGCAACCACTTCCACAGCGATCCACGCGTGTGCGCCTTCGAGTCGCTGCTGCACGAGAGCATCCCCAGGCTCTCCTCCCGCTATCTGGCCGCGCGCGGGCGAACGCCGGCGATTGAGAGTATCGATGAAGTAGTGCCTTCGGTGAGCAGCTTCGACTCTCCGCATACCGCGACACCAAAGACGCAGCTGCTCGGTAGCGGCCGCTATTCGCTGATGGTAACCAATTCCGGCGGCGGCTACAGCCGGTGGGGAGAGTTCGAGCTCACCCGCTGGCGCGCCGACACCACCCGCGACACCGGAGGCATCCATTGCTATATCCACGAGGCGGACGGCAATCATCTGTGGTCGAACACCTACCATCCGACCGACACCCGGGTGGAAATCTATAGCGCCGACTTTGCTCTTGACCGCGCCGTGATCACTCGGGTCGACAACGGCATCGAAGTGAAGACCGAGATAGTGGTCTCTCCCGAGGATGACGTCGAAGTCCGCCGCCTTACCCTCATCAACCGCTCTCTCCGCAGTCGCCACCTCGACCTGACGAGTTACGTCGAGCTTTCGATGGCGCCGCACCGCGCCGATCTCCAGCACCCGGCCTTCAACAAGCTGTTCATCGAGACCGAAGCGTTGCCCGAACGGCGCGATCTCATCGCCTACCGCCGTCTGCGACGGACCGACGACAACCCGGTGTTCGTAGGGCATCGCATCACCTGCGACCGCGCGTTTGACGAGGGCGACGCTGGGTTCCGCTATGAGACCGACCGGGCCTCGTTTATCGGACGCGGCCGTACGCTCGAGCGTCCCGCCGGCGCCACCGCCGCGCCTGGGTGCAGCCACGGATACGTGCTCGACCCGATCATGAGCGTGCGCCACAGCCTCACGTTGGCCCCGGGGGAGCGCAGGCAGATTTCGCTGATCCTGGCGGCCGGTGAGTCGAAGACGGCGGTGCTGAGCCTGCTGGAAAAGCTCGGCGATCCAAACGCGATCGACCGGTCGATGGACCTGGCGTGGGCGTCCGCGCAGATAGAGCTGCGTTCGCTGCGTATCCATCCCGATGAGGCGCGGCGTTTTCAGCAGGTCGCAAGCCACCTGCTGTTCCCCAGTGCCCGCCTGCGCCCTTCGTCCAGGCGCATCCAGGAGAACCGGAAAGGGCAGGCCGGGCTGTGGGCCTACGGCATATCGGGGGATTCGCCGATCATCGTGGTCACCGTTGCGGACACGCGCGATATCGGGCTTGCTCGCCAGTTGCTGCGCGCACAGGCCTACTGGCGAATGCACGGATTTGCCACCGATCTGGTGATCCTCAACGAAGAGGCGCACGGGTACGAGCATCCGCTGAGGAGCCAGCTAGAGGCGCTCGTTCGCGCCCACGCGACCGGGGCCTTCCTTCTGAGCGCGAACCAGCTCCCCGGGGAGGATCTGTCGCTCCTGATGGCGGCGGCGCGCGTTGTGCTTGTGGCTGCCCGCGGCGCCTTGCCGCAGCAGCTCGGCCTGCTCGCCGAAGATCCTGCGCCGCCGGAACTCTCGATCACTAAACGGGCCGCAGCCGACCCGTCGGCACCGCTCCCCTTCCTGAAGCTCCACTACTTCAACGGTCTGGGCGGCTTTTCCGACGAAGGACGCGAGTACGCGATCTATCTTGGGCCTGACACCAACACTCCAGCGCCGTGGGTGAACGTCATGGCCAATCCGAGCTTCGGAACGGTGATCGGGGAGACCGGCGCGGGGTTCACCTGGTACGGCAACAGTCAGCGCAACCGTCTCACCGAGTGGTCGAACGATCCGGTCGTCGACCCGAGTACGGAGGCCCTCTACATTCGCGATGAGGAGAGCGGTCTTTACTGGACACCAACCGCATCACCGATCCGCGAGCATTCTGCCTACCGGGCCAGACACGGGGCGGGCTACTCGGTGTTCGAACACAACAGCCATTCGATTGAACAGGAACTCACCGTCTTCGTTCCGGTGGACGACGCCGGCGGCATGCCCGTCAGGCTGCAACGGCTGCGTCTCCGCAACGGCAGCGCGCGGACCCGGACGCTGTCGGTCACCCACTACATCGAGTGGACGCTGGGAGAGAACCGGGAGACCTCGCAGATGCACGTCGCCACATCGTGGGACGCCGATGCGCAGGCGATTCTGGCGCGTAACCGGTTCCACCCCGAATACGGCGACCGCGTCGCCTTTGCTACCATGACGCCGGTGGCCGTCTCCCACTCGGCTGACCGCACGGTCTTCATCGGGAGGAACCGCTCGATGGCTCGTCCGGCCGCGATGCGGCGCGCCGGGCTCGCGTCGCGCCTGGGGGCGGCACTCGATCCGTGCTCGGCACTGCAGACCAGCGTGGAGATCGCTCCCGGTGCGACGGTGGAGATCATCGTCATGGTCGGGCAGACCGACACGGTCGACTCGGCCAGAGAGCTCATCCGCCTGAACCGGGACTCGGCGTCGTTCGAGTCGTTGCTTGCGCGTACCATCGCGTGGTGGGATCACCTGCTCGGGACGATCGAGGTACGAACCCCCGAGTTCTCCGTCAACTTCCTCCTCAACCGATGGCTGCTCTACCAGAGCCTGAGCTGCCGGATGTGGGGACGATCAGCGACCTACCAGTCCGGCGGCGCGTTCGGTTTCCGCGACCAGCTCCAGGATGCGATGGCGTTCGCGTGTACCCGTCCGGAGGTCGCGCGTGACCAGATCCTGCTTGCCGCTAGCCGCCAGTTTGCCGCGGGCGACGTCCAGCACTGGTGGCATCCGCCGACCGGCGCGGGCATCCGGTCGCGCA
>RECL01000022.1 GCA_007694025.1 Spirochaetaceae bacterium
AAAGTGTTGACTCTGTCGCGGCGGGCGGCTATTCTCCCCGTATGCAGCAATTCTGCCGCGCAGAGTCAGTTATTCTCGTGACCGGTTCCTGGTGGTGGACCTAGAACCAGGTCCCGGAGCCTTCCGCCGACCTGAGAGAAATCCGGGTCAGGCGGCGTAGATGAAGCCGCGCGATGCGCGGCTTTTTTTGTCTGAGGAGGATCGATGAAACGGAGCGACACGACCGTACGGATCGTATCGGGGGAGCGGTTCACGCCGTACGCGCTCGCGCGCAAGCTCGGCGCGCTCGCGATGCTCGAATCGTCGTCGTTTCACAAGGGACGCGAACGCTACTCGCTGTTGATGGTCCGTGAGGCGTTCCGGCTCGAGCAGCGTGGCCGCGAAATCGCGCTTCATAGCGGCGGCAAGCGACGCGTTGTGCGTAGCGACGCGAAGGACATCCTTGACGTGCAGCTCTACTTCGCGAACCAGCACGCGCAGCCGCACCAGGACTTCCCGTTCCCCGCCGGCGGCATCGGCTTCCTGTCGTACGAGTTCGCCGCGTACTGCGACACGATCCGGATCGCGGCGAAGCACGACCCGCTCGACCTGCCGGAGGCGAGCTTCCTCTTCGGGCACGTCTTCGTCGTGTTCGACCACTACACCGACCTGATCTACCTGATCGGGCTCAACTACGACGAGCATCAGATCGACCTGGCCGAAGCGCTCGCCGACGTCGAACGCAAGATCACCGATCTGGACTTCAACTATATGCAGCCCGACGACCGGAGCGACCGCGCGGAGGTCATCGACCACGGCGCCGACCGCGACTGGTACACCGCGGGAGTCCGCGAGATCAAGGACGAGATCGTGCGCGGGAACCTGCTCCAGGCGGTCCTGTCGCGGCGCGTGGAGGTTCGCACCGCGCTGCCGGCGATCGAGGCGTACCGCAGGCTGCGCACCGCAAACCCCGCGCCCTACCTCTTCTACCTGAACTTCGGCGACTACGAGCTGTTCGGAAGCTCGCCGGAGGTGCACGTGAAGCTCAAGGACGACCGCGTGACGATCCGTCCGATCGCCGGCACCCGCCGTCGCGGCGGCGACCGCGTTCAGGATCTGGCGCTGGAAAAGGAGCTCCTGAACGACGAAAAGGAGAAGGCCGAGCACCTGATGCTCGTCGACCTTGCGCGTAACGACATCGGTCGCGTCTGCACGCCCGGCACCGTGCGCGTCACCGAGTCAATGGCCGTCGAGCGCTACAGCCACGTGATGCACATCGTGTCGCAGGTCGAAGGAACGCTCTCCGGCGGGAAGAACGGCGCCGACCTGATCCGCGCGACCTTCCCCGCCGGAACCGTGAGCGGCGCGCCGAAGATCCGCGCGATCGAAACGCTCGACCGGATCGAACGCGTCCCGCGCCGCTTCTACGCCGGCCTGGTCGGCTATATGGAGCCGGGCGGGAACGTCGACACGTGCATCACGATCAGGAGCGCGTACAAGCGCGGCGACCGGCTGGTGCTGCAGGCGGGAGCGGGGATCGTCTACGATTCCGACCCCGACCGCGAGTACACCGAGACGCAGGAGAAGCTCGCGGCGCTCGCGCGCGCCGCAGGCGTGGAGGTCGACGCATGATCGTACTCATCGACAACTACGACTCGTTCACGCACAACCTTTTCCAGTACCTGAGCGAGCTCACCACCGAAGAGATCCGCGTGATCCGAAACGACCGCGTGACCGTTGCGGAGATCGAGCGGCTTAACCCGTCGCGCCTCATCATCAGCCCCGGCCCCGGGCGTCCCGAAGAGGCGGGCGTATCGGTCGACGCGATCCGCGCCTTCGCCGAACGGATCCCGATTCTGGGCGTCTGCCTGGGCCATCAGGCGATCGGCCACGCGTTCGGCGCGCGGATCGTCGGCGCGAAGCGGATCGTCCACGGCAAGGTCGAACAGATCACCGTCGACGGGCGTGGCATCTTCCGGTCGATCGCGTCGCCCGCGCCCTTTACCCGCTACCACTCGCTCGCGATCGACGCCGACACGCTTCCCGCCGACTTCGAAGTCAGCGCGCGCTCCGACGACGGAGAGATCATGGGCGTCAGGCACCGGACGCTCCCGATCGAAGGCGTCCAGTTCCACCCGGAGAGCGTCGCGAGCGAGTTCGGCAAGCGGTTGCTCAACAACTTCCTGAACTACCGGCGCGAGCCGTTTATCGCGTCGGCGGTGCTCGCAGGCCTTGTCGCGGGCCATCCGATGGCGCAGGAGGACGCGGCGAACTTCATGGAGGAGCTCACCGAAGGCAACCTCTCTTCGGCGCAGATCGCCGCGGTGCTGACCGCGATCGCGACGCGCGGCCCGAAGCCGCAGGAGATCGCCGGGTGCGCGTCGGTGCTTCAGCGCAAGCGCGTCCCGATCCGGATCGACCGCCCCGTCCTGGATACGTGCGGGACCGGCGGCGACGGGCTTGGCACGTTCAACATCAGCTCGCTCTCCGCGCTTGCCGCCGCCGCGTGTGGCGCGACCGTCGCGAAGCACGGAAACCGCGCGGTCAGCTCGAAGAGCGGGAGCGCCGAGTTCTACGCCGCGCTCGGTATCCGGACCGACCTCCCGCCGCGCTCCACCGAACGGCTGATCGCGGAGAACGGATTCGGCTTCCTGTTCGCGCCGATCTACCACGGCGCGATGCGTCACGCGGCCGCGCCGCGCCGTGAGCTCGGCATCAAGACGATGATGAACCTCCTGGGACCGCTGGTGAACCCCGCCGGCGCCCAGTTTCAGCTGATCGGCGTCTACGCGCGTGACTACGTCCCCGTTGTCGCGGAGGCCGCGCACCTGCTCGGGATCAAACGCGTGATGGTCGTGCATGGCAGCGACGGCATCGACGAGATATCGGTGTCGGCGCCGACCTACGCGGTCACGATCGACGCCGACGGTAC
>RECL01000258.1 GCA_007694025.1 Spirochaetaceae bacterium
TGGAGGAGAAGCTCGCCTACGTCCGCCCGATCCGCGACCAGATCAAGGCCAAGGTCGAGAAATTCGTCGCGTCGCTGGAGGAGTAGCTTAATCGGCGGAGCGATTGCGCGTCACGGCACGTGACGCCGGACGGCTTCTGCGCTCCTTACCCGACCACCAGCAGCGCGACCGTTCCAGCCGCCGGGAGCAGCCAGGCGGGCAGCAACCAGTCCAGAACGCGCCGGCCGTTGTACGACGCGAGCGGGAAAAAAACGGCGAGCGCATCGAAGATCGCCAGATACCGCGCGAACAGGAGGCCGGTTGTCAGGAGCTCATCCACGCGCGGAGAGAGCCCGACGTACGACTGTACGGCCCAGATCGCCCAGCCGACGATCAGGACCGAGACCACACCCGCGAACGCTATCGGCCCGAGTCGGGAGAGTTCGCGACAGTACGAGTAGTCGTCGCTCCGCGGGTACAAGGAGCCGGGGACCGGCAGAATCCCACCGAACACCGCGGTGATCACGAGCGACAGGACGGCGCCCGTGTCCCAGCCGCGGTACTCAACGGGGAGTCGCACCGCGGCCGCAGCCGCGTACATCGAAAGCGAGCGGACGCCGATGAGCACCAGCATCGTCACGGGCACGTACCAGAGCCGATGGAGATCGGCGAATGGCGCCAGACCGCCCCAACGCAGGTAGACCAGGTAGCCGATCAGCGTGTTTGCGACGAGCATGCCGAGCCACGCCGTGGCGGACGATGCCGACGACCCCGCGGCGGCCGACTCGGTGCCGGCGCTCGCGTCCCGGACCCAGAGGTAGTGCCCCAGATCCATCCCGTGGCCGATCCCGAACCAGACCAACGGCAGGCCGACCCCCCACCGACGCACCTGGTCGGCGAACCGCACGCGTTCGTACCCGCGGGTTGCGAAGAGCTTACTCGAGCTGACGTTGTACCCTTCAACCTGCGCGAACCACGTGGTGCACCTCTGTTCGGTGAACCATTCGCCGGCGCGGTCGACGAGCGCCTGCGCAGCGCCCATGCCGCGAGCCTCGGGAGCGGAAAAGATCCATTTGATGTGCCCCGCCACCCGGCCACCGGGGAGTCGGGGCGTTCCCAGGCAGACCCCCGCGACAATCGCTCCGTCGTGCTCCGCGACAAAGGTCTGCTTCCCGAGCGAGAAGAAGAGCCACCCGATCGGGTTGAAGCACCGTCGTGCGAGCGCCTTCACCGTCGGCTCCTCACCGGGCGCCATAGCCCGAATCGTCAGCTCCATGCGCAGAGGATACGGCCGGCGATCGCGACGGGCAACCGGCCCGCACGGCTCCTCTTCGCCGGCGTCCGGTAGAGACTGCGACCGTTTCGCCCCCTAACGCGCAGCCTGCGCGAGCGCCGCGACCAGCCCCGGAACCTGGTCGGCGCCGGCTGGAACCTGGAGGCTCGAGTTCGTGAGGTCAGTACCGATCGGCTCGACGCGTCCGCCCAGGTACTCGGCGAAGAACGCTTCGGCGATCGCGTAGAATGAGAGGCGGTTCTCCGGTCGAGCGAAGCCGGGGCCCTCATCGGGGTAGAGCACGTAGACGACAGGGATCTCCTTCGATTGCATCGAGGTGACGATCTGGTCCGACTCGGCCTGCGTGACGCGCGGGTCGTTCGCGCCCTGGCCGATCAGAAGCGGCTTGCGGATCCGATCGACGCGCCTGAGCAGACTGTGCCGCGTCAACAGCTCGCGTCCCGCATCGGTCTCGTGATCGTAGCAGGGTGCATCGGTACGAGCGGTAGTCCTTCGAGCGCGGGCCGGTTCGTGAACAGGAGGCGTGCGTCGCGCGACTGCGTATCGTAGAGGTAGAATGGAACCGGACCGTTGTCGGTCGTGTAC
Source organism: Spirochaetaceae bacterium (assembly GCA_007694025.1). Lineage (GTDB taxonomy): Bacteria > Spirochaetota > Spirochaetia > DSM-27196 > SLST01 > SLST01. The sequence goes on from RECL01000258.1 coordinate 1,859, forward strand.
GCGACGATCCAGTACCGGTCGTCGAGCGATCGCGACGCGACTTCTACGTCACCGAGGGCAAGACGCGACAGTCGCTCCAGGTGCACGGTGATCGACGAGTCGATCACCTTCCAGGTTTTCCGCTCGTAGTCGAACGCGACCGCCTGCACGGTGAGATCGCGCGGATGCGTGATGACGCCGCCCACGTCGGCGCGCGGATCGTTCGCGATCGGAAGCCCAGATCGACGTGAGTACTGTTCGACAGACCCGGTCGTGGAGGCGGGCGTCGGGCTGCACCGTCTTGCCGAATTATAACATGTACCGTTATAATAGCAATCGTGATACGATCCTTCGCGAACCGCGCGACCGAAGACCTCTTTGACGGAGTCTCGAGTCGGGGTGCTCGCAGGGCTTGTCCGGTTTCCCTATGGCCGGAGGTTCGTCGAAAGCTGGATCAGTTTAACCGCGTGCAGGAGCTGAGTGAGCTCAGTATTCCACCGGGGAATCGCCTGGAGCAGTCGCGCGGAGAGCGCCGTGGTCAACACAGCATCAGGATCAACGATCAGTACCGGATCTGCTTCCGATGGGAGGATGGATATGCCGATGATGTCGAAGTCGCCGACTACCACTAGGCAGCACGCCAGGAGGAGACCCGAACAACGGCGGCTCCCCGCAAATCGGCCGCCCACCCATCCGGGAGAGATGCTCCTTGAGGAGTTCCTTAAACCACTCGGGATCTCTCAGTCCGCGTGCGCACGTCACCTGGGGATATCGTTTCCACGGCTCAACGAAGTCATCCACGCGAAACGAAGCGTCACCACCGACACGGCGCTTCGACTGGCGCGCGTTACGGGAATGGGTGCCGAGTTCTGGCTTGGGCTCCAACAGGACTGGGATCTGTGGCACGCAAGCCGAACACCGCAGGCGCGCGAGATCGCCCGACTCGAGCCGCTGCGGTAGCAAACCGCCGCCGCGCGTCGGATCACGCAAACCCGACGCAGTGCAGCGGCACGCGCTCACCGGGGACGAAGCGCCCACCGCCGTCTGCAAGAACGATCTTTCGGTCGTAGTCGAGCCCCTTGAACTGCGTCCTGCCCTTTCCCTTTCCACCGATCTCGATCACTGCGCGAACGCCGTTCAGATCGAGCGCGTAGTCGGGCGTCTTGCCCCCGCGAACCGACTTCGCGTACGTGAACGCCACCCCGTGCTGGCGCAGCGCGAGCGCGAAGAACTCCTCCCGGAGCGCGCCAACCGCTCGCTCATACGACTCGAACACCAGCCGGTACGGCGGCTGCAGGAGAACCTTCGGCTCCTTGAGCACGTTGGTACCCGCCGGAAACACCTGCGTGACGACGAAGCTGCGCTCCAGATAATCCAGGAACTTCTGCGCCTTGTACTTCGTGATGCCCAGATTGGAGGCGACCGACGAGTAGTTCACGCCGTCGACCGGACACCTGGCGATGTGCTCCACCGCGAGTGCGATCGAATCGATGTCTTCGACTGACACCGTGGGGTCGAACCTGGGGATGTCGTGCCGGATCACCTTTTCGAGTGCGCTCTGGAAGAGCGCGGGTGAGGCCCCCGGTTCCAGCATGAATGGATAGAGCCCGCCGCGCACATACGCGGCGAGTCGCTCACCGAGCCTCAGGTACCCGGCGGGAATCGGCTCGGTGAGCGCGGCAGCAACGGAGATCGGGGGCAGAACAGGGCCGCCGGAGAACGCCAGATACTCGCGATAGCTGAATGGGAGGAGCAACCGTCGTTCCACTCGGCGCGACAGGTCCCACCCGGCGGTTTCGAGCGAGAGCGCGACCGAGCTCGTGAACCAGAGCCGAACGGGCAGGAAGTCGTAGATTTGCTTGAGATGCCGAGGGTAGTCGTCCACGAAGTGGATCTCGTCGAGGTAGAACTTGTCGATTCGATAGTCGTCGTGAAGACGCTTCACGACGTCGAACAGGGCTTCACGCTCGAGCGTGTCCGCCGAGATGTAGATTGCTTCGGAGTACCGCTCGCGCATCTGCCTGAGAAGCACCGTCTTGCCCGAGCCCCTCGGACCGACCAGCGCAACGAACGGCCGGCCCTCGGTCGACGAAAGCTCGTCCCACGCGAACCGCTTGCGCACGAGCGGCCCGACCGAGGCCACGGCGAGTCGGTCGAGCTCGAGCAGCCGCTGGTCATCCATACTGATAGTCTGTCAGAATAACCGCATCTTGTCAAATCATTGAACAGAATGTATGACATCTTGTCCAATGACTGGACAAGATATCGCTATTCGCTCGGCTCCGTACTCGCTAACTCAGCTCTTGACCGTGTACGTCGATACGATCAGATCGTAGACCTCGGTCAGGTAGGGGCTGCTGTCGGAGTTGATCCCGGCGGTGCGGCCGCGTGTCCCTCGATCTCCGCAGGACTGGCTACGGTTCCTTGACGCCTGCCGCGAATCCACGGTACTCGTTCAGGAAAAACTGCGCAACACGCTTCATGTTCAAGGCAAGGCCGGTTCTCAGAGTCTGACCGCTCGCTCTCGAATCTCAGCAGGATGCCTTCTTGCTTTCCCATAACACCATCCTCTCACAGGTTACGGTCTCCGGGAGAGTTAGGGCGGTTCAGGTCTGCAGCCTGGGGGCGTCGCTGACGCCTCTGTTCGTCGGTGACAGGCGATGATCCGGGAGTCCCTCTACTCATGAGCCGCCGTGATGCGCGATGGAAGGGCGCTCTCTTGCTTCCACGGCCTTGCGGAAGAGGAGATCGCAGTCGTATTCCTTCGCGAAACGCTGAGTTCGGGCCAGCCAATGCGATGCGCTCGTGAGATCACCACTCGCGGACTGGAGCCCAACAAGCTCCGCGTCCACAAACCCCTTGAAGAGGGGCTGTTGGGCCCTGCTTCCGTCGTTGCTGACGGCGAGCAGGATGCGTCGCCCGGTCTCGGCGTCACCGAGCGCAACTATGCTGAATCCGAATGCTGCGCGCGTCGCGGTAGTGGCGACCGACGGGGCGTGAGAAGAAGCCGCGAGCGCGTGCGTCTTGTGCCCGAGAAGAAACGAAGCGAGAACGGCGTCCTGCTGAGAAACTGCGACGAGCGCCAGCGAGAAGCAGAGAAGATCCCGAACCGACTGGGCCGTGTCAGGAAGGAGCGCGATGAGCCGGTTCACAAGGTTCGGAAGCTCAAGCTCCGGGTATCGCCTACCGGTGGCATAGGTCCACATGGAGCGGGCGATCATACTCACAGCCCAGCATTCAGAGTTCTGTTCGTCATCCGTGCCGGGAGTCTGCAGCTCTTCCATGAGCCGCTCTGCCGCTCGCACGTCTCCGTGCACGATTTGGACGATTGCCTGAAGCGCGGTGCAGCTCGCGACAGGAACTCCGCCGCGGTCCGGCTGCCCGAGTGCCTTTGCCGCACAGTCCCATTGGCACTGCGTCAATGCCTCCACCGCCCGAACGACGGACCCTGCAACCCGCTTCGTCTGCCGCACACGATGGTTGCTCGCGACGGCCGAATCACAGAAGTAGGCCCGGAAGACATCGGCCTGCATCAGCAGATCTGCGTGCCGTACGCTGGCCTCTTCTCTCTCGTTTACGAAGTACATGAGTGCCTCCTGGACGTAACATTAGCAGACAGGCGCAACACAATCGTTACAGGCGGCCGGACGGGTGCTTCGGTGGTGAGAGACCGGTATGAGGCGAATAACGAAGTGAGGCTACCCAATGCACCTTGCGCGTTCCGTTTTTTGGGGGGTATCGTGCGAGGAGAAATGATAGCCAAGGCTGCACAGATCCAGCTACTGGGTCCTCCCGCCGTACTGCACGCCGGAAAGCGCCTTCATGTTTCGCGCCGGAAGTCGCTCGCGTTGATCGCCTATCTGGCGCTGCACGACAATCGCATGCCACGAGACAGCCTCGCCGCCCTGTTGTGGCCCGAGTTCGCTCACGAGCAGGCCCGCAGAGCCTTGCGGACGACGTTGGCGCACGTTCGTGAACTGCTTCCGGGCGGCGTCGTGGGCAGTGACCGTGAGCAGGTGTGGTTCAGTACCCGAATGATAGACGTAGACGCTGTTCGTTACCTGGATCTCTGCCGATCAATCGGAGCCACATCGAGCACGACGACCGAGTTGCCGCCTGATGGTATCGCACTGGTCGAGGAGACGGTCGGTCTCTACAGGGGGGAATTCCTGTCGGGATTCTTCCTGTCCGGCTGCTCAAGCTTCGACACGTGGCAGATGACAACCGCTGACCGGTTCTCCCAGATGCAGACCGAGCTTCTTTGGATACTTGTTCGCCACCGCGTTGACATGGGAGACACGCAGGACGCTATGCGGCTCATCGGCAGGATAATCGAGATGGACCCCGGTAATGAGGAGGCGCATCGCGAGCTGATGCTCCTCTTCTTCGAGTCGGGCGACCGGAGCTCCGCGATTCGACAGTATGAGCGTTGCGTCCATGTGCTGGAGGCAGAGCTTGGCAACGCCCCGGATGAGTGCACCCAGGAGCTCTATCGTACCATAAGATACGCCCCGCTCGAATCGCCTCGCAGGGCACGACTGCCCCCGACCTCGGCGGAGGAACAGCAAGGAGAGCACGATAGCGGCCGACAACCGGCGGCGAACTCGCTGGTTGGAGAGGTGCGGGTGGTGTCGCTCCTTGTTGCGAGGGTGAACGCGCCCGGATGCGAGTTCGACACGGATAGTGGTTCCACGGAGGAAGATGCAACAGGGCGACCTGTTGATGAACTGTCAGAGACCCTCATCGCCGCCGCACTGGAGGAGTCAGCCGCCTGGGACGGTTGCACGGTGCATGCGGAAGGATGTCAGGTGGTTGCGGCCTTCGGTCTCCAACGCACTCACGAGGACGACCCCGAGCGAGCAGTGCTTTCAGCGATTCGCATACGGGACCAACTCGCTGCAGGTGGCCACCGGGCGGCGTTCGCCGTCCGGACCGGCGTCATGATGGTTGCGATGGGGTTCGAGCAGGTTGTCGGGCCGCTCGTACGCCAGGCACGCCGACAGCTCGCGATCACGAAGGACGGAGCCATTTCGGTATGCGGACGGACCCACCGCCGTGTCAGTCGCTGCGCTCAGTGCAGCGTTGAACTGGAACGACCGGGTGGAGATGACAGGCTCGGACAGGTGTACGGAGTGATCTCCTGGCTGGACGTTGCGTCACCGTTGTCGGATGCAGGTGTGCCCTTTGTGGGAAGGGCGTCGGAGCTTGAGAAGCTCGCCGCCTGCCTGACTGAGAGTGACGCGGCGGGGGCGATCGTCTGCGGCCCTGCGGGAATAGGGAAGTCACGACTGGTAGTAGAGTGTCAGAAGGAACTGGCGCGACGCGGGGTGGAGTCGAACTGGCTCGCGATGCTCTGCTCCGAGCGCCAGCAGGGTACGGCGTTCGGATCAATGATCCCGTTCCTCGGTACTCTGCTGGATCTCCTTGTTGATCCCAACGACGCCGGCAACCCCGTCACCGCGGTGTGTCGGCTTCTGACGGAGAGCGGCGCGATAAAGGAGAAGCAGGGCGGCGAATCACGGACGGTCCTGTCCTCTCTGCTGCAGGGCACGAGGCGAGTCGAGGCGATCGGGGCGACAGCACTGGTCACCCGTGAGGAATTTCAGCGGGTCGTTGAGGCCACCTTTCGTGGTCTGCTGACCTTGCTGAAGGAACGTTCGCCACTCATCCTGAACTTGGAGGATCTGCATTGGGCCGACGAGGCCACGGTGGGACTGATAGCTGATGTCCTGCCAGTCGTTGCCGGGCCGGATCTGTGGTTCGTGTTCACATGCAGGCCCGCGGAAGACGCTCGACAACAGTGCGTTCTGGAACGGATGAGGGGCCTGGGATGCGGTGCGACCCTCATGCTGGAGCTTGAACCGCTTGGAGAGGAGGCGTTGCGCGCCATTGTCTCCAACAGCCGCACCGAACCGACGGACGATGAGGCAGAGATGGCGATCGTCTCGCGAGCCGGCGGGAATCCGTTCTACGCGCTGGAACTGGCGCGCGAAGGCGCTGAGGGCACATCAACAGAAGTCGACCTGCCGCGCATGCTCGACGTGAAGCGCGTAATTCAGCGCCGAATCGAACACCTTGGGCCGGAAACGCGATCACTGCTGCGTACGGCTGCTGTTGCGGGTGGTGACGTTGACTGGGCTGTAGTCTGTGAGGCAGCGGGGATTACTTTGGACAGGCGCGGGCATTGCCTGAACCAGCTCTCCGACGACAAGGTTCTGATTCCTCAGTATCACGGGGGAAGACTTCGCGTTTCGTTCGCACACGACCTGTTCCGGCAAGCGCTCCACGATTCGCTCTCCACGGAGGACCGGTGTCGACTCCACCTGCGTCTTGGCCGGGCGTTGGAATGCGAGTTCGCCGGTGAGCTGGCGGCTCACACGGCTGATCTTGCGCGCCACTTCGACGCAGCGGAGGAGCACGAGGCAGCAGCCCGATGGCTGATTGAACACGGCGATCATCTGCACGCACTCTTCGACTACGCGGGTGCGATCGCGGAGTTCGCAAGAGCCGTGGATCATCTGGCCCGTTTCGCGAACGCTCGGGCGCTGCGCGAGTGCTGGCTCAGGATTGCCTCGTGCCACGAGCAGGAGCTGGACCACGACTCCTCGCGCATGGCTCTGGAGCACGTCTTCGCGTTGCCGTTGGAGCGTTCGCGTGCTCCGTCTCCCGGGTTGCGCAGGGATCGGGGTGAAGGCTATATGAGCATCGCCACGCCAGACGCGCCGTTTGGCCTGGAACCACTGCGGTTCTTCAACGCGCCTTCGTTCATCCTGCACCGTCAGGTGTACCGGCCGCTGGTTCGATACAGACCGCGGGGGCTCATCGAGCCTGATGCGGCGGCGCGTTGGGACACCTCCGACGACGGCCTCTCCTATCGATTCGTCATACGGGAGGATGCCATGTGGTCGGATGGGGCGCCGCTCGTCGCAGAGGACTACGCCCTGGCGTTCATTCGCGCAATCAGGGCGTTCGAGAACTCAGAGGACGGAGCGTACATCAGAGTTAAGGGGACGCCCGAGTTCCGGCAATCGGGTGACCGTAGTGCCCTGGCACTGCGCGTGCCACACCCGAAGGTGCTGGAGTTCGAGCTGGAAGCCCCGTGTCCCTATCTCCTGCACTACCTGGGGATACCGTATCTCCAGGGATTACCGTCGCACCTCATCGATCGGTGGGGTGATGCATGGACTGACCTGGACAAAACCGCCGCATCGGGTCCGTTCGTCATTGAATCCTTTGACGCGGGCACGGCGGTCCATCTTGTGCGCAATCCTCGCTTCACGGGCCGGTTCTCCGGCAATGTCACCGATCTGGTTCTGACAAGGTGCTCGAACGAGGAAGTGCTCGATCGCTACGAACAGGGAACCGTTGATGCGTTCGTCGTGCGCGAAGAGAAACTGCTTGGTGACGTTATGGACCGCTGCCCGCAAGACGTGCTTGCCGGGCCCGGACAGACGGTCTGCTTGCTCAGAGTCAACACCTGCAGCCGGTTCCTGAGTCTTCGGCCAGCGAGACAGGCTCTGGCTTGCGCGATCGACCAGGAAAGACTCGTCCGCTCCTGTGGCTACCAGAGCGCCGCGCCGGGAACCGGTGGGTTGATACCTCCGGGAGTGCGGGGTCACCGCCCTGACGTCGGACTACCGTTCGACCCAGCACGGGCAAGGGCTCTGGCACTGGACGGCAAGCTGCGACCCGGAACGCAGCTCTCTGTTCTTGCCGGTCGCTGGGCCGACCGGCTTGTGCACAACGTCGCACATTCGTGGCGCGACCACCTGGGTGTCGAAGTACGTTTCGTCGACGAAGACTATGAAGTACTCAATCGTCCGCCTTCCGAATGGGGGTTTGACGTAGCGCTTCTGTACTTGATGGCTCTGGTTCCTGATCCGCTCGTCTATCTGGCGACCGCGAGTTCGTACGTCAATGAGGAACTGCGGCAGGCGTTCACCGCTGCACGCAGCGAAAGCGACCCGCGACAACGCCTCCAGAAGACCATCGAACTCGATGCCTCGCTAGTTCTGGACGCGTCGCGCATACCGCTCTTCTATCCTCGGGCGCACCGGGTGGCACGCCCGTGGCTAAACGAAGCTGTCTACTTCCCACTCTTCCACGGCGGTGCGGTAGACATCACGGTCCCCGCGCACTAGCCTGAGACGGTGTGGGAGCGCGTCGGTGTGAGGATCCGGGTAGAGCCTCAGGCGCTCGGAATCACCCGACTCCTTGCGCTTTCAGCTCTTGACCGTGTACGTCGATACGATCAGATCGTACAGCTCGGTCAGGTAGGGGCTGCTGTCGGAGTTGATTCCGGCGTCGGCCAGGAGGTCGCTGCGCTCCTCTTCGAACCAGCGGAACAACCGCTTCGCGCCTGCGCGCGCGTTCGCGACCTTGTGGCAGATCCGCGTCAGCTCGCGAAGCTCGCCGCGGTTGAAGAAAATGCGCGCGCTATCCAACTTGATGATGAAGAAGTCGTCGGGAGTGCGCTCGATATCGACCGCGTAGTCGGGCCGGTTTGCGTCGCGTCGCGCTTGGGCCGCGCGACCCGCCGCCGAGTTGAGCTGCCGGTTGAACTCCTCGATCTGCCCCTTGTAGCGGACCACCTGCGCCTGCTTGAGCAGCAGATCGAGCCCCGGGTCGTCGAGCCCTTCGGCGATCTCGACGATTTCGGCGACGATCTGCGCGCGCCGCTTGTCATCGCTCGGGGCGGCGGTGAGGTCTGTTGCGGGCGCCGATCGGGCGCCGCCGCTCTTCTCCGCCGACTCGCGAGGCTTCGCCGACGCCGCGGGCTTCGCCGACGCCGCGGGCTTAACCGACGCGTCGGGCTTCTTCGACGGCGCGGGCTTCGACGCCGCGGGCTTGGCCCCCTTCTTCGATCCCGCCGCAGAACCCGGCTTTGCGGGGGTCTTCCCGGCGGCCGCGGCGGGCTGCTTCGTTGTCGCCGGCGCCGGGCCGCCGTCGGCGTCGCGGTTCAGTCGCTTCGCTGCGTCTACGAGCGATGTCTTCTTCTTTGCCATACTGCCTCCCTCACGCGTCTGCGTGATCGTACGTGGCCAGATCGGCGGCGATTCTCCCCGACAGCATCACAAGCGGCATGCCGCCGCCGGGATGCGCGCTACCGCCGCAGAAGTAGAGACCGCGGTAGTCGCGGCTCCGGTTCGGGTGCCGAGCGAACGCGGCAAACGTCGTGTTCGACGATATCCCGTAGAGCGCGCCCCGATGGCTCATCGTCTTGCGCTCGATGTCGACCGGGGTCATGATCCCCTCGGTCGCGATAAGCAACTCGATGTCACGCCCGAGCGCCGTGCTCAACCGCTCCACAACCGTCGCGCGCACGCGATGCGTCTCGCGCTCCCACTCCTGCTCTCCAACATACGGCGCATTGACCAGAATAAACCAGTTTTCACCGCCATCCGGAGCATCGGTCGGGGTTACTTTGGACGTGATGTTGATGTAGATCGTCGGATCGGTCGGGCAGCGGTGCTCGTCGAAGATCTCGGCGAACTCGCGGCGGTAGTCACGGCTGAAGAAGATATTGTTGACCGACAGCTCTTCGAACCGCTCGCTGACGCCCCAGTAGAAGACCAGACCCGACGACGACGGCTCGAGCCGACGATAACGCTGCAGCTGCGGGGCGAACTCGTCGGCAAGGAGCGCGGGGTAGGTGACCGATACGTCGACGTTACTGACGACCGCGTCGGCCGGAACCTCGGCACCGTTCACAACGACTCCGGTGACGCGACGCCGTCTCCCTTCGGGCATCGACACGATCCGCTCGACCGTCGTGTTGTACTCGAACCGGACGCCGAGTTCAACCGCGAGCCGTTCGAGCGCGCGCGGGATCGCGTGGATGCCGCCGACCACCGCGTAGCCCCCCTGCACGTACTCGACGTACGGGATGATCGTGAACGTCGCGGGGGTCCGGTACGGGTTGGAACCGTTGTAGGTCGCGTACCGGTTGAACAGCTGGACGACACGCGGGTCGCGGAAGAACGATTCGTTCGCGCGGTTGAGCGTCCGAAACGAGTCGATCCGTCCCACCTTGAGGAGGCTCTTCCAGAAGAGCTTCGAAGCGAACGTGCGCCGGTCGTGCAGACTCTTCCAGAGAAAGAGCTCGGACGCCGCATCGTCGACGCGTCGGGCGTGCTCCAGATAGCGCAGGACGTTGGCAGCGGGCTCCCCGGTGACTGCCTCGACCTCGGCGGCGAACCGCTCTGGCTCCCCATACGCGTGCAGCCGGGTGCCGTCGCGCCAGAAGTAGTTGCAGATGACCGGCAGCCGCTCGACCTGTATGTAATCGGTCCAGACGCGACCCGCGTCGGCGAAGATGCGCTCGATCACGTGGGGCATCGTCAGGAGCGACGGCCCGGTGTCGAACCGGTAGCCATCACGCTCCTCGGTACCGGCTTTGCCGCCGGGGTACGGCTGGCGTTCGTATACGGTGACCAGATAGCCCGCACCGGCAAGCCGGATCGCGGCGGACAACCCGCCGAGTCCGGCTCCTATGACAATCGCGCTCCGCGAAGCGCTAGAACGGCTCATGCCCTGCGATGACCTCACGGTAGTAATAGTAACTATCCTTGGGAACGCGGCGCAGGTCGGTGTAGTCGCAGTAGACGATTCCAAACCGGCGCGTGTAGCCCCACGCCCACTCGAAGTTGTCGATCAGTGACCACAGGAAGTAGCCCTTCAGAGGAACTCCGTCCTGAATCGCCTTCGCGCAGACCTGGAAGTGACTGCGCAGATAGTCGATTCGTCCGGTGTCGTGCACGCGCGTCCCTTCGGCGGAGAGCTGATCATCCTGCGCACATCCGTTCTCCGTGATGTAGATCGGGATCCCACCGGTCTGCTCGTGGACCCAGTGGAGCTGCCGGTAGAGCCCCTGTGGCGTGATCGGCCACTCCATGTGCGTCACCGGATAGTACGCGGGTGCCGATCTGAACTGCTCGGGCGCCTCGGGATCGAACGCGACCGCGCGCTCGTTGTAGTAGTTCATGCCGATGAAGTCGATCGGCGTCGCGATCAGTTCCATGTCACCGCTGTGTATCGGCATCTTGACCCGAGGCACGGCGGCCAGATGGCGCTCAGGGTAGCCGCGACCGAACAGCGGATCGAGGAACATCCTGCTGTCGCGGTCGGCCGCGCGATCGGCTGCCAGTACGTCCTCATCGCGCGACGTGGCCGGCCGTGGCGTCGAAAGGTTCAGCGTCGTGCCGATCTGCCCGTCGTACCCGCCGTCTCGGAAGACCTTCATCGCGATGCCGTGCGCGAGGTTCAGATGGTGGATCGACTGATACGCGAGCTGCTCGTCCTGAAGTCCGGGAGCGTGCTGCCCTATCAGGTGGCTCAACAGCGATGCACACCACGGTTCGTTGAGCGTGATCCAGCTCTTCACGCGATCGCCAAGCGCGTCGAAGACGGCGCGCGCGTACGCCTCGAAGTGGAGCGCCGTCTCGCGCACGGGCCACCCTCCTGCATCCTGGAGCGCCTGAGGAAGGTCCCAGTGAAAGAGCGTCACCGCCGGCTGTATCCCGTTCTCCAGGAGCGCGTCTACCAGCCGGTTGTAGTAGTCAAACCCCTTCGGGTTCTGCGTGCCGTGCCCTTCGGGAAAGACACGCGGCCACGCGACCGAGAAGCGGTACGCCCCCAGGCCGAGCTCACGCATGAGCTGGACGTCCTCTGCGTAGCGATGGTACTGATCGGTCGCGATGTCGCCGGTGTGCCCGAAGGCGACCTTACCGGGGGTGCGACAGAAGGTGTCCCAGATCGACGCTCCGCGCCCGTCCTCCCAGGCGGCGCCTTCGACCTGAAAGCTGGCTGTGGCGGTACCCCACAAGAAATCCTTGGAGAAAGTGTAGCCTGTATTCATTCGACCATTCTATATCGTTCTATCGGGAACGTGTAGTACAGACCGAGCCGCATCATGCCATTCGGCACCAGAACGCGATAGAGGTCCTCCACGATCGTTCCCAGCCACCAGTCGGCGACTATGTCGCGAACGTCGGGAGCCGGTGGCTGATCCGGATCTGGCCAGAGCGGGAAGAAGACCTCGTAGCCCAGGTCGATGCCGAGCCGACCGACGCGGCCGATCCGGATCGACGGCGCGATTCCGGCGGCGACGTAGGGGCCGGTGTCGATGACCTGGTAGCGACTGGTCCGATCGACGACTTCGACGATCCAGCCGCCGCCCGCGTAGAACCACCAGAAACCAAGCCGAAGCGCCGGGGCGATGTGCACGTCTAGCTGGCTGGTGCCGGCGGCAAAACGTCCGCCGACGCCCGCCGCCAGGATTCCGTAGGTAGCCGACGCGAACGACTCGACGCCGACGTAGCGACCCAGATAGCCGACGCTGCGGATGACACCGATCGAACCGAC
>RECL01000144.1 GCA_007694025.1 Spirochaetaceae bacterium
ATGAACGCCGACGACAGCGCCCCCTCAGCAAGAAGTTTTCTCAGGTTGTTGGGAATATTAAACACCGCGTTGAGGACGTCGGCGTTTCCGGTCGCACCGAACACCGCGTTGACGACCGCCTGGCGCACAAAGCCGAGGAGACGGCTGACAGTGGTCAGCATCATCACGACGGAGGTCGAACGGACCGCGCTCGCGTCTTCGCCGGTCGAGGGTGCAGCGGATGGACTCACAGCTACACTATCGGCGTTCGATGCGGGCACGTTCACCCTCGTTGTATCGGTACATCGTATCGTCGCGAAACCGCGCGTACGTTCCCGATGCGATAGCGTCGCGGATCCGGTCGGTGAGCGTCCTGAAGAAGACCAGGTTGTGCTCGGTCGTCAGGATCGGGCCGAGCATCTCACCGCTCTTGAACAGGTGGCGCAGGTACGCGCGCGAATAACCCGTACACGCGGTGCACGGGCAATCGGGATCGATCGGATCGTCGCTGTTCGTGTGCGACTCGTGTTTCAGAACAACCCGACCGTTCCACGTCATCACCGTGCCGTTGCGAGCGATACGCGTCGGAAACACGCAGTCGAACATGTCGATCCCGGCGGTCACGGCGTCGAAGATGTAGTCGGGCGTTCCGATCCCCATCAGGTAGCGCGGACGATCGACTGGAAGCTCGGCCGCGGTCGCGAACAGCGTGTCGCGGAACAGCGACGTCTCCTCCCCGACGCTCAGCCCGCCGATCGCGATGCCCGGAAGATCGAGCGCGCGGATCTCGGCCGCGCTGCGCGTTCGCAGATCGGGGAAGAAGTTTCCCTGTACAATACCGAACAGCGATCCTGCGTAGCCGAGATCGCGCTTCTGTGACCACCTCGCCGCCGCCCGACGCGCCCAGAGCGTTGTCGTCTCCACCGCGCGCTCGGCTTCGGCGCGACCGACACCGGGAGCGGTGCACACATCGAGCGGCATCTGGATGTCGCTGCCGAAGATCACCTGCGCGTCGACGACCGATTCGGGGGTGAACAGGTGCCGCGATCCGTCGATGTGCGACGCGAACTCGACACCACGGTCGCTGATCTTGCGCAGCGCCGACAGCGAGAAAACCTGATAGCCGCCGGAGTCGGTGAGGATATTGCCCGTCCAGCCGGAAAACCGGTGCAGTCCTCCGAGCGCGTCGATCACGTCGGTACCGGGTCTGAGCACCAGGTGGTACGTGTTCGCAAGGATGAGCCGGTAGCCGATCCGGTGCAGATCGGCGTGCCGCAGCGCCTTTACGGTCGCCGCGGTCCCCACCGGCATGAACGCCGGCGTTTGGAGCGTGCCGTGCGGCAGTGACAGCACACCGGCGCGCGCAGCGGTGGCGGGGTCGGTCGCGGTTACGGTGAAAATCGGGTTCATGCTACGTCCGCGACGCCTGCAGGAGAGACGCTCCGATCACGATGAACGCCCCGACCCCGAACCACGCACCGAATAGCGGTGATATCAGGCCCGAGTACGCCAGTAGCTCTGAAACCATCTGCGCGACGTAGTAGACCACCGATACGCACAGCGATACGAGCAGACTCATCAGCAGAATGTTCTTCTTGAAGCGACCTCCGATCGCGGTCGCGATCAGAATCACGACGAACGGGGTGAGCGCGAACGAGTACCGCGAGTAGAGCTTGGTGAGGTCCTGACGGAACGGGAGCCCTGACATCCGCTGCGTCTCCACGAACGCCCGCGCATCGGCTATCCGAAGCTCGTCGATGCTCTGACTCGTCCTCCCGAACGCCGACGGTGGCAGGTCAAAGCCTTCCATCCGCTGCGATCCGACCGATCGCTCGACTATGCCGTCGTCCGACACGTCGAAGAATCGGGCGTTCTGCACCGTCCAGACGTCTGCGTCCCAGCGCGCCGATCGCGCGTGCACGATCCGGCGGAGGGCACCGTCGGGGTCGCGCTCGATGAGAATCACCGACGAGAGCGTGGTCGTTGCATCGTTGTAGTACCCGGCGTGATAGAGCCGCCGCGCTGCCGACCCCAGGCGAGTTACGTCGGTATTGCTCGCGCTCGTCGTGATGTTCAGCAGTTCGCGCTCCAGTCGGGTCTTCTCTACGAAGGTGTCGATGACGACCCGTTCGTGAAACACGAAGCTTCCGGCGCTGAACAGCAGACCACCGGCCACCAGCGGCGCGACAAAGGCCCTCAGGCTCACTCCCGAGCCAAAGACGGCTATCAACTCATTGTTGCTGTACAGCGTTCCCAGCGTGAAGGAGACGGCGAACAGCAGCGACATCGGCAGCGCAAAGTGAACGCTGCGAGGAAGGTAGAGGAGCTGGACGACCGCGATCTGCGCGAAGGAGACCTCCAGGTCGATGTAGCGCGTGATGTTCTCGAACAGATCGACCAGCTGCAGAATCGTCACGAAGAAGACGGTCGCGATAACGAACACCGGGAAAAACCCGCGGATGAGCATCGCGTGCAGTCGCGTCGTCATCGTCGCATCCTGAACGCGTACGCGATCGACCCGAACACCAGAATCACAACGTTCGGCGCCCACATCGCGACCACCGGGGAGACCGCCGGATTGTTGATTCCCATCGTCTGGCCGGCGATGAGCATGCTCCAGTAGAGCGTTGAGACAAGCAGCCCGACCCCGAACCCGACCGCCCGGCCGGCCCGACGCGTCAGAAGACCGATCGGGAACGCGAAGAGCACGAATACCATGCACGCGAACGGGATCGCGAACTTCTTGTGGAACTCGAGCTCGTAGTTGTCGAGTGTCCGGTCCACGACCCGGCGCGCCGACTCGGTTTCGATCTGGCGCAGTCTCGTGTTCAGGTCTGCGGTTACACGCGCGACGGTGCTCTGGCCGGCGGCAACCGAGTCGACCGCCGCGGCGTAGTCGGCCGCGAGCTCCGTGCGCAGCGCCGCGATCAGCCTCTGCTGACCCGTGAGCCGTGCTTCGAGGGTCTGCCGACGCTCAAGGATCACCTGCCATACGTCGTACGACGCCATCTCGCGCGGACCCGGGGCCCGCAGACCGAACGCGAGATCGGACAGCAGGATGTTGTACTCCATCCTGTCGGCACTGCTGTACGTGTACTCGCCGGTTCGCAGCGGATCGGTGGTATGCGTGACGACGCCGTCGAGGATCATCGACAGCAGCCCTGCGTCGCCACCGGGCTCGGTGAGCGCAGCCTGCGACGCGGTAATGACCCGTTGCTCGCCGGTTTCGGTGCGGTCCAGGATCACCAGGTCATCGATACGTCTGCCGTCGACCGCGCCGGTCACGATGACCGAGTTCTGGAATCCCCTGACAGTGAACGGTTCGAGCTCGAGCTCCGGATTGGAGAAGACGAGCTCGCGGTAGAGGCGACCGAAGTTCAGCGTACCGAGCGGCAGGAAGTAATCGTTCATCACAAACGATGTGACCGAAAAGACGACCCCGAGCGCGAGCAGCGGCACAAACAGGCGGCGATGCGGAACACCGGACGCCTGGAACGCGATGATCTCGTTGTCCGCCGAACAGCGTCCGACCGCCATCAGCGCGCCGACAAGCGATCCGAACGGGAAGCTCAGTGCGACGATCGACGGCAGCGAGTAGAAAATCAACCGGGCGACGTCGAGCGGCGGCACCCGGCGCGTGAGAATCTGCTCGGCAAGAAGCAGGATCTGGTTGATGAAGAAGATGAAGAAGAAGAACAGGAAGGCGACGACGAAGCTGAACAGAAACTCGCGCGCGATGTAGCCGGATATTCGCGTATAGGTCCGTGCCATCAGCGTCCCGTCGAGCCGAACCCGCCCTCCCCTCGTTCCGATTCTGATAACGGCTCGCTCACGAACTCGCATTCGGCGACAGCCGCGACCACCAGCTGCGCAATCCGGTCGCCGCGCTCGATAGTGTACGGCACGGCAGACGTATTGATCAGCGCGACCGATATCTCACCGCGGTAGTCGGAATCGATCGTACCAGGCGCGTTGAGCACGGTGATCCCATACTTGAACGCGAGTCCAGACCGTGGACGGACCTGAGCCTCGTAGCCGTGCGGCAGTTCGATCCTCACTCCGGTCGGCACGACGCCGCGGTCGCGAGGCTGCAGGACGACTGGACTATCGATATGCGCGCGCAGGTCGAACCCCGCGGCGCCCGCCGACGCCCGCTCGGGCGCGAACCCGTGCGGGAACGATGCGCGGACGGCGATCACCGCCGGTCGCGATCCCGGCCGCCATGACCACCGCCGTCACCGCTGTCATCGTAGATGAGCCCCAGGTTCACCCGGCCCATCTTGTCGATCTCAAGGATTCTGACCGGGACCTCCTGATTCATCTGGAGGATGTCGGTGACCTTTTCGACCCGGTGCGGAGCCATCTTCGAGATGTGCACGAGTCCGTCGCGTCCCGGCAGGAACTCGACGAACGCGCCAAAGTCGACGATCCGACGCACGATCCCGTCGTACTTCCTGCCGACTTCGGGTTCCTCAAGCAGCGCAAGGAGGCTGCCCTTCGCCTGATCGGCTGCGGCGGCATCGCGGCAGTAGACGGTGACCAGACCGCTGTTATCGATGTTGATCTGGACGTCGTGCTTCTCAGAGATACTCTTGATCGTCTTGCCGCCAGGACCGATCAGCGTTCCGATCTTGTCGGTGTCTACCGTGAAGCTGACGATCCGTGGCGCGTACTCGCTGAGCTGTGCGCGAGGCGCTTCGAGCGCGCCGCCCATGACGCCAAGAATATGCTGGCGACCCTCGTACGCCTGCTTCAGCGCGATCTTCATCACGTCAGGCTCGATGTTCTTGATCTTGATGTCCATCTGGAATGCGGTGATACCGTCGCGGGTTCCGGCAACCTTGAAGTCCATGTCCCCAAGGTGGTCCTCCTCGCCGAGGATGTCCGAAAGCACGACAAAGTCGTCGCCTTCCTTGACCAGTCCCATCGCAATGCCGGCGACCGGCTTCGTGATCGGAACGCCGGCGTCCATCAGGCTGAGCGATCCTCCACACACGGTCGCCATCGATGAGGATCCGTTGCTCTCGAGGATCTCGCTGACGACCCGAAGCGTGTACGGAAAACCTTCGTGTCCGGGCAGAACCGCCTGCAGCGCGCGGTACGCCAGATGACCGTGGCCGATTTCGCGGCGTCCGGTACCCATCCGACCCGTTTCCCCGACGCTGAACGGCGGGAAATTGTAGTGGAGGAGGAAGTTCTCCCGACCGTCTTCTTCGATGTTATCGATGATCTGTTCGTCACGCTGCGTTCCAAGCGTTGTGATCACGAGCGCCTGGGTCTCCCCACGCGTGAAGAGCGCCGAGCCGTGCGTCCGCTCGAGAACCGGGGCTTCGCACGTGATCGAACGGATGTCGGCGGGCCCTCGCCCGTCGGTGCGTACCTTGCGTTTGACGATCGAATCGCGGACGATCTCCTGCTCAAGGTCTTCCATGACCTTTGAGAACGCCTTGCCCCACTGGTCGCCGATCGCGTCGGCGAAGTGCTCCTTCGTTTCGTTGACGACTTCCTTGATCGCGGCGTACCGCTCGAACTTGCCCTTGACGAAGCACGCGGCCTCCATCTTGGGTCGGGCGTACGCTCGGATCGCTTCGGCCGACTCGAACGTCGGCGCCGGTGCGGGCATCGGCAGCTTGTCCTTGCCAACCTGCAGCCGCAGATCGATCTGGATGCGGCACAGCTCGGTGATGATCGGCCGAGCCTTCTCTATCGCGTCGACGAGCAGGTCCTCGGAGACCTCGTGCGCGCCGCCTTCGACCATCGTGATCCCGTCCTGCGTGCCGGCGACGATGATATCGAGCGCCGACCGTTCGAGCTGCTCGTACGTCGGGTTGACAATGAACTCGTTGTCGACGTAGCCGACGCGCACCGCGCCGATCGGCCCGTCGAACGGGATGTCACTGATGGTCATCGCCGCGCTCGCGGCGTTCATCGCGATCACGTCGGGCGGGTTTATGTTGTCGGCGCCGACAACGGTCGGCACGACCTGGATATCGCGGGCAAACGCCTTGCTGAACAGTGGGCGCATCGGACGGTCGATGAGCCGGCACACCAGGATCTCCCGATCCTTGGGCCGTCCTTCGCGCTTCAGGAACCCGCCCGGGATCTTGCCGGCCGCGTAGTACTTTTCGTTGTACTCGACCTGCAACGGAACGTAGTCGAGCCCTTCAACCGGCGCTGACCCGCAGCACGCGGTCGCGAGCACCGCGGTGCCGCCGTACGTGGCGAACACGGCGCCGTTCGCCTGCTTGGCCATCCGACCAGTTTCCAGAACCAGATCGGTTCCGTTAATTGTGAGACTTACCGTTTGCATGAAAACCTTCCGTGAGGATCGACTATTTGCGGATACCGAGCTTCTGGATCAGATCCCGGTACTTGTCCAGATCGGTTTTGGCGAGGTACTTGAGCAGACGTCGGCGCTGACCGACGAGCTTGAGAAGACCGCGTCGCGACGCGTGATCCTTCTTGTGCGTCTGGAAGTGCTCGGTAAGCATCTTGATGCGTTCGGTGAGCAGCGCGATCTGCGCCTCGGTGCTGCCGGTGTTCTTCGCGTCGGCGCCGAACTCAGCAACGAGTTCCGATTTGCGCTCCTTCGTTACGGGCATTGCTTTCTCCTTGGGTCCGTCTTTCGTGGACTACAATATAGCGAATCGTTCCGACGGCTGCCAGAGGCCATCGCAGACTATTTTCATCGATCGTCAGAGTCGTGGCAGCGCGCGACGCGCCCGGGTCGCCGACCAACTCGACTTCGTAGTTGCCCGGCGGAGGCAGTACCTGCATGCCGGCCACGGTGCGACCATTCGTGATCCGGACTCCGGCGTGCGCCGTGCCGTTCACGATCGCCTCGGCCGACAGGTCGATCGTGTATGGCGCTGCAAGCAAGCGCCCGACGACATCGACGCCGCCTTCGGCCAGAATGCGGCGTAGCCGACTGCTCGACACCGGATGCCCATCGAGTACGACCGGGTCGACGATCTCCACGGCAGTGTGCGACCCTGAGAAGAACCGTGCGATATCGGCCGGGTTCATGTCGGGCCCGTGTCCGCAGCGAAAATCGTATCCGATCACCAGGCGCCTGAGATCCACCGCACGCGCGAGCTGCTTCAGGAACTCCTGTCCGGACATTGCCCGGAATCGTTCGGTGAAGTCGATAAGCACGCACGCGTCGACGCCGATCGCTTCTAGGCGCGTGAGAGTCTGCGCCCGGGTCTGCAGGTATCCGCCGAATCCCGCCGGATCGAGCGCGAGCGCCGGGTGAACAGCGAAGGTCAGGACGAGTGACCGGGTACCCTGGCCTTCGACAACGCGGCGTATCAACGCGCGATGCCCGGCGTGCAGTCCGTCGAACACGCCGATCGTGACCGCCGTCGCGGTCGCCGAAAACTCGCCTGCGCACAGCTCGTTCCAGTCAATCGCCTGCATCGGCAGCTCCGGCGAGTACCGCGTGGTAGTCGAATCGATCCGAGTCCCATACGCCGACTGCGATCGCATCGCCGTCACCGATCAGCAGGTACGGTGTGTCGGGATCCGGCGGGGCGCCTCGGTCGAGCGAGGGAACCTGGTCGGGGTGGATTCGGCCGCCATTTCGGGCGATCTGCGCCACGTCGCTCGAGACGTTGCACACGACAAGGCCGGGGAGCCTGACGAGCGAGTCACCGAGGTCGTGCAGTTGTGACTCGGTAAACGAGTCGGGAAGGACCGCTTCGTCGACCAGGAACGGGCCGACCGCGGTCCGGCGAAGCGCCGAGACGTGCGCGGCGCTTGCAAGGCGCGTTCCGATGTCGCGCGCGAGCGACCGCACATACGTTCCCGAAGAACACGCGATCGAAACGTCAACTTCGGCTTCGCGGGTCGCGACGAGCGTGTGCTCGTACACGGTGACGGTTCTCAGCGCCAGATTCGGCCGTTCGCCGCTTCGGGCGATCGCGTACGCGCGCTTTCCGTCGACATGGATCGCCGAATAGTCTGGAGGCAACTGATCGAAGGTGCCGGTGAAGTCGGAGAGAACCGCGTCGATACACGACAGGTCGGGTGGATCGACGGTTGTGATCACCTCACCGGTCGAGTCGTCGGTGTCGGTCGCGGTGCCGAATCGGTACGTCGCATCGTAGCGTTTCGGCAGTCCCGAAAAGTAGCGCGCGCAGCGGGTCGCGCGGCCGGCGAGCGCGACCAGAAGGCCTGTCGCGAACGGATCGAGCGTACCGGTGTGGCCGACCTTCCGGCCGACGACCGCCTTCGCGCGTGAGAGCGCCGCGAATGACGAGATGCCGGGTGGTTTGTCTAGCAGGATTACGCCGGTCTTCAGGATTCCTGACTCTTCGCGACGACCTCATCGATCGTCCGGTTTACCTCGATGCTCTCTTCGATACTGTGGTCGGCAACGAAGCTCAGCTTCGGCGTATTCCTCGCCTTCAACCGCGGACCGATGCGGCTCTGGATGAAACCGGCCGCGTGGTTAAGACCCTCCACGGCCGACTCCAGTTCGCTACGCTCCTTGAATCCGGATACCCGCACCTTCGCGTACGCGAGATCCTTGGACACCGACACACCGCTCACCGATACCATCGAATCGACGCGCGGGTCCTTGATCTCGTTGCGAAGGATGAGCGAACTGATCTCCTCCCGGAGCAGACTCTCGATCCTCCGCAGCCGGACGTTAGCCATTGCTCGCCCCGAGCGTCTTGGCGATCGCGATCATCTCGAAAACCTCGATCGTGTCGCCCTCTTTGATGTCGTTCCAGTCGTCGATTCCAACGCCGCACTCGTACCCGCTTTCGACTTCGCGCGCGTCGTCCTTGAACCGCTTCAGGCTCGTGATCTTGCCCGTATGGATCTCGACGCCTTCGCGCAACAGATGCGCCATCGCGTTGCGACGGACGAGCCCCGAGGTGACGTAGCTTCCGGCGATGACGCCGACCTTCGGCACCTTGAACGTATTGCGCACCTCGAGCGTGCCGATCGTTCGTTCTTCGTAGTCGGGCGCGAGCATCCCTTCCATCGCGTTACGGATGTCGTCGACCACATCGTAGATGATGTTGTATTTCCGTATCTCGACCTTTTCCTGGTCGGCGAGCTGCTGCGCGGTTGCGGTTGGTCGGACATGGAATCCAATGATGATCGCGTCGCTTGCCGCGGCAAGCCGGACGTCGTCGTCGTTGATCGCACCGGCGCCCGCGCGAAGCACCGCAAGTCGGATCTCACCCGTGGACAGCCGTTCGAGCGATGCCTGCAGCGCTTCGACAGATCCGTGCACGTCGCCCTTGATGATCGTTCGCAGCTCGTCGATCGCGCCTTCCTGGATGCTGTCGTACAGATTGTCGAGCGTGACCTTCTTGACGTTGCGGCCCTGCTCCACCTTGCGCAGCTCCTGGCGCTTGCTGCCAACCTGTCGGGCCAGCTTCTCACTCGTGGTTACCTGGAACGGATCGCCGGCCTTGGGTACACCGGTGAATCCAAGAACCTCTACGGGCATCGCCGGACCGGCTTCGTCGACCTTTTTCCCAAGGTCGTTGAACATCGTCCGCACGCGACCGGGGAAGACACCTGCGACAAAACTGTCCCCGACCCGCAGCGTGCCGCGTTCGATCAGTACCGTACAGACGGTTCCGCGGCCCGGATCGATCTTGCTTTCGATCACCGCGCCTTCGGCTTCGCGATCGTGATTCGCTTTGAGCTCAAGGACGTCTGCCTGCAGCATGATTGTGTCGAGCAGTTCGGGAATGCCGTCGCCCTTCAGCGCCGAGATCTCCGCGTAGAGCGTGCTACCGCCCCACTCTTCGGGCATGAGATCCAGATCCGACAGCTGCTGCTTGACCCGATCGGGGTTTGCGTCCGGCAGGTCGATCTTGTTGACCGCCACGATGATCGGCACTTTGGCCGCTTTCGCGTGCTCTATCGCCTCGCGCGTCTGCGGCATCACGCCGTCGTTCGCGGCGACGACCAGAACCACGATATCGGTTACCTGGGCGCCACGCGCGCGCATCAGAGAGAACGCCGCGTGACCCGGCGTATCAAGGAACGTGATGTGTCGGCCGTCTCTGACCGGGACCTGGTACGCGCCAATGTGCTGGGTGATTCCGCCGAACTCACCGCCGATGACATTCGTCGACCGAATCGTGTCGAGCAGTTTGGTCTTGCCGTGGTCGACGTGACCCATGATCGTCACGACCGGTGGTCGCGAAGCAAGGTCGCTCGCGATATCCGCCTCGGTTTCGATGATCGTCTCATCGTAGAGCGATACAATCTTGACCTTGCAGCCGTACTCGTCGGCGAGCAACGTCGCGGTGTCCGCATCGATCTGCTGGTTGATCGTCACCATGACGCCCATGCCCATCAGCTTGCCGATCAGGTCGCTCGCCTTCAGGTTCATCTTCCTGGCAAGCTCGCTGACGGTGATGACTTCCATGATGTCGATTTCTTTCGGCACCGGATTCGCGCGAGGCATGTTCTTCTTCTGCTTGAATTGAATCTCGCGTTCCTGGAACCGGTCCCGCTTCGCGTAGTCCTTCTTCTTGGACTTGAAGAACTTCTTGCCGGCGGGTTTCTTCTGATCGCCGGGCGGTGTGCTTCCTGCACCGGGGGCGCCGGGGCGCGGAGGGCCGCCGGGGCGAGGCCCGCGGAACGATCGGGGCGGACCGCCGGGGCCGCCTGGGCCGGGTCGGCCGCCCGAGAACGGCGGCCGTCCGCCGCGCTGCGGACCAGGGGGGCGTGAGCCTGGCTGACCGGTTCCGCGCGCGTCACGGACCGACTCGCGGACCGACGGAGGCGGTTCTTTGACGTTCGACACGGTGAACCGGTTGCGCTTGACTTCCTGGCTGGTGTCGGGCGTGCTGCGTTCGGCGCGCGGTCGCGGCGATGCGGTCGTTGGACGCTGCTCCGGACGATCGGTGGTAGTCTCGGTCCGTGCGGTCGGCTGCACCGGGGCTGCCGGCTTGGTCCGGGCTTCCGGATCGGTGTCGGCGGGCGGTCGCTTGGCAGAGTCGGCCGGTTGAGCCGGTCCTTTCGCAGCATCTGGTCTGAGGCGTGCCTGCTCCCGGACAGAGGGCGGTATAGAATCGCCCTTGCGAACCACGGACGGCTTTTGCTCTGCGATCGGCGCCTCTGAGGGCGAGGAGGAGCGTGGCTTCGCGGCCGGCTTGCGCCTTACGACGACCCGAACCCGCTTCTTGTCGGCATCGTCGTGAGTCGACTCGTCCTTCCGATGCTTGATGAGCGTCGTCTTTGGTTTTTGCTTGTCCTGCTCGTCAGCCATACAGCTCCTTTCCCATGGCAGTCCGGACTATTCCGGGCTCACATTATCTTCTTCCTCGTCGATTATTTCAACATTCTCTGAGATGATCGCCTGAATCGCCACGACGTCCTCTTCAGTAATGCCTTCGAGCTTCCTGAGTTGATTTTCCGGCATATCGAGGAGATCGAGGATGTCCTCGATCCCTGCCTTCTTGAGGATCGCGACGACGCGCTCGTTGATTCCGGGCAACTCGGAGATCAGCGTGATCTCCTCCTCATCCTCTTCGACGAGCGGCTCTTCTTCGTCGTACAGCGCTTCGTCGTACTGTACTTCGTCGGCGCCGGGCGCGTCCTCGGTTACAGCGGGCGCATCGCCGGTCGTCGGTTCCGCTTCGACGCTGGCCTCTTCAGGATACTCTTGCGCTGCGTACTCTTCGTCGTCGGCTGCCGTCTCGATTATTTCGACGTTCTCCGAGATGATCTTCTTGATCGTCGACACGTCTTCCTGACTGAGCGCTTCGATCGTCGTGAGCTCGTCCTCAGTCATCGCGACAAGGTCTTCGATCAGCTCATATCCGGCGGTTTCGAGCAGCGCTACCAGACGCGGTGGAATACCTGGCAGTTCGGCGATGCGGCTGATCTCGTCTTCCTCTTCCGGGAGCTCACCGAACAGCGCGTTGACCGCGCGCTTGGTCTCGGCGGTGAGATCCATCTCGGAAAACTGATCCTGCGTCTTGACGTCGATGCTCCAGTCGGCAAGGCGGTTGGCAAGGCGGACGTTGAGGCCCTGCTTTCCGATCGCAAGCGACAGCTGGCTCTCCGGCACGACCGCGAGTGCCTGACGCTTCGATTCGTCGAGCAGCACGACGTGACTGACTTCCGCGGGCGACAGTGCATTTCTGATGAACTCGCGCGGGTCGTTGTCGTACTTGAGCACGTCGATCTTCTCGCCCTCAAGCTCTCGAACCACGCTCTGGATGCGTACCCCGCGCAACCCGACGCACGCGCCGACAGGATCGACATCGTCGCGGTTGGAGTAGACCGCGATCTTCGTCCGGTACCCCGGTTCGCGGACAATCTTGTAGATCTCGACGGTGCCGTCGTAGACCTCGGGTACCTCGAGCTCGAAGATGCGCTTCACGAACTCGGTGTGAGTGCGGGTGAGCACGATCTGGAGCCCGTTCGGGTTCTTGTTGACCTCGTAGATCATCGCCTTGATACGGTCGTTCGGTCTATACGTCTCCCGGGGCGACTGGTAGCGCTTGGGCATGATTCCCTCGGTCTTACCAAGGTCGACAAAGATGTTGCCGTTGCGTTCGCGCTGGTAGTACCCGATGATCATCTCACCGAGCTTGTCCTTGAACTCGCTGTAGAGCGTGTCCTTCTTGATCTCCCGAAGCGTCTGGCGCGCCTTCTGTTTCGCGGTCTGGACGGCCATCCGATCGAACTCGGACGGGTTGATCTCTATGAGCAGTTCGTCGCCGAGCTCGCACTCGGCGTTCAGTTTCAGCGCGTCCTCGAGCGGGATTTCGCTGACCGGGTCGTAGAGCTCTTCCACGATCTTCTTCTGCGCGTAGAGCGTCACATCGTTGCCTTCATCGCTGAAGTGGACGACTGCGTTTTCGTCGGTGCCGAACTTCTTCTTGTACGCAGCAAGGAGGAACTCCTCAACCGTCGTGCGGATGAGATCCTCGCTGATTCCGCTGTCCTGGACAAGCATCCGGATCGCGTTACCCAATTCATTAGTCATTGGCCTTACCTGACCTCCTGTGAGTAGTCCAGCTTGGCTTTCTGGATATCGTCGTAAGCAACGGTGACCGTGTCGGTACCGCAGCGCATCTCCAGGCTGGAATCGCCGGCGCCCACTATCACGCCCGCGCACCACTCGTTCGTGCTCCGTCGAAGAACTCGTACGCCCTTACCGGCGAACACGGAGTACTCGCTCGCGTCCTTGATAACGCGATCGATCCCTGGACTCGACACCTGCAACGCAACATCCCGATCGTCCATCACCAGTTCAAGGCGGGGCATGACCGTGCGGTGAATTTCTGCGCACTGGTCGATGGTAATCCCCTCCGGCCGATAGACGACGAGGTTGACGTGGCTCCGTCCCTTCACGACGCTGTGAGCGATCTCGACGATCGAGAAGCCCAACCCAGACACCAGATCCTGAATCTGGCTACGCAGCGCTGCAGGCGCGGACAAGAAACCTCCTTCCCGACACAAAAAAAAGAGCCGGTGACCGACTCTTCATCGGGAAAACTACACTCACGCTACGATACCAAAGGACTCCCTCCGTTGTCAATGTCTGCGGCGGTAGAGTCGAGCGCAGTATCCGTGCATTCGCCGCTCGTCGATCACTCGCAGGAGTCGGCCGGCGTCGCGCTCGAGCCGGTTCAGGCTGGTGGTCCGCGAGACAACGATGATCTTGCCTTCGTCGACAAGGGCGCTATTGGCGACCGACACGATCTCGCGGCTCCAGATCGATCCGGGAACCGGATCGTCGTTGACGACAAGCCAGTCGAACGGCTCTCCTTGACCCGCACCGACGAGCGCGCACGGTGTGGCAACCGGATGCGACACCGCGTTCAGGTACCCGTTGCGGGCAAGGTTCGCGCGCGCCGCGTGCAGCGCGAGCAGATCACGGTCAAACAGCACGCACTCCGTGATCCGCTCGCCTCGCTGCACGACCGCGACCGGAAGGTGGCCCTGGCCGACGCCGTAGACGCCTACCCGTCCGCCGATCTCGAGTCCGCGCAGCAGATCGAAGCCGAGCGCGGTGCGGTACGCGAGTCCGTCGAACTCGGGTAGCCCGAACACGGTCTGCGCGCGGTAGGGTCGTACGGGACCGGGAAACTCGGAAACGCCACGCGAATACGCGTCGGGCAACGCATCGTCGGCCGGTACATGATCGTCCGCCGCGCGCGTATCTACGATCACCGAGACGTGATTCGCGGAGCTGCGCTCGGCTACGACTGTCGCGCCCA
>RECL01000021.1 GCA_007694025.1 Spirochaetaceae bacterium
GGTTCGCGTGGATCTTGAAGACGAACCCGGAGAACGCCTCCTCGTCGGGTTCGACCAGCCGAACGTCGGATTGTCGCGGCGTCGGAGGCGGCGCGATCTGGAGGAACGTCTCAAGGAGCTCACGAACCCCGAAGTTGTTGAGCGCGCTGCCGAAGAAGACCGGTGCGAGCGCGCCTTCGCGGTACGCCGCCACGGAGAATGAGTCGTAGACACCGTCGATGAGCTCGACATCCTGACGCAGCTGGACTGCCGCGCTCCCGAGCTCGCGGTCGAGTACCGGATCGGACAGATCGTCGACAAGCAACCGCTCCTCTTCGACGACGGTCTTGCCCGGTGTGAACAGGTAGATATTCCGCTCGTGCAGGTTGTAGACGCCCTTGAAGCTCTGCCCCATCCCGATCGGCCACGTCATCGGCCGCAGCCTGATCGAAAGCTTGTGTTCGAGTTCGTCCATCAGATCGACCGGCCGCAGGCCCTCCCGGTCGAGTTTGTTCACGAAGACGATCACCGGGGTCTTGCGCATCCGGCACACTTCCATCAGGCGTTCGGTCTGTGCCTCCACCCCCTTCGCCGAGTCGACGACCAGGATGACGCTGTCCACCGCGGTCAGCGTCCGGTACGTGTCCTCCGCGAAGTCCTTGTGCCCCGGAGTGTCGAGGATGTTGACGAGTTTGTCGCGGTACTCGAAGGTCATGACCGACGTCGCGACCGAAATCCCGCGCTGCTTCTCTATCTCCATGAAGTCGGAGGTCGCCGTCTTCGTGATCTTGTTCGACTTTACCGCACCGGCGCTGCGGATACTCCCGCCGAACAAGAGCAGCTTTTCGGTAAGCGTCGTCTTCCCGGCATCCGGATGGCTGATGATCGCAAAGGTCCGGCGCCGGGCGATCTCCGCATGTATACTCATTGCCGATAAGCTACCGGCGTTCGTCGTCACCGCCAAGCCCGGGCGTTTCGTGTCCGGTCCGCAGGTGGCCGACCGAAGTGCCCAGCTGATCGACCTTGTCGGTCGTTTCCTGAGCGATCGACGTCAGGTTCGCGACCATCTGTTCGATTTCACCCGAACCCGAGCGGATCTCTTCAACCCCGCCGCGAACCGAGCGCGATATCTCCCTGACCCGCGTCATTCCGCTGACGATCGAGCGGGTGCGGGCGGTCACGGCGGTCGCCTCTTCACGGATCGCGACGGTCAGGTCGTCGACGGCCGTAGTCGCCCTGAGCACCGCTTCGGTTCCGGCAGCGAGTTCGCTCATCGTCGACGTGATCTCAGCAAGCGCCGTACCGGTCGCGGATACCTCGGCCTCGATCTGCTGGAAACTCTCCCGGGTGACGGCAGCAGTCGATCGGGTATCGTTCGCGAGATCGGCCATCTGCAGAAGCTGCTGCTTGATGCCCCGCGCATTCTCGTTCGTCGAGTCGGACAGACGGCGAATCTCCTCTGCAACCACGGAGAAGCCGCGCCCCGCGTCGCCGGCGTGCGCGGCTTCTATCGCGGCATTCATCGACAACAGGTTGGTCTGGCTCGCGATCTCGTTGATCATCGTGATAATGCCGAGCGCTGCGTCTACCGCCGCCTTGATCGCGTCGACCTTCGCTCCGGTCTGTGCGATATTCGCGTGCCCCTCATCGCTGACGCGCTTGAGCCGCTCGGACGCCGCCGACCGCTCCTGCGTGATCTGTGAAATGTTCGTGATGCTCGCGGCCATCTGCTCGACTGCGGTCGAACTCTCGTGTACCGACCGCGACTGGTGCCCGATGCGTTCTTCGAGCTCCTGCACGACCCGGTCGATCTCACCGAGCTGATCGCCGGTCTTGTCGATCGTATCGTCGAGTTCCTTGACCATCGTGGTGATCTCCCGGATCGTTGCTCCGATCTCAACCATAGCGGCCGACGACTCCTCGGTGGAACTGAGCAGCCCCTCCTTCAGCGCCGCGACCGAGTCGGTGATCTCCTTGAGACCGACGACTATCGATGCGAACTCGTCGATCGAACGCTGCACGTGCGCCGACAGCTCGGACACCTCGTCGCGCCCGTCGGACGCGATCCGGACGGTGAGATCGCCTTCCGCCACCCGCGCCATCGTGCGTTCGATCGACACGAAACGCGAGCGCAGCGACCGGACGAACAGCAGGATGAGTCCGACAACGACTACGATCGTCGCCCCGATGACCGTGAAGAACACGATCTGGAGCCGCCCGATGATCTGCTCCTCGAGCTCGACGATCCGGTCGATCGCCCGACCGACGATACGCTGGAACGTGTTGTCCAGGTACGAACCGACTGTGGTGACTCCGTTGGAGATCTGCATGATCTCGAACACCGAAACCTCACCCGCAGTTGGTGACCGGAGATTCGGGAAGCGGGTCAGCCCGTGTGTGATCGACTCGAGTGTGTCATCGAGCCTGCGGATCTCGACCAGCACGAACTCGGCCAGATCCTCGAGCTGCGACTTGATCTCGGCGAACTGACTATCCCTCAGCGCGAGTCGCGTCACGTGTGGCGCCTGCGTGAACCCCTCCAGGTCATCGATGAGCCCGGAGGAGGTCTCCCTCCAGTTTGTTACGACGCGCCGCAGGTCACCACTCGTCAGGATCTGATAGGTCAGACTCTGCAGCTTCCACGTCTGCGCTGCCAGGCCGTTCAGATCGCTCGATGTGGCCGACAGCGCGCGAGACTGCCGCAGGACCTCCAGACTGACGGCGGCGATAGCCACGAATGAGAGCGTGACAATACCGACGATCAGCATGAGCCGACTAACGAACTTCACAGGCATGCTCCAAGAGGGTGTGGATATACTTGATTAGATGGAGAGATACTATCAGAGTTCGGGTGGCACCGCAACCGCAGCGGAGCGGACTTTGGCGACCCGGGCGGGTCGTGAGTATCATCTGCTCGTGAAGTTTT
>RECL01000280.1 GCA_007694025.1 Spirochaetaceae bacterium
TCGAACCACTGCGTCTTCTGGATCAGCCCGTGGTCGCCCAGGTTCTCTCCGTGGTCCGACGTGAAGATCACGAGCGTATCGTCGGTGAGGCCGAGTTCGTCGAGCGTGTTCAGTATCCGACCGATGCAGTCGTCGACGTGGCTGATCAGCGCGTAGTAGTGCTGCTTCACCGTGCGCCAGCGCTCGTCAGAGACGGGCGCTCCGGTAGATGGGTCGGTGAAGTTCTCGCCGTCGGCGCGAACGGGTAGCGGCAACTGCCGCGCGTCGTACCAGTCGACGAAACGCGCCGGAGGATTGACCGGGGTGTGCGGCGCGTAGAATCCGGCGATCGCGCAGAACGGCTCGCCGTCCCGCGCGCGCGCCGCACGGCTTCGCAGGTAATCGCACGTGATGTCGGCGACGAACGCCGAGTGTGTGAGCTCCTCCGGTCCGTCGAAGAGGTAGGGTTCGTGCGTGTTTCGCGGATGCACGCGAATCGACGCACCGGTCCAAGCGGGAGGAGTGTCGACGCGGCAGAGATCCACCGCGGCCGGGTCGTGCGCGGCGACCCACGAGATGTACGGGTCGTCGTAGCAGCCGGGTTCGTCGCTGACGATGCACGTGTCGAACCCGTACATAGGGTGCGGCTCGCGATGGTCGCGGTACGCCGACGCGTGGTTCAGGAAGTGGAGCTTGCCGAGCTGCGCCGTGTGATAGCCGTGCGCCGACAGCACGGAGTGGAAGCACTCGATGTCGGGGGGCATCTCGATCCCGTTGCACCGGACGCCGAGCGTTCCCGGGTAGCGTCCCGACAGCGCGCTCTGCCTGCTCGGCATGCAGACCGGGCAGTTCGCGAACGCACGCTCAAAGAGCGTGCCGCGTTCGGCAAGCCGGTCCAGATTCGGAGTGCGGATCAGCGGAAACCCTCCGGCCCCGACGGTGTCCCAGCGTTGCTGGTCGGTCCAGATCAGAAGAACGTTCGGTCGTTTCACGGGACGGATACTATCATCTGCGGCGCAGGTGTGCACTCTCGATCGCTGCGCGCTCGACAGCGGCGAACTTCGCGTTCCGATCCGGGATCGCGATGTCGTCGGTTATCCCCCAGCTCCCGTAGCGGCTGTAGCGCCCGGCGAGCGCGAACACCATGTAGAGATCGCCCCCGCGCTCCAGGAAGTGCTCGGTGATGCTGCGGTAGAGGAGCGCGCCCATCCGCGGGTCGCGTTCGGCGATGATCCGCGAAGCGACCGGACCGCGCGCGTTCTGTCCGGTGTCGGTTCCGCCTTCGTAGACGGTGAGGTTGACGCCGAACCGGTCGGCGATCTCGCGAAACTGATCGGCTCGGCGGCCACCGGCGATCAGGTCGCGCTCCATCACGCTCAGAATCTCGTCGACGCCCGCGGTCGCGCTCGCACCGGCTGAGTTGAAATACGCGGTGATTCCGATACCCCAGATGGAATCGGCAGCAGGGCCGCGCGTCGCCTCGATCCACTCGAGCGCATCGATGTAGTCGGCTCCCCGGTTCACCCACCAGCTGAAGACCGGACGGACCCTGTCGCCAATCCGCCGTTCGCCCATCACGTCCGCAAAGGTCGCTCCGATCTCCACCGTGCGGCGCATGTGTCGGCGCACTTCCCACAACGACGTGTCGAACGGGCTGCCGAAGTCCAGGTCGCTCTGCGGGTTGTCGCGCACCTCGGCGACCGCCGCCGACGCGTTCCAGAGCTTCTGGCTGAACAGCGCGTTCCACACCTCGTTCGAGTGCTCGACGTACACAACAAGCGACGGGTCGAGGCTGTCGCGCACCAGCGTGGCCAGCCCGTGGACGTAGTCGTCGGTCGCGTCGACAGGAATCGTCAGCCACGGGTTCGTCATCGTACGGTTCGCGATCTCGATCGCGTACTCCCACGCACCGCCGCCACGCTTCGTCCCCCACGGGTTCTGCGTCGTGTCCGACGGGAGCTTCCGCTGCGACCAGTCGGTAGCGTTCGGGTAGCTGCGATCGTGGTTGTTCGTGTGGCTGTAGTCCATGAACCGAATGCTGTGGAACGCAGCGCGTTTCAGTGCGGTCAGCACGGGGGTCGCAATCGTCTGGTCGGTGTCGGGATCGTACCCGGGCCGTATCACTCGCAGATCGGTGATCCCCGACCCTTCGGGAGACTGCGGGGTGCGTCGGGTGCGGCTGAACTCCAGAATCAGAAGCCCCCGGCCTGGCGGAAGTACAACCTGGCCGGTCGTCGTGTTCGTCGTCGGATCGTACGCGATGTTCAGGATTTCCGCCTGCGGGCCGGCCGCGTCCTGACCGTTACGTACGTCCGCCTGCCCGGTGAAGCGCATCGAGTACGTACCTGACACGTCGGCCAGGTACTCGTCCGGGTCGTCGATCGGTGGGGCCCAGGCTGGGATCGGGCGTTCGTCGAACACGACCGTGCGTGCGTCGACCATCGGCCAGCCGTGCTCGTCGAGCAGTTCGACCGGAATCCGAGTTCCGTCGTGGAACTCCCACGCGCGAAGCGTCTTCGCCGCGTCGACGAAGAGTCGGGTTCCACTCATGTCGATTCCGATCCCAACGCGGCTCGCCTGCCTGAGCGCCGGGTCATCGGCCGATCGTCGCGACGGTCCGGGGAAGACCGAGCACGACGCGATTCCGATCGCAACCGCCACCGCGATCGCTGCCATCCTCAAAGCGGCCGGAGACCGAACGGGGCCGCCCGGCGACGTCGCACGCGCGTCCCGGGAACCTGTTGCAGTGTGGCATCGCATTGCGCCACTCTACAGGACGGCGAGATCCTCATTCAAGTCGCGATCTCTACAGCGGTCTCTACTTGCCGTGCTCCTCGGTGAAGAGCGACAGCACCTCCGACTCGTTCAACGGTCGCGTGTAGATTCTCATGTCGTCCAGGTGTGCGTTGAGCCAGCC
>RECL01000146.1 GCA_007694025.1 Spirochaetaceae bacterium
CAGGATGGTGATACGCTCGGCACGCTTGACGATGCCGAGGAGCTCGAAGATGCCGAGGAGCCCGAAGACGAACCGCAGCCGATCAGCGAAGCGTCGATCGAAGGGTTCTCCGACGATGACTTCGGTTTCGACGACTCCTTTTCGCTCGACGATGAGCCGGCCGCGAGTGTGGCCGCCGACGATGCGTCGTCGGACGATCCGTTCGCGACCGACGATGACTTTTCGATCAGCGAGTTGACCGAGGAAGAGTCCGACGCGCCGCAGCAGCGCGCGTCTGGCGACGATGACCTGTCGCTCGGCGACGACATTTCCTTCGAGGATGACTTGTCGCTCGGCGAGGATGACTTGTCGCTCGGCGACGACATTTCCTTCGACGATGCCTTGTCGCTAGACGATGACCTGTCGCTCGACGATGATACCGCATTCTCCGAAGCCGCGTCGGTCGTCGACGAGGAGGCGACCGAAGAGATCGCCGATCTTGGCGACGAGGACTTCTCGTTCGATGAGGACGCCGAAGACCCGGAGGTCATCGCGGCCGCCGATGACCTCAGCCCTGAGGAGTTCAGCCGGCTCGATGCCACGCCGCCGCGCGGTGACGAGTCATTCACCGACGACGGGTTGCCTGCCGAAGACGAGCCGCTCGCTCCCCGCCGTTCGAACGGAGTGATCTTTGCCGGCTACCTTATCCTGGCGCTGGCCGCGCTCGGTGTCCTTGCGTATCTGGTCTTCCGGCTCCTGGAAGGCCCGCCCGCGCCGCCGCTACGCGGCGTCTTTGGCGGGTTGCGCGCGGTCGCGACGATGATTCCGCTCTGGTTGCGTCCGTTTCCAAAGGACGGCTGAGGGTTTTGCTTCTCCGGGTTTCTGCGTCCTCGCGTCTCATCTGCATACTTCTTGCTCTGTTCTCCGCGACGATAGGCTGCGCCGCGCCGGTCTCACCGAGTCGTGTCTGGGGGCTGCCGGCCGACGAGTTTGTGGCCCGTCTTGCCGAGGGGGACCGGTCGGTGCTCGATCGCGTTCCCGACGACGACATCCGCGATGCGTTGCTCCTTGGCGACGACGCGGCGTTTGCGCTCGGTACGCTTCTGGTCGACACCGGACGCGCGCCAGCCGGCGCGCGACTGCTCAGGCTTGCGTGGGAGACCTCGCCCGAGCCGTTCCGGCGTGCCGCGCTCAACGCGCTCGTGTCGCTTGATGCGATTCCGGTCGACTCCGATGAGTACGCTGCGCTCGCGCGCGAGGCGATCGCGCGATACCCGGACGACCTGTCGGCGCTGCTTCTGCTGTCCGAACACTACTATCGTACGCAGCGGCACGCCGACGTGCTGCTGCTCACCGATGAGGCCTCAGACGCGATCGCCAGCCTCTCCGCCGGCTCCCTGGTGCGACAGGAACTGTCATTGCAGCGGGCGGTCAGCGCAGCGCTGATCGCCGACGGCTCGATCGCCGACGGCTGGGTCGGGCCGTTTCGCGCGCTCTATCGCGACTTCCTTGCGGCCCCGATGCACTCACGGCTCTGGGTTTTCCTGATCGCACAGGAGACTATCCGGGCGGCGTTCACCGCCGACGAGCTGCGGTTCTTTGAGGCAAAGCAGCTCCTTGCAGAGGGGCGCGCGCGCGAGGCGGTCGACCGCTTCGTCGAGTCGGCACGACGCGTCGTTGCCGGTGACCAGGCGCTGCGCGACCTGGTGCTGTCGCCCGCCGCGCGCAGCGACCTGTTTCGCGGTGGACTCTCCGCCTCGCGCTGGGACGCCGCTGCGGCGCTCGAATCGCTCGCCCCGCTGCTGTCGGGGGACGCCGCGACCGAGACGTTGGAGTACGCCGGACGGATCTACCGCGTCGTCGGCGCGCACGCCGAAGCGGTGCGTGTGCTGTCCGCCGCGCTCGACCAGGCCGAAGGCTCGCGATTCGACCAGTCGCTGCGATGGTATCGCCTGTCGTCGCTCGTTCGGATGTCGCCGGCGAATGCTGTGCGACAGCTACCCGAAAGCGTCGCCACTATCGACACGCCGGAGAGCTTTTCCGCTCTCTTTCTGGATCTTGCCGACCGGCTCGTGATCGCGAACGACTGGAACTCGCTACGAATCGCGTACGACCACCTTGAGTCGTTTGCGACCGACGACGTACTCGCGCGGATCGCGCTGGCGCTGACCGCCGCGATCGACGCGGGTCAGTTCGCTCTCCCTCCGGGCACCGCAGAGCAGTTGCGCGCGCGCTACCTGGAACGGGCGGCGGGCCAGCGAGCCGACGTGTTCGCGGCGCTCGTCGCCGCGACGCTCCTTGGACGCGATGGAGTGGACGCGCTGGCTCTGGCGAAGCCGCAGCCCGATGCCGGTGACGGTGCGCCAGCGCCGGCCGCTGAGTCGGCCGCTGAGCCGGTCGCTGACGCGGTCGCTGACGCGGTCGTGTTCGCCCGAACCTGGCTGAGGTACGGTCTGACCGACCGACTCGCTCGCGAGCTACGCACCGCGGCCGCCGCTGTTCCCTGGGATCTACGCGTCGATGCGTCCGCGCTGTTGGCCGCGCGAGGCGAGGTTTCCCGAAGCATCGCCGCGTTGAACTGGTTTGCGGCGGCCGGGGGGCGGTTCACCGCCGAGATCGCGCGGATGCGGTATCCGCGGGCGTTTGCGGATGCGTTTGATCGGGCGCTCGACGCCGAGCAGGTCGACCCCTGGGTGCTGTACGCGCTGATTCGCGAGGAAAGTCTCTTTGATCCTCTGGTGTCGAGCAGCGCCGGCGCAATCGGCCTTGCTCAGCTGATGCCGTCGACTGCTGACGACATCGCCGCCCGATTGCGGCTCGGCGGCTACGACCTTACCAATCCGTCCGACAGCGTGCGGATCGGCGCGCGCTATCTGGCGATGCTCACGACTCAGTTCGGCACGGTCGCGCGCGCACTCGCCGCGTACAACGCAGGACAGGGCAATGTGCGCAGATGGGAGCGCGCGGCACCGCACGCCGATGAGCTGCTGTTCCATCAGCTGATCCCGTTTCCAGAGACCTACAACCATGTCCGCAAGGTCGTCGTGTCCGCCGCGTACTACGGGTACCTCTACGGTGACCGCGCGCCCGCCGACACGGTTCGTGCGATCTTCGCGCTCGCGCATTAGCGCCGACGCCGGTTCAGCGCCGACCCGATCCGTCCGAGAATGAGAGGGGAGGAGCCGTGACCGATCGTTCGACTGCACCGCAGGTAGCTGCGGTCGTCTTTTTTATTGCTGCGAGCCTGCTCACGCTGTCGATAGCATTCTCTTTTGTGATGCCGGACAGCCAGAACCTGCTCGTGATTCTTCTGCGTCTGCCGAGTCGGTTCCTCGTGTCGAGCTTCCACGCAACGTCGCTCTACATCCCCGCGGTGCTTCTGTCGGCGGGTCTGATGCTGCGCTCGCCCCGGTATCGTGGCGATCTGCTGTGGGTACTGCTCGCATCGATGCTCCCGTTCTTCACGGCCGCTACCGCGGTTCGCCTGATCGCGGATGCCCGGATCGCCGAGTCGCCGTTGACGTCGTCGCTCGTCGACGTCTTCGGCCGTGTTCCGGCCGCGTCGCTCGCGCTCGCGCTCTTCGCGCTTGAGTGCTTCGTGATCAGACTGCTCTGGCTGCGTCGGCCTACCCCGATCACAGGGGGAGGGCGTCGGATCACCGCGCTTCTTGCGTCGCCGCTGGCGCGGCCGCCCGAGGCCGACGATCCGGCCGTCGCGATCGAAGCGACCCCGATCCCTGCGTCGCTGGTCGATCTGCCTCAGCCGCCGCGCGAAGAGCTGTCGCTTCTGTTCACCGGAGGCGCGTTCACGCGCGACCAGCCGGCCGCTGATGCCGACGATCCGGTGGATGCCGACGATCCGGTGGATGCCGAAGACGCGACCGTCACCGACGATCCGGGGCCCGCCGAGCCGGCCTGGGTCACCGATGATCTGGAGCTGCCCACCGACGATGTTGAGTTCGACGACGACGAGCTCGAAGCCGAGTATGCCGAAGAGCTTGAGCGCGCGTGGAACGACGATGCGGCGCAACTCCCCGACGACTCACACGCCGGCGTGGTTGCGCCGGTCGACGATGGCCAACCGATGCGCGCCGCCGACCGATCCGCCGAACCCGACCCGCTTCCCGTCGTGCCGACGCCGCGTGGACATCGCTACGACGTTCCGATCGCAGGCCTTCTGGTCGAGTACGGCGATCAGCAGTACTGGACGATCGATCAGGCAACGCGCGACGCGGCTGAGACGCTGCGGATAACGCTCGAAGAGTTCGGCATCCAGGCCGAGGTGACCGGGATCCGTAAAGGGCCGGTCATCACGATGTTCGAGATCCTCCCGGCGCCCGGCGTCAAGCTCAGCAAGATCGTCAACCTCAGCGACAACATCGCGCTGCGGCTTGCCGCGGCGAGCGTGCGCATCGTCGCGCCGATCCCGGGCAAACACGCGGTCGGTATCGAGATTCCGAATCGCGAGCGCGCGATCGTAGGATTCGCGGAGCTGCTCCAGGAGGAGTCGTTCCAGGCGTCGCGTATGGAGATTCCGATCGCGCTCGGGAAGGACATTCCCGGTGACGCGCAGATCGTCGACCTGACCCGGATGCCGCACGTGCTGATCGCCGGCGCGACCGGCAGCGGGAAGTCGGTCTGCGTGAACTCGATCATCTGCTCGATTCTGTATCGCAGAGCGCCGCACGAGGTGAAGCTGATCCTGATCGACCCGAAGATCGTCGAGCTCAAGTTCTACAACGACATTCCGCATCTGCTCACCCCGGTCGTCACCGACCCGAAGCGTGCGTTCCAGGCGCTCCAGTACTGTATCTACGAAATGGAGCGTCGCTACAGCCTGCTCGACGCGCTGCAGGTGCGCGACATCCAGAGCTACAACCGGAAGATCGTCGCGAAGAAGCTCGCGACCGAGCCGATCCCGTACATCGTCGTCGTCGTCGACGAGTTTGCCGATCTGATGGCGACCAGCGGCAAGGAGCTCGAAAGTACGCTCGCGAGGCTCGCGGCGATGAGTCGCGCGGTCGGGATCCACCTGGTGCTCGCGACGCAGCGGCCGAGTACCGACGTGATCACCGGTCTGATCAAGGCGAACATCCCCAGCAGGATCGCGTTCATGGTCGCGAGCAAGGTGGACTCACGAATCATCCTTGACGCGATGGGCGCGGACAAGCTCCTTGGCCGCGGCGACATGCTGTTCACCAGCGCGTGGGACCCATTCCCGATCCGGATGCAGGGAGCGTTCCTGTCGGAGGAGGAGGTCGAGCGCGTCGTCACGTACGTCAAGCAGCTCGGCGAACCCGACTACATCGACGACGAGATCTTCGTCGACGACGACGA
The DNA here is from genome assembly GCA_007694025.1 of Spirochaetaceae bacterium. Classification (GTDB taxonomy): domain Bacteria; phylum Spirochaetota; class Spirochaetia; order DSM-27196; family SLST01; genus SLST01. The sequence goes on from RECL01000146.1 coordinate 5,317, forward strand.
AGAAGAGTACGTTCAGGGTGAGCTCGAGGACCCGCTGATGGAGAAGGCGATCGAGATCGTCACGACCGCCGGCAAGGCGAGCGCGAGCTACATCCAACGACGACTCAAGGTCGGCTACAACCGCGCCGCGCGGATGGTCGAAGAGATGGAGCGTATGGGTATAGTCGGGCCGCAGCAGGGGAGCAAGCCGCGCGACATCATCGGCGTCGGCGACCGATACTGATCGCTCCGTCCGGAATCAGCGACCGATATCGCGCTCGATCTCATCGAGCCACCAGCTTTTCGGGTAGATCGATCGTGCGTCGGCGAGCGCTGAGCGCGCCGCGTCGATCCGCCCTCGCCGCGCGTGGAGCACCGCCGTCCACGCGGCGATCAGAAAGCGCTCGTATTCGCTGCCATCAGTGAACTCTGTTGCGCTCGCAAGATGACGCTCGCCGCGCGCGACGTCGCCTCCGCCGATCGCGGGTGCGCTTATCAGAAATGCGACCGCCGACAGGTGCGCGAGCGTGTTCTGCGGCGCGAGTTCGGTCGCGCGAAGCGCCGAGCGCCGGGCGGCCCCCGCGTTCAGCATCTTGAACCCCGTCGATCCCAGGTTCAGCAGCTGCTGGAGCGCGTTTGACTCGGCTCGGCGCCCGTCGGCCGTCTCGGCGTGGCCGATCGATTCGCGCGCGTGCGCGAGCGACTCTTCGAACAGCGGCAACGCGCGCGCACGGTCGTCGCGACCGAGCAGGAAGTACCCGGTCAGGAACGCGATGTCGGCAAGCCGTGCGGTGTGATTGGCGTGTTCAAGCGAAACACTTCGCCCCGACGCGTCCATCACGCGCGCGCCATGGAGCTCTCCAGACGCGGCGCGGGCAGCGGCCGCGGCGCGATCGACTCCCGCTGCGTCGGTCTCGTTCTGCATGACGACATCGGCCAGCATCACGATCGCGTCGAGCGCTCCCAGGTCGGGTAGACTGCCCATCGCGAGCCCGCACAGCAGTATTGCTCCGATCGTACCCGAACGCATCATACCAGCGTACCGCGCCGGGCCTACTCTGTCAGCCCGTGGAGCTCGACGCGCCCCGCACGGATCGCCTCGTGCAGCTCCTCGAAGCCCGCGCGCTCGGCGTCGAAGCTGATGTAGCGCTGCGCAACCTGTTCTGGTTCGTGCGCGTCTGACGACGTGATCGCGGTGAAGCCGTCGAACGCGATTCGATCGGATCGACCGACGATCTCCACCGCGTCGTACCGGTCGGGCGGCAGGAAGCCGAGCTGCGACCAGACGCTGAACGACGCGCGATCGATGTGCGCCGGAATGTAGAGCCCGCCTGCCCGGTGGATCATCGCACCGAGTTCGGCCATCGACAGAGACGACGCGCCGATCAGGTACTTCGAAAGCTCGGACACGATCATCTCTTCTTCGTCGACGACGACCTGGTCTCCATAGCTTTCCGGGTCGAATGCGACGTCGGGTAGCGAAGCGTAAACGGTCGTGCCGAAGTCGACCGCGGTCGCAGGATCGGCGAACAGCGCCAGGACGTGCGCCTCTTCGCTGCTGGTGACTTCGACGCCGAACACCGGGTACACGCCGACGCGTTCGCACGCGTGCGCGAAGGCCGGTATGTTCAGAGCGGTGTTGTGATCGGTCAGCGCGATCATCTGCAGACCGGCCTCCGATGCGGCGCGCGCGAGCGCGAGCGGTGACATCCGCAGGTCACCGCACGGGCTCAGGCAGCTGTGCGCGTGGAGATCGGCCTTGATCCTCAATCGGCGTTCTGCCCGGTCTCCGGGCGCCCGCGGGGAGTCTTGCTCTCAAGCAGCGAGTAGAGGATCCCGGACACGGTGAACTGGTCGAGCGGCGACCGGCAGACCGCGATGCCGTGTTGCTGGGCGCTCGCGAGCATGTCGTCGGTGACCGGGCGGCTGTTGCACAGGATGATCGCGGGCAGATCGACGTGACTCGCGACCGCGACCGCGTTATTGTGCGCCTGGATCGTGATCAGGGCTGATCCCTCCGCCGCGTGCGCCATCACATCGCTGAGCAGGTCGGACGTGTAACCACCGCTGATCTCGGTATCGGGCGAGCCGGTGATCATCTCGAGCTCGAGCGGTCCGGACAGTTCATTGAGCGTCATCGGTTCCTCCTGTTCGCGGATCGTTGGCGATGTTGAATCGGCAGCAGACCGTCGTGCCTTCGGTGCTGCTCGAAATGTCGAACTCATCGGAGACGCGACGCGCGTTGGCGAGTCCCATCCCGGCGCCGAATCCGAGCGACCGGATCCAGTCGGTCGCGGTCGAAAACCCTTCCACGAGCGCCTGCGTGATGTCGGGGATTCCGGGGCCCCGATCGGTCGCGATGATCTCGATGTCGGTCGGCGACAGGCGGGCGCTGATCGTGCCTCCGACCGAATGCACCACCTGGTTCATCTCGAGCTCGTAGCACGCGACCGCGACGCGCCGGATCAACTTCGGATCGAGCCCTGCCTTCTTGAGCTCGATCTTGACGTCGCCGGTGGGTTTGCCCGCGTGCTCAAAATCAAACTTGCGGACTCGATACTCGCGCCTGAAACTCTCGTTGGTGGGCGATTCGAGCTCGGTCATCTCGCGTCGTTCGGCGTCCTTGTTGAACTCGACCAGGAGCGCGATCAGGATGTCACGGCTGGTGATGATCCCGACGAGCTCCTTCTCCCGGTTCAGCACCGGGAACCTGCCGTAGCGGTACTTGTCCATGTAGGAGATCCCGAAGCTCAGCGGCATGTCGTCCTCGAGCACGATGAGCTGTCGCGTCATCCGGTCGCCCGCCGGGTCGTCGATATACCCCTCATCGAGTGCTCTGATCACGTCGTCCATGCTGACGATCCCCAGAAGCCGCTTTCCGTCGGCAATCGGGATGCCGGTGACCTGGTGCTCCTTCATGAGGTTCTGGATCGAGCGCAACGGGTCGTCGACGCGCGACACGATCAGGTCGGTGGTCATCGCGTCCTTGATCTTGAGCCGGTACACAAGCTCGATCAGGAACGCAGGCGAATCCTCGGTGCCGATCGGGAGCGTGTTCATCTACTCCTCGGTCGCAACGGCGCTCATGACGTCGCGCTTCAGCCGGATCATGTAGAAGAGGTTTTCGATCTCGAGCCCGATGTTGACGTTGTGAACCGTGCATTCGGCGACGCACCCGGTGTCGTCGCACGCGCCGCTGCATTTCAGCTCGACCGACGTGAAGTTCAGAACGCCTCTGATGCCCGCGTCGACCATCAGCTCGAACGTGCTCGTCGCGACCGCGTCGGGAACCGCCAGCACGGCGACGTTCACGTCGTGCTTCGCGACAAAGGCGGGAAACTCGCTCATCGGAAGGACCGGAACCGTCGCGTCTCGGTTGACCAGCGCTTCATTCGTGTCGAATCCGGCGATGATTCGCAGACCCTCGCGTACGAACTCGCGGTAGTTCATCAGCGCGCTTCCGATTCGGCCCGTACCGACCACGACGACGCGCTCGGTGTCGTTCTTGCCGAGCACTTCGACGAGTCGATCGATCAGCGAGTCGATCGCGTAGCCGCCCCGCTTGTTGCCGGATACACCGATAACCGAGAAGTCCTTTCGAACGACCGCCGGAGTCGCTCCGATCGCGTCGCCGAGGTTGTTCGAGAAGACCTTCACGAACCCGAGGCCCTTCAGCTTGTCGAGTACGCGGAGGTACCGGGCAAGACGGAGAACCATCGGCCGGTGGATTCTGTCTTCCATTATGCACCTCTAGTCACAACAATAGTGGATAATACGACCGCTGTCGAGTATAAAGGACTCATCTGCGCTATTATTGTGTCGATTGGCATATCATACAGTTTTTCGTCTCGATACTTGAAGCGTATCGATAAATCTTGTACCATAGGGACAAACCAACGGAGGTTCCATGCCTGTCACCGAAGAGACAAAACTGTCGGCCGAACTGCGCTCGTTCATCGAAACGTGGCGAGACCGGCCGGGCAACCTCATAATGATTCTTCACCGTGTCCAGCAGGAGTACGGATTCGTGCCGCGTGAGATTGCGCTCGCGCTCGCGCACGAGATCGACGTGCCGCTCGCCAAGATCTACGGCGTGATCACGTTCTACCACTTCTTCAAGCTGGAGAAGCCGGGCAGAAACAAGATCGCGGTATGCATGGGAACCGCGTGCTATCTGAAGGGCGGTGAGGATCTGATCTTCGAGCTCGAGAGCCTTCTGGGTATCGGAACGAATCAGACCACCGACGACGGCGAGTTCAGCATGGAGGCGGTGCGGTGCGTCGGGTGCTGCGGGCTCGCCCCGGTGCTGATGGTCAACGACGACGTGTATGGAAAGGTGACGAAGGCGAAGCTGCCCGAGATCATCGCGGCGCATCGCGCGGAAGGGTAGTGCACGCATCGCTTGCCGATCTCCTGCTCGACCTGGTCCATAACGCGGTGAACGCGAAGGCCGCCACGATCGGGGTTCGCTGGGCCGAGCGCGACGGTGTGCTCGATATCGAGGTCGCCGACGACGGGAGCGGGATGTCGAAGGAGACGCAGCAGCGCGCGCTGTCGCCGTTCTACACCGACGGCGTTGCGCATCCGACCCGCAAGGTCGGGCTGGGGCTGCCCTTTCTGGTGCAGACCGCCGACAGCGTTGGCGGAGAGTTTCGTCTGGACAGCGAGCCTGGCCGCGGAACGGTGGTTGGAGTCCGGCTGCCGGTTGATCACGTCGATCTGCCGGCGCAGGGGGATGTCTGCGAGTGCTTCGCGTACGCACTTGCGGTTACGGGTCCCCGGGAAGTTGTTATCGATCGGGTCGGCATAGACGACGGCTATACGCTGCGTCGAAGCGAACTCGAAGACGCTCTGGGCGACCTGGAAGACCCGGAATCATTACGGCTGCTGATCGCATACATCAGGAGTCAGGAGGAAGCGGTATGGCAAAGATGAGTCTCGACGATCTGCGCGCGATGCGCGATCAGAAGCGGCGCGAGCTTGAAATGCGCGACGCCGACAACAAGACGGTGCAGATCATCGTCGGAATGGGCACGAGCGGGATCGCCGCCGGCGCGAAGAACACACTGTCCGCGTTCCTTGCCGAGCTCGAGCAGCACGGGCTGACGAACGTCAGCCTGCGCCAGACCGGCAGCCTGGGGCTTGACCACGCCGAGCCTACTGTGGAAGTCCGGATGGCCGACATGCCTACGGTGATCTACGGCAAGGTTACGCCGAAGGTCGCCGGGGAGATCGTGCGCTCGCATATCATGAACAAGACGCTCGTCGATGAACACGTGTTCGACCGCCCGGCGGCCGACATCCTCGAACGGAAGGAGCAGTAGATGGCGTATCAGCACTATATACTCGTCTGCGGCGGGACAGGGTGCGAGAGCAACAAAGCCGACGCGATCTACCGCGCGCTCCAGCGTGAGACCGAGACGCACGACCTGACGCACACCGTTCAGGTGGTCAAGACAGGGTGCTTCGGTTTCTGCGCGCAGGGTCCGATCGTGAAGATCCTCCCGGAGGAGAGCTTCTACGTCGAAGTGACGCCCGAAGACGCCGCGGAGCTGATCAGCGAGCACATCGTGAAGGGGCGGCCGGTGAAGCGGTTGCTCTACAAGGAAGAGCAGAGCAAGGAGCACGCGCGCGTCGACGACATCAGCTTCTACCAGAAGCAGTTCCGCGTCGTGCTGCGAAACTGCGGATTCATCGATCCCGAGGAGATCTCCGAGTACATCTCGCGCGAAGGCTACGTCGCACTCGAGAGGGTTCTCTTTGACCTGTCGCCCCAGGACGTGATCGCCGAGCTCAAGACCTCGGGGCTGCGCGGTCGCGGCGGCGCGGGTTTCCCGACCTGGATGAAGTGGAACTTCACGCGCGAGCAGACCTCCAATCAAAAGTACGTCGTCTGCAACGCCGATGAGGGCGACCCCGGCGCGTATATGGACCGCAGCATCCTCGAAGGCGACCCGCACTCGGTGCTCGAGGCGATGGCGGTCTGCGGCCGCACGATCGGCGCAAACAAGGGCTTCATCTATATTCGCGCCGAATACCCGCTCGCGATCGGTCGGCTCGAGCGCGCGATCGCGCAGGCGACCGAGTTCGGATTGCTCGGTAAGGACATCCTTGGCAGCGGGTTCGACTTTGAGATCGAGATCCGGCTTGGCGCCGGCGCCTTCGTCTGCGGTGAAGAGACCGCTCTGCTTGCGAGTATCGAAGGCGAGCGCGGAATGCCGCGGCCGCGGCCGCCCTTTCCGTCGGTCAAGGGGCTGTGGGGCGAGCCAACCGTCATCAACAACGTCGAGACGCTCGCCAACATTCCTGTGATCCTCACGCGCGGCGGCGAATGGTTCGCGAAGATCGGCACGGAGAAGAGCAAGGGCACGAAGGTATTCGCGCTTACCGGCAAGATCGCGAACTCAGGACTCGTTGAGGTCCCGATGGGTACCCCGCTTCGCGACATCATCTTCAACATCGGCGGAGGCATCCCGGACGGGAAGGCGTTCAAGGCGGTGCAGACCGGCGGCCCCAGCGGTGGCGTTATCACCGCCGAGCACCTCGATACGCCGATCGACTACGAACACCTCCAGGAGCTCGGTTCGATCATGGGGTCGGGCGGCATGATCGTCATGGACGAATCCGACTGCATGATCGATGTGACCAAGTTCTACCTGGAGTTCACGGTAGAGGAGAGCTGCGGCAAGTGCGCTCCGTGCCGCGTCGGCGGGCGCAAGCTCCACAATATCCTGACCAAGATAAGCAAAGGTCAGGGCACGCAGGAGGACATCGAAACGATGCGCCAGATCGGCACCTCAATGCAGCGCGCAAGCCTCTGCGGGCTCGGCCAGACGGCGCCGAACCCGATCCTGAGCACGCTGCGCTACTTCAAGGCCGAGTACGACGCGCATATCGAGCAGGGGGTCTGTCCCGCAGGAAAGTGTAAGGAACTCGTCCACTTTTCGATCATCACCGACAAGTGCATCGGCTGCGGCCTGTGCGCGCGCCGCTGCCCCGTGTTGTGTATCAGCGGCGAACGGCGACAACCGCACGAGATCGACCAGTCGAAGTGCATCAAGTGCGGCGAGTGCTTCACCGCGTGCAAGTTCGACGCCGTGCTGCGCGCGTAGTCGCGGAAGAAAGGAGCGAAGATGTCAACCATTAACCTTGAAGTAAACGGCGTCCCGGTAACCGTACCGGCCGGCACCAACGTGCTCGACGCTGCGGCAACCGCGAAGATCGCGATCCCGAAGCTCTGCTACCATTCAGATCTGCCCGCGTGGGCCGCGTGCGGCATCTGCGTCGTGAAGGTCGCTGGGTCGCCAAAGCTGATACGCGCGTGTGCGCTTGAGGCGACCGAAGGGATGAAGGTGATCACGCACGATCCGGAGCTCCAGGAGATCCGGCGCACCGTGATCGAGCTGATCCTTTCCACACACCCCAATAGCTGCCTCACCTGCCCGCGTAACGGCACGTGCGAGCTGCAGACGCTGGCCGCCGACTTCGGCATCCGCGAGCAGCGGTTCGAGTCGAACGTTCGCGACATCCCGGCCGACACGTCGACGCCGTCGATCGTGCTCAACCCGGAGAAGTGCGTCGGCTGTGGTCGCTGCGTCAAAGTGTGCCAGGGGCTGCAGGACGTCTGGGCGCTCGAGTTCCTTGACCGCGGTGACGGTACGCGAATGGCTCCGGCCGGGGACATCACGCTGAATGAAAGCCCGTGCATCAAATGCGGCCAGTGCTCCGCGCACTGCCCGGTCGGCGCGATCTTCGAAAAGGACGAAACGCAGATCGTCTACAACGGGATCCGCGATGAGAGCAAGCACAAGGTCGTGCAGATCGCGCCGGCCGTGCGCGTCGCGCTTGGCGAGGCGTTCGGAATGGAACCGGGATCGATCGTGACCGGCAAAATCTACGCTGCGTTGCGCAGGCTCGGCTTCGATACGATCTTCGACACGAACTTTGCCGCCGACCTCACGATCATGGAAGAGGGGAGCGAGTTCGTCGAACGGTTCGTGAATGGAAAGGGCGCGCTGCCGTTGATCACGACGTGCTGCCCCAGCTGGGTCGACTACATGGAGAAGTACTACTCGGAGATGATCCCGCACTTTTCGACCGCGAAGAGCCCGCAGATGATGATGGGCGCGCTGGTGAAGACCTACTTCGCCGACAAGATCGGAAAGAAGGCCGACGAGATCTTCCTGACGTCGGTGATGCCGTGCACGTCCAAGAAGTACGAGATCGTGCGCGATGAGAACATGCGCAGTTCGGGCGCCCAGGACATCGACGTCGTGATCACGACCCGCGAGCTCGCGCGGATGATCAAGCAGGCGGGGATCACGTTCGACAGCCTTGAAGACGAGCCGGCCGACGAGGCGCTCGGGATCTACACCGGTGCCGGGACGATCTTTGGTGCGACCGGCGGCGTGATGGAGGCGGCGCTGCGCACCGCGTACCACCTGGTCACGGGAGACGAGCTTGAGAACGTCGAGTTCGAGGCCGTCCGGGGGCTCGAGGGTATCAAGCGAGCGAGCGTCGACATCAAGGGCACCGAGGTCCGCGTCGCGGTCGCGCACAACATGAAGAACATCAAGATCATTCTGGATGAGGTCAAAGAGGCGCTGGAGTCGGGTGGCGAGCTGCCGTACCACTTCATCGAAGTGATGGCGTGCCGCGGCGGATGCGTCTCGGGTGGCGGCCAGCCGTACGGTGGTGACGACGAGCTGCGCAAGCAGCGCATCGCAGCGATCTACCGCGACGACGTCGACCAGACGATCCGGGTGAGCCACAAGAACCCGGCGATCAAGGCGCTCTACGACGACTTCCTGGG
>RECL01000019.1 GCA_007694025.1 Spirochaetaceae bacterium
GCGTCCGACGCGATCCGGTACGCCGCGACTGTTCCCGGGGAGCCAGAGTCGTAGCCCGACTCCACGGTCGCGTAGAGCGTTTTCAGGTCGGCGGAGACCGACAGCCACGAGCCGTTCTTCGGAGTCGGTGCGTCGGTAACCACCCGCATCGATCCGTCGGCGACGTCGAGCTCGCACACGCTGATCTTCGGGCTGTACCCACCAACGTAGAACCTCATACTCACCCCTCCACCGGCACGAGCCGGTCCATGATCTGCGCGACCGGCGCGGTCGCGAGCGCAATCGCGGTGTCGCATACGCCGTAGTAGACCCATAGCTCATCGCGGACGATCACGTTCCCGGTCGGGAAGATCACGTTCGGGATGTAGAGCCCGTGCTTCTCATAGTACTCGGTCGGCTCCATGATGAAGTCGACAGTTCGCGCGATCACGCGCCGCGGATCGTCGGCGTCGAGCAGAAGCGCGCCGACGCGATAGCAGACGTGGTTCGCCGCGGGGCCGGTTGCGGTCCGTACCCACGGAATCTGGCGGACGTACTCGACCCCGTGGTAGAGCGTAAGCCAGCCTTCGGGAACGCGCACGGGCGGGGTCGACCCACCGATGCGCCCGCCCTCCCACGGCTGCTCGGCGTGCGCCAGAAGCGTCGGGGTATCCCAGTTTTCCAGATCGGAACTCGACGTAATCCAGATCGACGGGCCGTCGCACCCGTAGTCGGGTCCGACCCACTCGTGCGGACGCCGGAGCATCCAGTACCGTCCGCCGATCCGCTCGGGGAAAAGGATCACGTCCCGGTCGTCCAGATCGATCGGTGTGAGCCACCGGTCGTGCGTCCACGCGCGGCCGTCGGCGCTCACCGCAAGACCGGTGCGCGTACGGTTCGCGGCGCTGTTCCCGTCGAACGCGTCGTAGCTCGCCTCCCAGCTCTCAGGGACGCTCACGCCGGTCGGCGACGAGTTCCACGCGAACGGGCGGAACGCGTACGTCATCAGGTAGCGGTCGTCGATCTTCACGACGCGCGGGTCCTGTACCGACCCGTCCCTGCTTCCGGCCATCTCGGGCGTGAACACCGGGTCGCTGCCGACCTGCGTGAAGTTCACCCCGTCGTCGCTCTCAAGCATGCCGATGTAGCAGTGAAACGGCCGCAGCTGTCCGGCGGCCCGCTCGTAGAGTAGAAACCGCCCTTCGTCGTCACGGATCACTCCAGGGTTGAACGTGACCGCGAGGCGCCAGTCGAACACGCCCGGCCAGATGATCGGGTTTGCAGGGTGTCGCGTGAAGATTTGCGTGGTGCTCACCCGGACATTCTAAACCGATACACCGGGGCGTGCAAACCGAACGCAGACGCGGCACGCAAACGCGGAACGCAGACGCGGCACGCAGACGCGGAACGCGTAAGGCGCAATAGCGGTATACTCGACACAGGCGCCGGCAGCGGAACCCACCGTTGAACGCGGGCGTCAAAGCAGGCCATGGAGGAGAAGCTATGAAATCACTGACGCACGATCAGATCGAGCACTTCATCCGGTACGGGTTCGTGCACATCCCGCGAGCGATCGACGCCGCGTTCTGCCGGGAGCAAACCGCGCTCGCGTGGAAACGCCTTGGCTACGAGCCCGACGATCCGAGAACGTGGGCGGAGTCGAAGATCCACATGCCGACGATGAACAGCTGGCCGGTTCGCGAGGTCGCCCCGAACGCGTGGGCAGCGATGGTCGACCTTGTCGGCGGTGAGGACCGGATCGCGAACCCGGCGACAGCGAGCTGGGGCGACGGGTTCATCCTCAATCTGTCGTTCGGTGCAGATAAGCCGTGGAGCCCACCGAGCGCGTCGCACCAGGGGTGGCACAAGGACGGAGACTTCTTCTACCACTTCCTGGACAGCCCCGAGCAGGGTCTGTTGTGCGCGGTCTACTGGAGCGATATCGCGCATAAGGGCGGTGGGACCTACGTGATCGCGGACAGCGTGCCCGTTGTCGCACGGTTTCTGAACGACAACCGCGAAGGCATCCACCCGAACGACCCGCGCTGGCGCGACCTGCCGGCACAGTGCAGCGACTTCCGGGAGATCACGGCCGAAACCGGCGACGTATTCCTGCTCCATCCGTTCATGCTGCACGCGTCGTCGCAGAACATGCTCGGTGTTCCGCGCTTCATGACCAACCCGTGTCTGAAGCTGTCGCAACCGATGCAGTTCGACCGCGATGATGCTGCAGGGTTCTCACCGATCGAACTCGCGGTTCTCCGCGGACTCGGGGTCGAAAGGCTCGACTTCACACTCGAAGGCGAGCGGCGGGAGAACGTTCCCGAGCGCGTACGTCGGCAACGCGAGATGCTCGAACAGGAAAAGGCCCGACTCGCGGGGGCGTAGCGGCTGCGCAGCACCGCCGTGAGCGGCGCGCGGCTACTCGGCCGGGACCAACACGTGGACGCCCCATGGGGACGGCGGTAACGCGATCGTGACCGCGTCAGTGGGCTCCGGCGCGGAGGCCGCACCAGCCACGAAGGTGGTATTCGCGATCAGGTCGCGCAGCCCGTGGTCGGCCGCCCGGGCCCATTCGCCGGTCAGCTGAAGCGTGACCGCTCGGCGGGGCTCTTCGTTGATAACGAAGAGCACGGGAACCCGGCCTGACAGACCCCATCTCAGGTGTATGAGCGGCTCATCGGGCTTCGCTTCTATCACGCCGACCGGAGTGTTCACGCCCGCCGACGCGACGACGTCGCGCACGAAGCGCTCGAAGTCGGACGCCGCCGCCCCGTACCGTTCGTCGCCCCGGCGCTCTCCGGCGTAGTACGCTTCGGCGCAGTAGAGCCCGAGCGCAACAACACGGCCCGCCCCAACAGCTACCGATTGCGACAACGCGCCGGAGCCGAACGGCGTGCTCCACTG
>RECL01000143.1 GCA_007694025.1 Spirochaetaceae bacterium
CGTCACGCGCGTGGTGCCGCCTCGGCCGGAGGCTCGGGCGGTGTCGGACTCGCCTCCGCGGGCGAGGTAGTCGTAGCGTTCTTCCAGCTCGCCATCCAGCGATGCCAGGCGGGTATAGGCGCCGGCTGCTGCGTCGTAGTCCTGCAGCTGGTTGCGCGCCATTGCGACTCCGAGCAGCGCTACCGTGTTGTTCGCTTCCATCGCCAGGGCGCGCTCGAAGTAGTCGAGCGCCCCGCAGTAGCCCTGTCGCTGGTAGGCCATGTTGCCTAAGTTCACCCGAGCCGATGGCATGCGGGTGGCGATGCGCTTGAACTGTTCGGCTGCGCGGTCGTAGAGGCCGTGGCGTGCGTGGAGGACGCCGAGCGTGTTGACCGCGCGTAGGGTGTCGCCGCGGCGGATGCGGGCGAGCTGCTGCTGTTCGCGGGTGTAGATAGAGCGGTTGATGAAGGTCCCCATGCTCCGGCAGTAGCGCGGGAGCAGCCGGTCGCAAAGCGTGGTGACTTCCACTGGGAGCCAGACCGCGTCGTCGGCCGCCACGACTCCGTTCCGGTTCGTCTTCATCCCAACCCCCTACTCATCCCAAGTCATTCGTTCGGTCGCCTCGGCACTGGATGCGCGAGTCGTCTCGGTTCCGGCAGAGCCGGTTATCCAGGCGTAGCGGTCGGCGAGTTCGTTGTCGCGGGCCGCGAGTTTCTCGTACGCTTCCGACGCGGCCGCGTGGTCGTTCAGATGGTAGTGCGCCTTTGCCGCTCCCAGGAGCGCGACCGTGCTCTCCGGCTCCATCAGGAGCGCCTGCTGGTAGTGGAGGAGCGCGTCGCGGTAATCCTCGCGGAGGTAGGCGATGTTGCCCAGGTTCGTCCGTGCGGAAGCAGACCGCATCGCGATCCGGCGGAACTGCGCCTCCGCGCGGTCGTAGAGACCGTGGCGCGCGTAGAGCACGCCGAGCGCGTTGATCGGACGGACGTCCGCGTTGCTGCGGATACGGCTCAGGAGCTCCTGCTCGCGCGACTGGATCGAACGCGTGATGAAAGTGTTCAGCCGGTCGTTGTAGACGCCAAGAAGCCGATCGCGGTCCGGGAGTGTGGTGAGCACCACCCCGTCGCCCGGGCTGCCCACGGGCGGGTAGACCTGCCACGCGCGGCGGGTGAGGTGGATCGCAGCCTCTCCGGTCGCCGAATGCTCGCGCCACTGACGCGCGCCGGCGTCCCACGCGCCGATGAACCCCTGCCGGAGCGCCGTGATCTCAACCGGGAGCCAGACCGTGTCGTCCTCCACGATGAGGTTATCGAGCGACCCGAAGGTGCGCTCCGCGTCGTCGGGCCACATGTCCAGGCTGAACGCGCTGTAGATGTGCCCCGGCGTCGTGATGAACGCCGTCTCTATTCCCACCGATTCCAGGAGCGCGTTGTAGAGAATCGCCAGATCGTCGCAGTCGCCGGCTCGGTACTCGAGCGTCTGCGACGGGAACTGGACGAAGTCGAGCGCGTACGCGTCCTGCGACAGCAGTTCATACGCGCTCTGCGGGTCGACCACGTAGGTGATGCCGAAGGTGTGAAACGACTCAAAAAGTGCCATCGCGATCGTGAAGTTCGTGTTGATCGCGCGAAGCGGTGAGTCGTCCACGACGCCGGCGGTGTTGCGCGCGTAGCGCAGCACGTTCGGGTCGCGCGCGGTGACAAACGCCGCGGCCTTCCGGTCATCGTCCCAGGTGAGCGCGTTGCGGTTGTGGATCTGGAGCGTTTCACGTATCGTCTGCGTCGAGCTCCGCCCGAGCGCGGTGTACTCGACGGTGATGTCAACCGTGACCCGCTCGCCCTCGGTGACCCCCAGGATCCTGTTGTTGAACAGCGCCAGGAGCTCCGCTTCCACCCGCTCGCCGCGGCGGACCCGGTCGAACCGCGCGAAGGTCTTTGGCGAATCCATGTAGGTGCTCACGAAGAAGGAGAGTCGGACGTCGGACAGCGTGTCGGGTCCGATGTTGTCGAGCACGAGCGAGCCGAACGGCCCGTGGTCGTAGTACTGGTAGAGGATGGGGAACACCGGCTCGATTCGGATGTCCATCGGAGAGAACGGCTCGCGAAGCCCCCGGCCAACGCCGTAGGTCGCGCCGATGAACGCTCGCGCCCCCTCAAAGAGACCCAGGCGCGCGATCAGGCCACCTCCCGCGGAGAGCGAGAACTGCGGCGTGATCCGCCACCCGATCTGCACGTCGGCCCCCACCGAAGCCTGACCTTCGGTCATCCCGGACCACAGGCTCTGCGCGTAGCCGGCGTAGAGCAGCGGCAGCACTTCCAGCCGCTCGCCAAGCGGTATCGCGACGCCTGCCGCCGCGTGGATCGCGATCATGGAGAGCGCCGACTCGGTGTTCGCGGTGTCAACAAAGTCGACCCCGACGTCGCCGCCCAGACGCAGCCACCGCGGTTGCGCGAGGGTGTAGAGCCCGCCGGCTCGCACGCCAAAGCCGGGCCGGTAGAGCTCGGGCGCGTCCTCGATTGTGAGCCCCACGGGCATCAGAAACTGAGGCGTCAGCATCAGGTCGAGCTGCTGCGCGTTCAGGATGCCGGCCACGGCCGTCGGGAACAGCGCTGCGATCGCTACGACCCGGATTGACCTCCAACAGGCGGAACAACGGCGCATGCGGCACCTCCGCTTCTATCGTAGACCCTGGTGCGCGTACGCGCATGAGACGAATGTCTCATTTTGCGAGTCAGAGGACCCGTTCAGACTCGTTTCGTAGCTCCACCCGGTTTCGAACGCCGAGCTTCTGGTAAACGTGGTAGAGGTGGTTCGTCACGGTGCGCGGGGAGATGTGGAGGAGCGCGGCGATCTCCTTGTTCGTGTAGCCCTTGCCGGCGAGTCCCGCGACCTCTTCCTCGCGCGG
>RECL01000152.1 GCA_007694025.1 Spirochaetaceae bacterium
TTCACCGCGAGCGTCATGCCTTCGACGACGCGCATGATGAACGCGTCGGTGTAGACGAACTGCGAGTGGCAGATCAACAGGCCAATCGATCGACGGCGGCTGAGCGCGAGCGTCCGCGCCGCTTCGTTCGGGCTATACCCGAGCTCGGCCGCCGCGGCAAGGACCCGCTGGCGCGTCGCTTCGGCGATGTTCTTTCCCGGCGTGTTGTTGATCACGAACGACACGGTCGTTCGCGACACCCCGGCGAGTTGAGCTACATCGGCTGCCGACGCTTTCTTCCTTCCCATTGGTTCCTTGTCGCGGCTGCGTCCTCATCCTTTTACTGATCCCGCCATCATGCCGCGCACGAAGTACCGCTGGAGCGAGAAGAAGATGATCAGCGGCACGACCATAGTCACGAATGCGCCGGCGGTCAAGACGTGCCACGTCTGGCCGCGGCTTCCGACCAGCTCGGCCAGCCGGGTGGTGACGATCGGCCTTCGCGTACCAAAGAAGACGAGCGCGACCAGCAGGTCGTTCCAGACCCAGAGAAACTGGAAGATCGAAAATGACGCTATGGCCGGGATCGACAGCGGCAAGACGAGCCGCGTGAACATCATCCACGGCGTCGCACCGTCGGCGTGCGCCGACTCCAGGATAGACTTGGGTATGCTCGATATGTACCCGTAGAGCATATAGGTCGCAAGCGGCAGTCCGAACCCGGTGTGCGCGAGCCACATTCCCAGATACGTTCCGTTGATGTCGTGACGCGTGTAGACGCGCAGCACCGGTATCAGCGCCATCTGCAGCGGAACGATCAGGAGCCCGACGATGATCACGAACACGATCTTCCGCCCGGGGAACACCATCCACGCGATCGCGTACGCGGCAAACGCGGCGATCGTGATCGGGATGACGGTAGACGGAATCGTGATCAGCAGACTGTTGAAGAAGGCGTTCGCCATCTGATCGGCGAACAGCACGCGCTCATAGTTCGCGAGCGTCCACTGAGACCATTCGGTGAAGCGCGCAAGCCCGTTCCACCAGCCGGTATTCGCGATCGCCTGCGGAGTGCGAAACGAACTGACGAGCAGCCCGACGGTCGGCACCGTCCAGATCACGATGATCGCAAGGATAAACAGCCGCGCCGGGATTCCGGCGATCAGCGCGCGGGTGCGATTCTCTCCAGCAACACCGCTCGGCTTCACGATTGCTTTCTTCAGGGTTGCGTCGCTCATCTCTAATCTCCCGACTTCCGCATCCCGCGGACGTTTCGAACCAGAAGCGGTATGACTACGACGAACAGAATGACCGCGAGCGCACTCCCACGCCCGAAGTTACGCTGCACAAACGCCTCCTGGTACATGCGCAGCGCTATGATGTTCGTGCCAAACTGACCGCTGGTCATCACGTAGGCGACGTCGAAGATCTTCAGTACCAGAAAGACGATTGTCGTCAGCACCGTGAGAATCGTCCCCTGAATGTATGGGACGGTCACGTTGAAGAAGCTCCTGACCTCTCCGGCGCCGTCTATCCGGGCCGCGTCCAGAAGATCCTTCGGGACGCCCTTGACCGCGGCGCTCAGGATCACCATCGCGAATCCAGTCTGGAGCCAGATCATGATGAAAATGAGCAGGAAGTTGTTCCACGGCCGGATCGTCAGCCACGCGACCGGGTCGTTTCCGAGCGCGGTGTGAATTGCGTTCAGGACCCCGATCTGCGGCCCTCCGGCGGGCTGGTACGCATAGACAAAGCGCCAGATGACGCTCGCTCCGACGAAGGAGATCGCCATCGGCAGGAAGATCAGAGACTTCAGGATCTTTTCGGTCAGCGGCGAAAAACGATCGACGATCACGGCAACGAGCAGCCCCAGAGCGGTCGCGACCGTCGGAGCGAGCAGCACCCACACAAAAGTGTTGCGCAGCACGATCAGAAACGCCTCGTTCGTGAAGATGAACCGGTAGTTCTCCAACCCGATGAACTCGTTGCCGAACCGGTCCATGAAGCTCAGCCCGATCGTGTTGACCGCGGGCCACACGATGTAGAAGCCGAGCGCCGCCACCGCGGGAAACACGAACACGTACGGGAGTATCTTGTCGCGAATCGCTGGGGGAAAGAGATCCGCGAGCACGTTGAACGAATAGAAGAGCGCCCAGATGCCGCCGACGCCGACCACGAGTGCGACGAGCGCGGTCAGGAGCCCCGCGGTCCGCACGTCGCGAAGAAACACGAATCCGCCTCCGATCAAGGCAACCGTCGCGACCAGAATCACGACCGCTACAACTGCCTTCATCGCGGGCTTGTCGAAAAAACCTGCTTGCTGAACCGCAACGCCGCTCATCGTCCACCTCATCCCTCATCGGGCGACAGAAGAATGACGGCGGCCGCCAAAGCGGCCACCGTCACGATACTCCATTGAGGGTCAATCCGGCCAGCTCGCGTCGACCGCGGGCAGCACATCGTCCAGGCTGTCGCCGCTGACGAAGTCGACCATGGCGGTCCAGAACGAACCGGTTCCGACCGCGCCCGGCATCAGGTCGGACGCATCGAAGCGAACGACGTCGGCGTTCTGCACGATCTCCGCGTACGGGCGATCCTCTGCAGGGTACCAGCTGAGCGGCACGTCGGAATGCGGCGCGACAAAGCCGCCCTGCTCCAGCCATGCTCGTGTCGATTCACCGGTCGCAAGGTAGTTCATCACCGCGCGAACCTCCGGACGATCGACCATAGCGCTCAGGATGTCGCCGGCAACCAGTACCGGGTCACCAAGCTCGCTCCTGATCTGCGGCAGGTAGAAGAAGTTGATGTCGCCGTCAGGTCCGACGGTCGTACCATCGGGCAGGAAGCCGGTGATGAAGCTCGCCTGTCGGTGCATCAGCGCCCGCGGCGGATCGGTCACAAGCGGGTTTGCGCCATCGCCAAACGGTACGGTCAGGATGCTTCCCGCGCCGCCAAGAACGTAGTCGGGGTTCTTCCAGATCTCCGCCAGATACTCGAACGCCTCACGAACTTCGGGGCTGTCGAACGGCAGATCTCCGGCGACCCACGCGTCGTACACCTCTGGCGGGTGGATGCGCAGCATGATGTCCTCTATCCAGTCGGTACCGACCCATCCGGTCGCACCGGCGCTCTCCATCCCGATCGACCACGGCGTGTACCCGTCGGCGACCATGCGGTCGGACAGCGCCAGGAGCTCGTCCCACGTGGTCGGGATCTCATAGCCTTCAGCCTCGAAGACTGCGGGCGGATACCATACCAGGCTCTTCACGTTGGTCCGGTACCAGACACCCATGATCGAACCGGCCGGATGACGGCTCATGTCGATCCAGCTCTGGTCGTAGGACGCGAGCAGGTCGCTTTCGTCAAACCAGTTGCGAAGATCGATGACATGCCCCTGATCGTAGAGGTCGGTCATCAGCCCCGGCTGCGGGAAGACCGCGATGTCGGGCGGATCGCCGCCTTCGGCGCGGACCGTGACCAACGCCTCAAAATCTCCCGATCCC
The DNA here is from genome assembly GCA_007694025.1 of Spirochaetaceae bacterium. Classification (GTDB taxonomy): domain Bacteria; phylum Spirochaetota; class Spirochaetia; order DSM-27196; family SLST01; genus SLST01. The sequence goes on from RECL01000152.1 coordinate 3,483, forward strand.
TCGTAGACCGCGTTGATGCCGGTCTGTTCGATGAACGGCTGCATCGCCGCTTCGAACCGCGTGGCATCCTCATCGACCCACGCGCCGAAGAGTACGACCTCGGTACCCGAAAGATCCTGCCCGTCGGTCCACGGGTTGCCGGTCGGGTTCGTCGCGTCGACGGTCCGCTCGGCCTGCGCGCCGGCCATCGCAAGGCTCGCGCTCAGCACGAGCATCACCAGGGCCGTCACAGCAAATCGTAGTGACTTTCTCATCGTTTCCTCCTGTTTTTGAACGATGTATTCGTAACTCGCGTTACTAAATCGAGTATACAACGACTTTCCCGTTCAAGCAAGAGAAACTTTGGCGACTCGGGGAGGGGGACGGTGCGTACGGCACCACCAGGCTCGGTGGTACCGTGCGGGTGGAGGAGCTATTCGCGGTAGCGCAACCAGCGGGTTACTTCGGAGAGCGTGAAGCGCTTACCGGTCATCAGAATGCCGATCCGGAAGATCTTCGCCGCCATCAGTGATACGGCCGCGATCGTCACCAGAAGCAGCCCGATGCTGAGCGCCACCTGCCAGACCGGCGGGGAGCCGACCAGGAGCCGCTGAAACATCACGATCGGCGCGGTCAGAGGGAAGATGGAGAGTCCGACCGCGAGCCCGCCGTCCGGGTTGGACGACAGTACGCCGATCATGACCATCGGGAGCACCAGAAACAGGATCACCGGCCACCCGAGCTGCGACAGATGCTGCTCGTCCTCGCTGGCCGCACCGAGTGCGGCATAGAACGATGCGTAGAGGAAGAACGCGAGCAGGAAGAAGAGAACCAGGTAGGCGTAGGTTCGCACACCGCCGGCGAGGCTCACCTCGACGTTTACCGCCGGTCCGATGATATTCAGAAAGAGAAGCGCCATGACTATCCAGATGCCGTACTGGAGGAGGCTCGCCGCGGCCTTTCCCAGAATCTTGCCGACGAGCAGCTCGCGCGCGGAAATCGACGAAAGGATCACCTCGACCATCTTGGAGCGCTTCTCGTTCAGAACCGAGGTGCCGAGCGACTGGCCGTAGAGCAGAATCGTCATATAGAGGAGCATTGTGAACGCGAGCGTCGTGAAGAGCATGCTCATCATGTCGGGGCCTTCGCTGTCGTCGCGCCCCGCCTCGAAGCGGCGATACTCGAGCGACGGACGCTGCGACAGCGCCGCGACCTCGCCGGGATCGAATCCCGCGTTCGCAAGCCGCATCGCAACGACCAGGCTACCGACCACGCCCTCTATGGTGCCGACGATCTCGAAGTTGGGACCCGATGACGTGACGAACCGGACGACGCTTGTGTCGAGCACGTTCGTCGGGATCACGATGTACCCGTCGAGTTCTCCGGCTGCGAGTCGGCCACGAAGCTCGTCTTCGCGGTCGCTGTGCGCGGTCACGGAGATCGAAGTGGACCCGAGCGCGCCGCGCATCGATTCGGTGAACGCCGGCGAACCGCCGACAATGCCAAGATCAAACGCCGGGGCCCCTCCGCCGCGCGACGCCAGGAGCCCCGGCAGTACGCTCATCGCGACGATCAGAAAGGGTCCGATGATCGTGATGATGACGAACGCCTTGTTCTCGGCGGTGAGCTTGAACTCCATGCGGGCCACTCGGCCCATCCTGCGGGTAAAAACCGGGGTCATGCGTTGGACTCCTCGCTCGGGGTGCGCGCATCGGCGCGTCCGCCGAGCTGATCGACGAAAATCTTGTGGAGCGATGGGCTGAGCACCTCGAACCGGCGCACCGATACCCTGCCCGACAACGCCGTGTAGAGCTCGTCGGCCGAATGCCCGTCGGCAAGCTCGACCTCCGCCCAGCGGGGGTAGCGAATCACGTGAGCCACGGCAGCGTGCTGGTCAAGGAAGCGAAGGTCGCCGTCGAACTCGATCGCTACGCTGCGTTTGCCGTAGCGCTCCTTGACATCGGCGAGCCGACCGGAGATCAGCTCACTCCCCTTGTTGAGGATCAGGATACTGTGACAGATCCGCTCGGCCTGGTCCATGTTGTGCGTGGAGAAGAGCACGGTCTTGCCCGCGCGGTTGAGATCGACGACCGCGTCGCGCAGCACGTCGGTGCTGACCGGGTCGAGCCCGGAGAACGGCTCGTCAAGGAAGACGAAGTCGGGATCATGGATCACGGCGGCGGTCAGCTGAACCTTCTGAGCCATTCCCTTCGACAGCTCGTCCACTTTCTTGTTCTTCCACTCGGAGAGCCCGAATCGCTCGAGCCACTCATCGATGCGTCCGTCGGCCGTACGGGCATCGACGTTCTTCAACGACGCGAGGTAGCGCAGGATCTCCGCGACGGTGAGCTTCTTGTACAGGCCGCGCTCCTCCGGCAGGTACCCGATCCGGTCCTTGTCGGCCACGGTGAGCGGCGACCCCTTGAACAGGATCCGCCCCGTATCGGGGGCGATGATGTTCATGATCATCCTGATCGTCGTCGACTTCCCTGCGCCGTTCGGGCCGAGCAGCCCGAAGATCTCGCCCGGCGTGCTCCTGAACGACAGGTCGCGCACTGCGGCGGTATCGCCGTACGACTTGGAGATGGCTTCTACTTCTATCATGCAAACTCCCGGGTATTCTCAGAACCGCTGCCGGTTCCGCGGGTTATAACACCACAGATGGAACCACCTGTCACCCCCGGACTGTCCCTCCCCGCGCGAATCGCTATCTTTGCAGGAACATGGATACCGATATCGTATCGCTCTGCGAGCAGTTTCCCGCCGCGCCGCGCTACCTGTCGCAGGTCTACCTGATCCTGCGCGAAAACGAACCAGTCGTAGGCGCTCGAATCAGCGAGCGGCTGCACGTCACGCCGTCTTCGGTGACGCAGACGCTCAAGCGCCTCGAACAGCACGGACTCCTCAGTCGCGAGCCGTCGCGCGGGTATACGCTCACGGCCACCGGCGAGCGGCTTGCGAAGCACTACATCAGCCGCCACTACCTGCTCGAGCGGCTTCTGGTCGACGAACTCGGCGTCGCGTGGGATATCGCCGACGACGAGGCCGAACGGCTGCAGATGGTCTTGAGCACGACGCTCGAGCACCACATCGCGAAGCGGCTCGGCCACCCCGACACGTGCCCGCACGGCAATCCGTTTCCCGGATCCGAACGCGAAGCGTACCTCCTCCACGCGCCGACGCTCACCGACTCTGCCGCTGGCGATCGCGTGCGCGTGATCCGCGTCACCGAAGAGGGCGAGGCGGTCGATGGACTCCTTCGTTTCTGCTACGAGCACCGCCTGATGCTCGGCTCGGTTCTAGCCATCGGGACGCGCAACTCGACGGTGCTCCACGCGCGCTTCGGAGACGACGACATCGATATCCCGCTCGATTTCGCGCGACACATGCGCGTCGAGCCCGCGACGCGATCGCGCGCAGCGGAGCCCGACGCGGCGAGTTGAACCGCGGCCGCGAGCTCGGTATATTCGCGCGACGGAGCGTTCATGAGTTTCTGGCAATCCCTTCTCCTGGGAATCCTGCAAGGCATCAGCGAGTTCATCCCGATCAGCAGCTCGGGGCATCTGATAGTGATGCGCACGGTGCTCGGCATCGGCGAGATCCCGCTGCTCTACGACATCGTGCTGCACATCGCGACGCTGATCGCGGTCGTCTGGTTCTTCCGGACCCGGATCGCGCGGATGATCGCGGCAATCTGGCGCTGGGTCACCCGTCGGGCGACGGATGACGACGCGGTCGATCTCAGGCTCACGCTGCTGGTGCTGCTCGGGACGCTCGTGACCGTCGTGATCGGTCTTGCTATCCGACGGCTCGACCTGCACCTCTACCCGAAGATCGTCGCAGGCGCCTTCCTGGTCACCGCCGCCCTTCTCATCCTGGCGCACTTCGCGCACGGGACGACCGGATACGACGGGCTGAAACCGCGGCATGCGCTCATAGTTGGTCTTGCACAGGGGCTGGCCGTCGTGCCCGGCATATCGCGGTCGGGAAGCACGATCACCGCGGCGCTCTGGGCAGGAGTATCGCGCGAGCGTGCCGGAGAGTTTTCGTTCCTGCTGTCGATCCCTGCGATCCTGGGCGCGCTGGTGCTTGAGATGCGCGATCTGTCGGCGCTGACCGACGCGGTATCGCCGGCTGCGATCGCGGCGGGCTTCGTCGCGTCGCTCGTGTTCGGGCTGTTGTCGCTGTCGCTCCTGGTCCGGCTGATCCGCGGCGGCAAGCTCTGGGTGTTCAGCATCTACCTGATTCCGCTCGGCATCTGGGGCCTGATCGCGCTGTGACGCCGACCGGCTGAGCCCGGCCGGGAAGCGCGCGTGGCAGACATGCGCACATTTGTTGTATATATCTATCTTTCGTAGTTGACTGATATATTAATATGCATTAACCTCGCCGTAGATTCGTTGAGGAGGATGCAATGGCATCATGTAAGGGTTTACTCGCACGACCCGTCGGGGCCGTGCGTGGGCATAGATTGGGAGCGATTGCGCTGGCTCTGACGGTCGCGATCACCGGTGGGCTCTACGCGGCCGGCACGCGGCAGGACGCGAACACGATCACGCTCTATTCGGGTCGTGGGGAGAGTCTGGTCGCGCCGCTCATCGAGGAGTTCCAGCGGGAGACCGGCATCACGGTCGCGGTCCGCTACGGAGGCACCGCCGAGCTTGCGGTACTGCTCCAGGAAGAGGGCGCGCGATCTCCGGCAGACCTCTTCTGGGCGCAGGATGCCGGCGCGCTCGGTGCGGTCGCAAACGGTGGGCTGCTCCGCGGGCTTCCCGACGACGTGTTCGCCGGAGTTCCGACGATCTATCGCGGCGGTCGCGGGCTATGGATCGCGACGAGCGGACGCGCGCGCGTGCTGGCGTACTCGCCGACCGCGGTAACCAACGACGGGTTTCCGACTTCTGTGTTCGACCTCACCGACCCACAGTACCGAGGCCGCGTCGGATGGGCACCGACCAACGGATCGTTCCAGTCGTTCATCACCGCGATGCGCGTCGAGCACGGCGACGACTCAACGCAGCGGTGGGTCGAAGCGATGATCGCGAACGACGTGCAGTCGTACCGAAGCAACACCGCTATCGTCGAAGCGATCGCCGCCGGTGAGGTCGCGTTCGGGATCACGAACAACTACTACCTGCTCCGCTTCCAGGCGTCGGACCCCGACTTCCCGGTCGCGCAGCGCTTCTTCGCACCGGGCGATACCGGTAACCTGGTCAACGTAGCCGGGGTCGGAGTGATCGCGGGTTCGGCGAACACTGAGAACGCCGAGCGATTCGTCCGCTTTCTGCTTGACCGATCGGCGCAGCAGTACTTCACGAGCGAGGTGTACGAGTACCCGATCACCGACGCAGTCGCGCAGAACCCGCGGCTCGAGTCGTTTGCGCGTCTCCTGGAGGTGAGTCCGCAGATCGAGCTCGACCGGCTTGAGGATCTGGAAGGGACGCTCGCCCTCCTTCGGCGCGCCGGAGCGCTGTAGAGGGCCCTTGAGTACTCGCGTTGCGCGGGGGGATCGCAGGCAGGCGATTCCCCTGCTCCTCTACCTGCCGCCGATCGCAGTCGCGCTTGCGATGGTCGTGCCGCTCGGCTACCTGATCGTCCGCGCTGCCGAGGCCGACGCGGCGACGCTCGTCGAAATGCTATGGCGCAGGCGCACGTGGGTCCTGCTGCGCAATACGCTCGGGCTTACAGGCGGCGTCGTGGCGCTGTCGGCGCTCGTCGCGCTGCCGCTCGCGTGGTTGACGGTGCGAACCGATCTGCCGGCACGCCGGCTGGTCACGCTCCTGGCGGTCACGCCGCTTGCGATCCCCGGGTACGTGATGGCGCATGCGCTGCTCGGGCTCGGCGGGACGAACGGGATGGCCGCGGCGGTCGGCATCACGATGCAGCGCCCATCGGGCTTCTGGGGTGCGACGATCGCGCTGACCCTCTACGCCTACCCGTACGTGTTTCTCAACGTCAGAGCATCGCTTCTCACGCTCGACCCCGGGTTGGAGGAGTCGGCGCGGAGTCTGGGCTATTCGCCCCGCAGTGTTTTTGCGCGGGTCGTCCTGCCTATGCTGGTACCCGGGCTGATCGCCGGGTCGCTGATCGTCGCGCTGTACGCGCTTGGCGACTTTGGCGCGGTCGCGCTGATGCGCTTTGAGGTGTTCAGCTTCGCGATCTACACGCAATACGCCGGTGCGTTCGACCGGGTCTACGCGTCGGCGCTCGCGCTCGTTCTGGTGCTCCTGGCGGTTGGGCCGCTCATTCTGGAGACGAGGCTCCTGGGGTCGGTCCGGTTTGCGCGCACGGGAAGCGGCGTCGCACGCCGGCAGCGCGTCACACGGCTGGCCGCGATGAAGCCGGTCGCGATACTCTTCGTCGCGGTTGTCATCGCGGCGTCGGTCGGGCTCCCGACGGTCAGCCTGCTCTACTGGATGGGTCTGCGCTCCCCATGGGGCGAGCTGCCCCGACTGATTGCATACTTTGGGAACAGCGTCGCGGCGTCGGCGCCCGCGGCGCTCCTGGCGGTCGTCGCCGCGATTCCGCTCGCCTACCTTCGCGTGCGCTACCCAGGCAAACGGTCGATCCTGGCCGAACGCACCGCGTACCTGGGGTACGCGATACCGCCGTTGGCGCTCGCGCTCGGTATGGTCTTCTTTTCGCTACGGGTCGTGCCGTTCCTCTACCAGACGCTTGCGCTACTGGTCGTCGCGTACGCGATGAACTTCCTCGCGCTCGCGCTCGGCCCGATCCGCAGTCAGCTCCTGCTCGCGCCACGCAGGCTTGAGGAGGCAGCGCGCAGCCTGGGACGAAGCCCCATCGCGGCGTTCGTTACCGCGATCCTTCCGGTGCTGCAGCGCGGGATCCTGGCGTCGCTGACGCTGGTGTTTGTGATGGCGATGAAGGAGCTCCCGATCGCGTTCTTGCTCGCGCCGACCGGATTCACTACGCTCAGCGTTGCGGTGTTCTCCCGGACGTCGGAGGCCATGTTCGCGGAGGCGGCACCCTACGCCGCTGCGATCGTCGTGTTTTCGGCGCTCTTTGTCGGGCTGATGCTGCGATACGAGGGACAGGAGATCAATGAGGCATCTTGAGGTACGAGGGCTGACCAAGCGATTTGCCGCCGACTCGCCGCCTGCGGTAGACGACGCGGCGTTCACGCTCGATCCGAGCGAGATACTCGGCATCGTCGGGCCGAGCGGCTGCGGCAAGACGACGACACTGCGCATGATCGCGGGCTTCGAGCGTCCCGACTCGGGAGAGATTCTGCTCGACGACCGGTCGATCGTAGACCTTCCGCCCGAGAAGCGCCGGATCGGGCTCGTGTTCCAGGACTACGCGCTCTTCCCGAACCGAAGCGTGCTCAGGAACGTGCTGTTCGCGCTCCACCGGACCCCCCGGCACGACCGGCTGTCGCGCGCGGACGAACTCATCGCGATGGTCGGCCTCTCCCGCGAACGCGACCGGATGCCACAGGAACTCTCCGGAGGACAACAGCAGCGGGTCGCCCTCGCGCGCGCGCTGGCCGCAGAACCGCAGCTCCTGCTGCTCGACGAGCCGTTCTCCAACCTGGACGCCGCGCTGCGCGACTCGACCCGGCGCGATATAAGGGCGCTTCTCAAGCGCGCGCGCGTCAGCACGATCCTGGTCACCCACGATCAGGATGAGGCGCTGTCGTTCTGCGACACCGTCGCGGTCATGCACGACGGACGCATCGAACAGACCGGGTCACCCGAATCGGTCTACCTGCAGCCGCGAACATCGTTTGTCGCGCAGTTTCTGGGCCGGGCGAACCTGCTCTCCGGCCGGGCTACCGGCGACGCGGCGGATACCGACCTGGGCAGGATCGCGATCGCGACTCCGGCGACCGGTGACGTGACGCTGTCGCTTCGGCCGGAGCACCTGACGCTTCGCGCCGTCGACGGCGACGCGCCGGACGGGTGCACCGAGGAGCAGCTCGCCTGCGTCGGAGAGATCGTGTCGCGAGAGTTCCGTGGGCACGATATCACGTACCGCGTGCGGTTCCGCGAAACCGACTTTCTGGTACACACCGACTACTCGATCGATCACGCACCGGGTACGCGCGTCTACCTCATCCCACGGCGTCCGGCGGTTGTGCTGTAGCGTCCGCGTCGTCGCGGCCGCGAGCGCTTGCGCGACCGCTCGCGCTGCCGTCTGTGTCCGTGCTTGCGCTACCGTTCGCGCCGCCGCGCGAACGCGCGAAAAGGTCGTACGGCTCGAAGCGCTGCTCACCACCGGTAGATAGAGTCGTAACGCACACGGCGTTGCGGGTTCGTTTGGCCTGGTAGAGCGCGCGGTCGGCGCGCTCCAGGCACTGCTCGAGCGACTCTCCATCCGCTCGTTCGGCAACCCCGATCGAAAACGTTCCGCACGGTTCGCCGTTGCGTGAAGAGATCCCGGCAACAGGCGCGTAGAGCTCCTCCGACGCAACCTGCCGCTCCTGCGTGTCGCGAAGCCGCTCGGCCAGAGCGACCGACGCGGCGAGCGGCGTCGGTGACACGACCAGCAGTTCCTCTCCGCCGTAGCGGATCGCGGCGTCCTGTCCCGACCGGACCGCCGCGCGCAGCGTAGTGGCAGCGGCGCGCAACACGTCGTCGCCCTTCTGGTGTCCGAGCTCGTCGTTGATCCACTTGAAGTGATCGATGTCCACGATGACCAGGCTGACCGGAGTGCCGCTTGCAGCGAGCGCCGAAAAACGCTGCGGCAGTTTCTGCAGGTAGTAGTTCTTGGTACGCAACCCCGTCAGCGTGTCCGTGTACTCGGAGAGCAGCTGCTCGCCGAGCCGTATCTGAAGGCGGTCCGGCGCGCCTGCGACCGCGTCGCGCTCGCGCGACCACTGCGATCGTTCGTCGTCGCCGGCGACCGTGACCCGCTCGCCCGCGGTCCGCAGTACGCTTCCCGGGTCGTTCGTCAGATAGCGGTACAGATTCACCACGCCGCGCAGCAAGTCGACGTGGAACAATTGTGCGACGCGGGGGATGCTCGCGATCGAACTATGGTGCCGCGCCTCCAGGTAGCGGCGCACCTGTCGCGTGACGGGCTTGAACATCACGGTACCCGGAGTTGTGTGCTCGGAGTACTCGACGATCGCGCGCGACCCGAGCTCCTGGTAGATCTTGCGCGCAACCGGGTCCTTCCGTCGCCCTAGATCCTGATTGAGGTCTTCGTTTACGTCGGCGAGTACCGACGCAAGACGCGCAACCAGGTCCCAAAGCTCGGGGCCGCGAACCACGCCGGTCCGCGCGCGGCCCGACGGCTCGTAGCGGTGGACAAGCGCTCCGCGCAGTTGCGTAATCTCCGCTTCAATCGACCGGATCAGGTTCGCCGCGGACGCGGATCGGCGGTCGGAGTCGGCGCGCGCCTTCGCAAGCTCGTGGAGCAGGCGAACGTAGCGCTGAAAATGCGTCGTGTAGACCGCGTTCCAGTCGGTCTTGATCTGCGCAAGTCGCTCGCCTATGCCCGTGCGGTTAGTCAGCCGCTCGAGCGCGTAGTGGTCGACTGCGGAAAGCAAGTCGTCGACGATTCGGTGCAGCACGAGTATCACCGCGATCGGATCGGTGCGCGAGACAAGCTCGACGTTCGCTGAGCCGTGATCGAACGGTAGCGATGTCGTGAACACGCGGTCGTCGAAGTACGGGAGCAGATACGGCTGCTGATCCACGGCTTCTATCCCACTGTCGGGAAAGAGCGCCGCAAGCGTCTCCAGGACCGCCCCGAACCGTTCGGTGACGCGTTCGGCCTTCTCGCGCTCGACCTTCACGATCTCTATCGTCGCCTGCTCGGCCAGTTGCCGCTCACGTCGCTCTGCCTCCGCCGCCGCGAACCGCTTGACAGTCAGGACGTCGGATGGTCGCAGGTCGATGAACTCCAGGATCTTCTGCCGCTTTTCGCCAGACGTGTCGTCCTCTTCGTAGAACGAGCCGATCGCGCGCAGGACGACCGGGTAGAGCTCGCGCTTGAAACGCTGCAGGTTGTCCAGGCAGATCCGGAAGACCGCGCTCGCATCGGTGATGCCCGCCGACCCCGGCCTCCCGCACGCCGCGAGTGCGTCCCCGGCGGCTTCGAGCACCTTGTCAACGCGCTGCCGCGGAACAAGTTCGGTCGCGAGCGTGAGCCGGTACGCCTCTCGGGTAACGCGCGCGAGCGCCGCGACCTCCACGCCCGTGCGCTGATCGTAGGCGAGCTCCAGGTACGCAAAGGAGCCGCGCAGCATTTCGTCGTAGTGCTCGAACCGCGACAGGTACTCGAACCCGAACGGATCGCGTCGCTTCAACGCGGCGGCGATCGCACGGCCTTCATCGGAGTTGCCCGCGGTTCTCCCCAGAAAGAGCCTCGACACGCTGTAGAGCGCGTCGAGCGTCGTTGCAAGCGAGTAGTTGTACGGGTTTTCGGCCAGGTAGTGCCGCCGTCGCGCGAGCGCGTCCAGAAGCCGTGGCGCAACGCGATCGGGGACCGAAGGAAAGAGCGTCGACAGCACATCGAACCACCATTCGCGCAGACCGGCGATCAGCAGCCCGTTGCGCCTGGCCCACGCATTTGCCGCGCGTCGGACCGACGGCGACACCGGTGGGTACCAGTCCTCCATCCGCCGGTGGGG
>RECL01000018.1 GCA_007694025.1 Spirochaetaceae bacterium
ACGCGATCGGGTTCGTGCCGGCGAACGGCTTACGCGCGCCGATCGGAACGATCCGGACATCGGTGTGCGTCGTGACCATCCCTACGAATCCCGCGGCGGTGATGTCGCGCAGGTAGTAACCCGCCATCCCGAAGTGGCTCGAGTTGCCGATGACGATCGTGACCGATCCCTGCTCTCGGCAGACCGGCATCGCTTCGCGCACGGCTCGCGCGGTGATCGCGTGGCCGAGACCGTCGCCGCCGTCTACCGTCATGATCGACGGCCGCGGCCGGTCGTATCGGATCGAGGGCCGCGCGTTGATCGACCCGTTGGTCAGTCGCGTCACGTAGTGCGGGAGGCGGATGATCCCGTGGCTGTCGACCCCGGAGAGGTTCGCGTAGAGCAGGCAGTCGGTCACGGTAGCGGCGTCGTCGGTCGGGACCGAACAACGCTGCAGAACCGACTCACAGTAAGCGCGGAGCGCATCGTACGGCAGCTGCTTCATGCGGCATCGTAGCACAGCGCCATCCGGCGCGTGAAGTGGTGCTCACATGCCGGTCGCGAGCCGTCTACGCGGGAAGCTCTGCGGTGTCGTGGAGGCTGTGGTAGATGCCGCGCGCCGCGATGAGTTCGGTGTGGTTACCGCGTTCGGCAACACGGCCCTCCTGGAGCACGACGATCGTGTTGGCTTTGCGAACCGTGCTCAGCCGGTGCGCGATGATGATCGTCGTTCGTCCGACCATCAGCCGCTCGAGCGCCTGCTGGATCAGCTGTTCGGTCTCCGTGTCGACCGATGAGGTCGCTTCATCCAGGATCAGGATCGGCTTGTCGGCAAGGAGCGCCCGCGCGATCGACAACCGCTGCTTCTGCCCGCCGGAGAGCTTCACGCCGCGCTCGCCGATGATCGTATCGTACCCGTTCGGGAGCGTGTCGATGAACTCATCGGCGTTCGCGGCGCGCGCCGCGGCGATCACCTCATCCTCGGTCGCATCGGGTCGCGCAAAGAGGATGTTGTCGCGCGCGGTGCCGTGGAACAGGAAGACGTCCTGGAGCACGATGCTGATCTGCGACCGCAGGTAGGGTAGCGGCAGCTCGCGCGTATCGACACCGTCAAGGAGGATACGGCCGCTGGTCACCTCGTAGAAGCGTGGGATCAGGCTCGCGAACGTGGTCTTACCGACGCCCGTGGGCCCGACGAGCGCAGCGACGCTGCCGGCAGGAATCGATACCGAGATGTCGGAGAGCACCGGAGTGTCGTCGATGTACTGAAAGCCGACCTGGTCGAAGGTCAGCTCGCCGCGCGCGCGCGGCTGCATCACCGACGACGCCGCGATCGCACTGGTGCCCCGCCCGGCAAGCGTCGAAGGCTCCTCGGGCTCGACCTCCATGATCTCCGCAACGCGCTCGGTCCCGGCGAGCGCCTCCTGCACGTTTTCCCAGACCGAACTGAGCATCCGGACCGGCTGGTAGAGCATCTCCAGGTAGAGGAAGTACGCGACCAGGTCTTCGACCGGGAGCGCCTGGCCCATCGCAAGGCGCCCTCCGAAGTAGATCACGATGATCATCCCGAGCGACGAAGAAAACTCGACAAAGGGATGGAAGGTCGCCATCAATTTGAGCGCGTGGAGGAGCGACCGCATGTACCGGTTGATATGTTCGCCGACGTTCGTCGCGACGCGTTCTTCCTGCGCGAACGCCTTGATCTCCCGGATTCCGGAGAGGTTGTCCGCGAGCGACGCGTTGAGCTCTCCGAGTTCCTTCTGCCGCTCGCGGAACGCGGGACGCACGTAGCGTCCGAAGCCGCGCATCCCGATCACGATGAGCGGGACGGGGATGAGGCAGAGGAGCATCAGCATCGGGTTGATCGCGAAGAGCACGATATTCACCGCGATGAAGGTCAGGATGTTCACGAGCACGTCGGGGATCGCGTGCGCGACGAGCGTCTCGATCTTGTCGGTGTCGTTCACGACGCGCGACATCAGCTGACCGGTCTGCCGATCCTCGTAGAACCGCAACGATAGTTTCTGAAGGTGACGGTAGAGCGCGGTGCGCACCTCCGCAACGACACCCCATCCGGCGACGTGCGCCATGTAGCTGCGTACGAAGGTCAGACCGCCACGCAGAGCGTACACACCAAGCGCGAAGAGCGCGAGCGTCCCAATGCGCCGGTACGAGTCAGCCGACAGTCCGGCGCTGACGAGCCCGATCATCTCGCGGATGATCCATGGCGCGTAGAGCTGGACGCCGACGAGCGCGAGCATGCTGATGACGGTCAACACGAGCGACTTCCAGTATTTGGTCGCGAACGGCGCGAGAAAGGTCAGTGCCTGCATAACTATGCAGTATACGCGATTGCGGTGCTACTCGACCATACTCAGAGAGATCCGTCCGCGGTCGCGGTCGACCTCGGTCACGGTGACGTCGACCCGCTGACCGACGCGCACGACGTCGCGCGGATCACGCACGAACTGCAGGGACAGCTTGCTGACGTGCACCAGCCCGTCGCGGTGCACGCCGATATCGACAAACGCACCAAAGTCGGCGACGTTCGTGACAACGCCGGGCAGTCGCATCCCGACGGCCAGATCGTCGATCGAATGCACGGCATCGCTGAACGCTGCCGACTCGAACGGAGCACGCGGGTCACGCCCGGGGCGCTTGAGCTCGGCGATGATGTCGCGAAGCGTCGGAAGCCCCGTCTCACCATCGACGTAGACCGACAGGTCGATCGCGTCGAGGCGCACCGAATCGCCGATCAGGTCGCTGACGCTCACGCCCGCGTCACGCGCGATCCGCTCGACGATCGCGTACCGCTCCGGGTGCACCCCGGTCGCATCGAGCGGCTCGGGTCCGCCGGTCACGCGGAGGAAGCCGGCGGCCTGCTCGAACGTCCG
>RECL01000017.1 GCA_007694025.1 Spirochaetaceae bacterium
GATTCGAACCCACGGCCTGCTCATTACGAGTGAGCTGCTCTACCCCTGAGCTATCTTGGCACGTGCAGAAATATATCGCACAAGCTCGACCGTGTTAACCCTTCGCAGAAGCAGTTCTTACTGCCGGAAGCAATTCTCATTGCTTCCGGCGACTCGCGACAAACCGGACGAACTCGTTGATGTTCTTGACGATGATCTTGTCGTTGAGCACTTCGACGCGCCGTTGCGTAACGAAGTGGTTGAGGACGTGGCGCGTCTGATCGGTCGACAGGCCGGCCCAGTGCGCGATGTCCTCCGGCGTCGTCTGGAAGAAGCGTTCGTCGCTCTCATCGGGCGCGTGCGGCGTGCCTTCGTTGAGCATCAGGAAGACGTCGGCCACGCGTGCCTGCACATCGTCGAGCGTAAGGATCATGAAGCGGCGCCGCTGGTCGTAGATGCGCTTCGTGAAGAGCTTCAGCAGCTTCAGTGCGATCGCAGGGTTGCCTCGCATCAGAATCTCGAAGTTGGCGCGGTTGAACTCAAGGCACTTCACCCGCTCGGCGGCGAGCGCGGTCGCCGACCGCGGCGCTTCCTCCAGGATCGCCATCTCGCCGAAGATCTCGCCGGGCTGGAGCACGTCGACCGTCTTTTCAATATCGCCCATGATCTTCGTGATCTGCACGCGTCCCTGCTGGATCAGATAGAACGCGTCGCCTGGCTCAAACTCGCAGAAAATGATGTCGCCCGGGTTGTACGTGACCGCAAACCGCTCGAAAGCCTCGAGATTCATCGCAGCGCCTCGCTCATGATGCGGCCTCGAGCGACTTCTGCGCGCGGCGAACCTTGCGCAGCAGCGCCTCCCCGGCGCCGGGCATGCTCACGATCTTCTGATAGAAGCTCTCGGCTCGCCCCGCATCACCCTTCTCCTGGTACGACTGGCCGACGTAGTAGAGCGCATCGGGAAGCTCCGGGATCTTGGGATAGCGCTGGATCAGGCCCGTGAAGTGCTTGATACACGCGTCGTACTGCTCAAGACTGAAGAAACACCGGCCCATCTCAAAGAGGCTCTTGATCCGGTACTCCTCGTCCTCACTCGTTTCGACGAGCGTCTTGAAGCTTCGAAGCGCGTCGGCGTAGTTCTGCTGGCTGAACGTGCTGACCGCAGCGTAGAACTCCTGCGCAGCCTCGGAGAGCTGCTTCCCCGCCGCGGGCTTGGCAGCCTGCGGTGACGCGGACTCGATCCCCTGGATGTTCGGACCTTTGCCGGACCCGTACTGCTGGGCGAACTGCTCGGCCTTCTGCGCGAACTCGTTTGCCTTCGCGTGGAACCGGCCCGACGGGTAGTAGGTCAGGTAGCGACGAAACGCGTACACGGCCTGCTCGTAGCGCTTCTTCCCCAGATAGTACTGTCCGATATTGAACAGGCCCGCCTCGGGGTCGACGTGATCGTCCTGCGCGAGGAGACTGCTGACCTTCGCGTGCATGCGGCGCAGCTGCGTGCTGAAGACCTTGAGCATCTTCATGATGATGCGCGTGTTCTGGCTGACAACGGCCTCGAACTCGGGGACCGTGAACAGAAGCACCGCGGTATCGGAGAGCACCACCGCGTTTTCCTCGCGGGGGTATTTCCCGAGCGCGCTCTTGACGCCGAAGAACTCACCGGTCTGGATGTAGTCGTGGATCTCCTGACCGGTCTCGATATCGGTCGAGTTGAGGCTCACGCGGCCAGACTTGAGGATGTAGATCTTGTCGCTGACGTCACCCGCGAAGTAAATGACAGAGTTCGCTTTGAAGGTCATCGGACGCGGCAAGGGCAGACTCCTGGACAGAACTGTAATCACTTGTCTCGATATTATCAAGGAAGTTTCGCGTGCACGCAGACCCGCCCGATGAGGTATACTGTTCGGGTGGTCGATCTCCACGCGCACTCAACCGCATCCGACGGTGTACTCAGCCCTGCCGAACTGGTCGCGCTGGCTCACGCCGAGGGCCTGTCGGCGATCGCGCTGACCGATCATGATACGGTCGCTGGGATCGACGAGGCGCTACGCGCGGCGAAGTCGCTCGGGATCACTCTCGTACCGGGTATCGAGCTCGAGGTCGACTGGACTCCGGGCGTGTTTCACCTGCTGGGGCTTGATCTGCAGCGCTGGACCGGCCCTGTACGCGCCCGCCTGGAGCACTCGCTGACCGCACGCAAGCGACGGAATCTCGCGATGGTGAAGATGATGCAGCAGGCGGGGATCGCAATCACGTACCACGAGCTGACCGAGCTGTCGGGTCACGATACGGTCGGGCGGCCGCACTTCGCACAGCTGCTGCTCCAGAAAGGCGTCACGTCGTCGCTGCAGGAGGCGTACGACCGTCTGATAGGCGACGGACGGCCGTTCTACGAGCGCAAGGAGTCACCGTCGGTCGGCGCCGCGTGCGCTGCGATCCACGCCGCGGGCGGGGTCGCGGTGATAGCGCACCCGCAGACGCTGCGCCTGGAGTGGGTCGATCTGGAGCGGCAGCTTCGTCGCTGGAAGTCCGAAGGGCTCGACGGGATCGAGGCGTACCACGCGCGTATTGACCTTGAGGAGGCGCATCGGCTCGCGGCGCTCGCCGACGAACTGGGGCTCATCGTGACGGCGGGCAGCGACTTCCACGGTCCGGCCTCGGGTGACCGCCGGCTTGGACACGGGCCAGGTGACGCTGCGATAGACGATGCGGTCTACGATCGCATACGGGAGCGTACGCGTGCGCGTCGTTGAACGGATTGGAAGCCGTGCGATCGATCGCGTAGCGCGAGCGCTCTATGCGATCGGTTTCGTCGTGGAAATACTGCGTCAGACCGGCCGGTTCGTGACGAACCGGAGGGCGACCGCGCGCGTCCTGACGATGCAGATCCTGT
>RECL01000197.1 GCA_007694025.1 Spirochaetaceae bacterium
CGATCTGCTCGTAGAAGAGCGTCGCGATATCGGCGATGACCTTGTACAGGTCGCCGCCGAATCTCCGCTTGAGTCGGTTTGTCAGCTCGGCAACGTAGGCGTCAAGCCCGATACTCGCGATGTTGAAGCCGAAGAACTCGCCCATGCCGGCCGGCCGGATCACCAGGTGACCGGTCCGGTGGACGTCCGCGGCGCCCCGCAGCATCGCGACCGCCTCCGCGATGCTCGCGGCATCCGCTCCGTCGTTCCCGGTTCCCAGCGGAAGGCGCATCAGCGCGAAGGAGCGATCGTCTTCCTGAAGCGAGTGTGATTCAGCCGCATCAAGGTACGCGGAGAGAACTTCTCCGTGCGTGCCGTCTCCGCCGGCCGACACGATCAGGTGCGCGGGCGAGTCGCGTCGGGAGATCGCCCGACGCGCGATCTCCCGCGCGTGTCCAACGTATCGCGTGTGGTGAAACCGCAGCGCGACGTTCTGCCGGCGCCGAGTATCCCGCTCGTCAGCTGCTGAGGCAGTCTGCGCTGATGCGGTCTCCGCGGATGCGGACTCCGCATCCAGTTCCGCGAGTGTCGCGACGGCTCGCCGTTCGCTGCTGAACCGCCCGGCGTACGGATTGACGACGACGTCGACTGTCATCGGCGTGTCACCGAAGAGCGTCGAAGAGGCGAACACGCGTTCGAACGCGCGTTCGAACCGCCGCCAGTCAAGCACCGGTCGCTCCGGCCGGGCGGTCGCCGTGGTCTGACTGGTTGCCAGGCGCCCCGTAACCGAAGAGCGCGGGAAGCTCGTAGACGTCGGTTACGCCGTCGACAAGCACGCCGCCGATTCCGAGCGCGAGCGCCGGTGCGATATCAACATCGTATCGATCGCCGACGCAGACCACCGACTCTGCGTCGCAGCCGACCCGGTCGAGCGCGGCGCGAAACGGCGCCGCGTCGGGTTTTGAGCGCATCGTCGTATCAAGACCGATGACTTCGTCGAACAGATCATCGACCCCGAGCGCGGCAAGAGAGCGCCTCCCGGTGGTCACCGGGTTGTTCGTCACGACAACCAGCGGCAATCGGGGGGCGTCAGCGCGGCCGCCGCGCGTGCGGATGAACTCTATCGCGCGGCGCAAGCGTGGGTCGCGCTGAAGGTGTTTCTCCGGCTCGATGATCGCTTCGCGCCATCGGACGCTCGTTTCGATCGGAACCCCAAGCGACGCAAAGGTGTTCCCCAGGCTCTGGCGCGCTCCGGCGTTCGTCTCGCTCCACGTGCGCTGCCACTCCTTGATGCGCCGGTGCGCGTTCGCGGGGTCTTCGTCGAACTGACGCGCAAATCGGGCGATCAGCGCGGTGATCTGACCGTGCGCGTACTCATCGTTGTCGTAAAGGGTGCGATCGATGTCGAACAGCACGCCCCGGAGTCGTTCACCGATGCGCTGCGATGCGTCGATGTCCGCCGGCCAGCCAAAGAGTTGCATCCGCGTAAGGTATCACGGCGGTCGAGACGAGAGAAGCCCGCTCTGGTATGCTCCTGATAGATGAACGTCGAGTTCCACTACTACACCGTCTACTACCTTGCGACCGCGGCGGGCATGACCGACGATGATGCGTACGTACTCGCGTATTCGTCTCAGTATCTGGACAACGCGCTCGTCGCGTACGAGGTGGCTCACGATCGTGGTACCTACGTTACGCAGGTCACGCACCATTTCGGGTTCTGGGACCGGTCTCAGGAGTGGGATGTCTGGATCCCGTTCCACTTCTTCCCGGCGGGAGACCGGTCGACCGAGCATCGGCGCGACGGCGCGGCCAATCCGCTGGTCGTACGCGCGAACGGCCCGCTGGTGAAGCAGCTGTTGATCGACGCGCTGCGATCGCGCGATCTCTATCGCATTGGTATCGCGCTCCACACGTACGCCGACACCTGGGCGCACGAGCACTGGTCGGGCCGCAACGAGGTGTGGAACCGCGTCGATCCGACGTCCCCGCTGCCGCCGATCGGTCACGCGCAGGCGCTGCGTGACCCCGATTCGCTCGACACGGTCTGGTCGGATCCGCGACTTGAACCGCCGCACGACCGCGTTGAGAACCGTAGCCGCTTCCTTGCAGCCGCGGCGCGCATCTATCGTTACCTGGCGACGTACACGGGATCGGGCTTTGCAGACGAGGATCTTGTGATCGACCGGCTGACCACGATCCTGGGGAAACCCGGGACGCCGTCTGAGGAGCGGATTGCCGACTTCGTGATCGAGTGCGGCATGGATGAGTACAGCCGGCGTACCTGGCGGGTCGAGGCATTCACACCGCCCGGCGGGTGGACGAAGCGGTGGTACCTTGCGGAGCTCGAATCGGCTGTTGACAAGCTTCACTGGCTGCGCGACGAAATGCTGCACAAGACGCGGCTCATCGGGCGTGAACCGGTTCGCGCAAACCCGGGCTTCTTCTCATCACGCCTCTACCGCTGGGACCAGGCGGCGATAGTGCAGCGCAGCGCGGCTCTCAGGCTCCTGGAACCGATCAGGGCCGCGGTCGACTGACCGGATCTGCGCCTTCGCGCAGCATCTGGGTGTACGGACGCTCTTCCACGCGCGCAAGGTCGACCGGCAGCGACGACAGGAGATCGCGAATGCGCGCGGCGGCGGCATCGCGTCCGGGCCGCTCGCCGTCGGTGCTCACCGACTCGACCTCTATGAACTCTCCGACTCCGTCGACGCGGACAAGCTCGACGTGCAGGTCGCCGACGTCGAATCCGAACCCGCTCTTGCGCTTGGCGATATCGTCGACGTAGCCGAGCACGCCGACCAGATGGACAAACGCATCGACGTCGTCGACGACGAACTCGCGCTCGACGTTGAACTCGACGCCGCGCTCGCGGCTCTTCTCCTTGAACGTGACGGTCGCCGTCCCACCTTCAGTCCGTATCCGGAACGTCGGGCCACGCGGCGGGGCAAGCGTCGGGTCGGCGGAGCGGAAGTAGCGGTCCTCCTTGACGAACTGGCCGCGAAACGTTGCGCGCGCGCGCAGCGCCGCTTCGACTGCGGCCCAGTCGTCGACCCACACCTTCATCTCGGTCTCGTACGCGGTACTCATGCGAACACCACCGACGGCGAGATCCATCGCTGAGGGTTCACTCGGTCCTCGTGCATCGACGCCGAGTATACCCACGCCGACCCCGGTGAACAACCAGCATGGATTTTGCGGGCGATCGCCGTATATTCGTAACAGATTCTCACCGGTACGGTGTTGCATCTACAGCACAGTATTGGAGGACAGTATGAACAGAGTCACACATACCGCCAGCTTCGTCAGGACGGCGCTCCGAATCGGGGTCGTCGCGATCGCGATCACCGCACTTTCGGGCTGCATCGTGATCTTCGGCTGGGACATAGCACGCCGGGCAAACGCCGATCTCACGATCGAACTCACGTGGAAGAGCAACGTCAACGACCTGGATCTCTACGTAACCTACCCGGGCAGTCAGCCGGTCACATCGGGCGATGATCCGGTCTACTCGTCGATCCAGCTCGCGTACGATGCACCAACCTTGGGTGAGCCCGGATTCTTCCCCGAAGACGGGATCGGATCGCGCGAGAGGGTCCACGCGGGCAACAGGACGAGCTCGCACGGACCGGGGAACGTCCGATGGATCGCAAACGTCGGCACGCGGATGGAGGTGATTCAGGTCGACGCGTACCCGTTCTCGCTCCCTTCACTCGGGCACAACACCGCGGCGAACACCCACAACGCGCTGCCTGCCGGCTTTGATTACGCGTGGGTCGGGATCATGGAGGTCTACGTGTACGGCGTGAGCGACCCGGTCGTGTCGGCGGGAAGCAATGCGGGAGCGACGGTAACGATCTACGACCGTAACGCAAACGTGCTTGGAGAGTTTGTGCTGCCCGAGCAGATCCCGATGCAGGGCGCGAGCGTCGCGCGGATCGCGCTGTTCGAGCGCAGGAGTCAATCAACGGGCGCCAAACAGGCGTACTACCAGATCCTGCCGCACACGACCGTGATCCGCGACACGGGCGGGATTCGAAGCATCGCTGAACCCGGTGACCTGGTCATCGGCGTCGAGACCGAAGAGTAGAACCAGCGACCGCGGTGACCGCCGCGGTCCGGAGGAACCATGAGAGGAAGAACGATACTCACGCGGGCGATCATCGCGCTCGCGTTCATTGCGACAGTGACGGGTATCGCGGCAGCGCAGAGCGGCGCTGCCGGAGGCACCACGCAGACCCGACCGTCGGTCTTTGCGGTCACGATCAATCCGAGCGTGCGCGACGCGCAGATCTATGT
Source organism: Spirochaetaceae bacterium (assembly GCA_007694025.1). Classification (GTDB taxonomy): domain Bacteria; phylum Spirochaetota; class Spirochaetia; order DSM-27196; family SLST01; genus SLST01. Next base: position 4,282 of record RECL01000197.1, read on the forward strand.
CGATGGCGTTCTGCAGCGGCGGGGCACCGTACAGCTCGAGCGCGGCACCTACGTGATCCGCGTCGAAGCACGAGGCTACATGCCGTGGGAGCAGCGGATCACGATCACCGGCCCGCGAACGATCACCGTATCGCTCGTGCCGCCGACCGCGACCGTGGTACTGCGGATCCCGTCGGAGTTTCTCAACGACCGGATTCGTGACCCGTGGCGTGAGATCGACTTCTACGTCGACGGGCGACTGCGCAACGAGACGCGGGTCGAAGTCGAACCCGGCAGACGCGAGATAATGATCGTGTCCGGCGGACTCCAGTTCCGCAACTTCTTCACCTTCGAAGCCGGCCGGACGTATACGATCGAGCTCCTGCTGCGCGCGAGCCTGCTCGGCGGCTGATCCCCGGCCTACTTTGCCTTGCCCTGATTCGCGACGGCCGCCGCGGCGGCCGCGATCGCGTCCTGGTCGCCCAGGTAGTAGTGCTTGAGCGGCTTCAGGGCGTCGTCGAGCTCGTAGACCAGAGGAACTCCGGTCGGGATATTGAGCTCCGGGATATCTTCGTCGCTGATGTTGTCCAGATACTTCACAAGCGCGCGGAGGCTGTTTCCGTGCGCAGCGATGATCACGCGCTGGCCGCCCTTGATCGCAGGCGCGATCGTTTCGTGCCAGAGTGGCAGGAACCGGTCGACCGTATCCTTGAGGCACTCGGTTCGCGGAACCTCAGACGGCTTGAGCCCCGCGTAGCGCGGATCTTTGCCGGGGTAGCGCTCATCGTCGGTGTCAAGCTCCGGAGGCGGCGTTGCGTAGCTGCGTCGCCAGACGTGCACCTGCTCGTCGCCGAACTTCTCAGCGGTCTCAGCCTTGTTCAGTCCCTGCAGCGCGCCGTAGTGGCGTTCGTTCAGCCGCCAGTCCTTGATCTCGGGAATCCAGTGCTGATCCATCACGTCGAGCGCGATGTGGAGCGTTCTGATCGCACGGCGCAGCACGCTCGTGTACGCGATGTCGAACACAAAACCTTCGGCCTTCAACACCGTCCCCGCGGTGTTCGCCTCTTCCACGCCCTTCGTCGATAGGTCTACGTCGGTCCAACCGGTGAATCGGTTCTCTTTGTTCCAGTCGCTCTCGCCGTGGCGGAGCAGTACAAGCTTATGCATGCGGCCTCCTGTCGGCCTAGACTACCGAGCCGTACGAGTCGATGTCAACGGTCCGACGGCTTACTCTTGATCTCCTGGACGATTTGATGAAGCGTGTTCCACGAAAGCAGCGCGCACTTCACGCGCACCGGAAACTTGGACACCCCGGCGATCGCCTCCAGATCCTCAGCTCCGTCGGGGAAGTCGGGTTGCTCCTGGTTGACCAGCATCGCCTTCACGCGTCCGATCAGGTCCTCGGCCTGCGCCACGGTTGCACCTTTGAGCGAATTGCACAGCATGTTCGCGCTCGCGAGGCAGATTGAGCATCCCATCCCGTCGTACGTGACGTCGGTGATCGTGTCACCGTCGGTCTTCAGATAGAGCGTCACATCGTCGCCGCACGACGGATTGAACCCCTCCTGCGAGAAGGTCGCATCGTCGAGTGACTTCCGGTTTTCGGTACTCTTGTAGTTGTCAAGGATGATCTCGCGGTACAGGTCGTCACCAAGATTCACTGAAAAAACTCCTTCGCCCTGCGAACGCCCGCGACGAGCGCGTCAACATCGGCAGCCGTATTGTAGAGGTAGAAACTTGCGCGAACGGTACCGCCGACTCCCATGTGGCGCATGAACGGCTGCGCGCAGTGGAACCCCGCGCGAACGGCGATCCCCTCGGAGTCGAGCATCGAACCGACATCGTGCGGGTGGACACCGTCGACGTTGAAGCTCAGAATCCCGCCGCGCCGCCCAACGCTGTCCGGGACGTAAAGCGTCACGCCGGGAATCTCACCGAGCGCCTCTTCGGCGCGCGCGAGCAGCCGATCCTCCAGGTCGGCGATCCGGTCCATGCCGATCGCTTCCAGATAGTCGATGGCCGCGGTAAGCGCGATCACGCCCGAAATATTCGGGGTCCCGGGCTCGAACTTCTCCGGCGCCTGCGCGTAGGTTGCCCGGTCCTTCGTGACCTTGACGATCATGTCGCCGCCGTAGAGGAACGGATCCATCTGTTCGAGCAGGCACTTGCGCGCGTAGAGAAATCCGACGCCGGTTGGCCCGCACATCTTGTGCGAGCTCCAGATCACGAAGTCAGCGTCGAGTTCCGCCAGATTCACCGGGTGGTGGCTGACCAGCTGCGCACCGTCGACCACCACGAGCGCTCCGGCCGCGTGCGCGATCTGTGCGATCTCGCGCACCGCAGGCATCGCGCCGGTGACGTTTGACATACCGGTGACCGCGACGATCCGAGTACGGTCGTTGATCGTGCGCGCAACGTCGCCAGGGTCGATCTCACCGCGCGGACCGATCGGGATGAAGGCGAGCTCGGCCCCGGTCGCGCGCGCTACCTCCTGCCACGGGATGATGTTCGCGTGGTGCTCGATCTCCGTGGTCACGACGCGATCGCCGGGTCTGAGAAACTTCGCACCCCACGAGCGCGCGATGATATTGCTCGACTCGGTCGCGCTCTTCGTGAACACGACTTCTCCGTCTTCAGGGCACCCGACGAACCGCTTGATCCGCACGCGCGCGTCGTCGTACATCGTGGTCGCGCGTTCGCTGAACTCGTAGACGCCACGGTGAATCGTCGCACCGTTGTCGCGGAGGTACGCCACTTCGGCGTCAATGACCGACTGCGGTTTCAGCGACGTCGCACCGTTATCCAGGTAGACCAGCGGTTTTCCGCGCATCAGACGGCTCAATACAGGGAAATCGGCGCGCACGCCCAGGTCGGTATCCTTGACCTGATCAATCACTTTGTCACCTCACTCGGGGCAAGCAGCGCCCCGATCGTCACACTCGCGAGCACGTCGGAGATCCGGTCGCCAAGCTCGTGGACCGGCCCGGCGACGGTGCACTGAGAGCGGCGCTCGCACTCGTCGGGATCCGCGCACGGCGCAAACCGGAACCGACCGTCGACAGCCTCGGACAGCTCCAGAAAGCTCACCGTGTCGGGGTCACGAGCGATCCGGTACCCACCGTGGGCACCCTGCTCGCTCGACAGAATCCCGGCGACCGCGAGCCGCTGCAGGATCTTCGCAAGCAGACCCGCGGGCAGATCGAGCTGTGAGGCGATCTCCCGCGCGCGAACTAGCCCGTCGCGCGAAGCGACGTAGGCGATCGCGATCATCGCGTACTCGACCGACTTCGACATCCTGACCATAAATCGGACTCCGTTTATCCTATTTAGACTACCAAAAAAGGCGCCGACCCGTCAAAGCCGGCGCCTGTGGTGATGACCGTTTCGTTGAAGCCGACGGGTCAGCGCTTCGCGGCAGCGTAGTTCGTGGCGACCTCCGCCCAGTTGATCACGCTGAAGAATGCGTCGATGTACTCAGGGCGTCGGTTCTGGTACTTCAGGTAGTACGCGTGCTCCCACACGTCCAACCCAAGAATCGGCGTGTCGCCCTGCGACAGCGGGCTGTCCTGATTCGCGGTGCTGTAGACCGCAAGCGTGCCGCCGGCCTTCACGACCAGCCACGCCCACCCGCTCCCGAACCGGGTCGCCGCGGCGTTGGAGAACTGTTCCTTGAATGCGTCAAAGCTTCCGAAGCCGGAATCGATCGCCGCTGCCAGCTCGCCCGTCGGCTTACCCCCGCCCGACGGCGATAGGGTGCGCCAGAAGAGGTTGTGGTTGTAGTGGCCGCCACCGTTGTTCTGCACCGCGGTCCGTATCGAATCGGGCAGAGACGACAGTTTCGCGAGCAATTGCTCGATCGACTGAGACGCGTATTCGGTGCCGTCGACCGCTGCGTTGAGCTTCGACGTATACGCCTCATGGTGCTTGTCGTGGTGCACGCGCATCGTTGCTTCGTCGATGTGTGGTTCGAGCGCGTTGTAGCCGTACGGTAGATCGGGTGTCTTGAAAGCCATAGCTCCTCCTCGTATTTACGACTAAGATAGTCGGGTTAACCCCTCAAGGCAAGCGGCCATTTTGCGATCGCGTCACATAGAACAGAGATCGATTGCATTATAGAGCGGTCGCATGGTATTATGGGGAGGTCCATCGCACAGCCGCCGAATCGCGCTGCGCAGGATGGACACAAGGAGGGAGTATGGCTGCTTTTGGAGAACTGCTTCAGTCGGCCGATTGGAAAAGCGAAAAACACGCGCCGGTAATCGACGCACCCGATCGGGCGACGTCGGGTGACCGCGTCACGATCGCGGCGTCTGTCGGCAAGGAGATCGCGCATCCGAACACGACCGAGCATCACATCCAGTGGATCGAAGTGCACTTCAAGCCCGACAACGACAAGTTTTCGCACCAGCTATCGGTGAACCGCTTCACCGCGCACGGTGAGTCGGCAAAGGGCGCGAATGAAGGCGCTGCGTTCACCGAGCCTGTCTGCGCGACGACCGTGACGCTGAAGGCGTCCGGGACGCTCTACGCGACAAGCTACTGCAACATTCACGGGTTGTGGGAGTCGAGCAAGCGGATCGAAATCGAGTAGGCGCGTCAGGAATCACCGGGGGTCGGCGAATCGGACAGAAAATGTTCGACTACCCGATCCCGGCTCCAGCGCTCCTGAACCGCCGTCTGGTACGCTTTGGCACGCGCGAAGTCGTCGACCATGACCGCCCCCGAAAGCATTGGCCCGTCGAAGTAGAAGCACTGATAGACGCCGTCGCGTTCATGCTCCACGATCTCAAGGCCGTCGACCTCGCGCGGCTTGTTGATGCTCAGAAGATACGAGCCGAAGACCTCGCACTTGAGCCGGAACGGCCTGCCGTCCCATACAGCATCGCCGCCCGATGCATTCGTCGCGGCCACGACGCCCTGGTACTCGGCCGCGTGCCACAGGTCGGTAAGCACGCCGCCGTCGTGCTCGGCGCAGTCGCCCGCCGCGTAGACGTCGGGGGCGCTCGTCATGAGCCTGTCGTCGACCACGATTCCTCTGGCAACCGAAAGACCCGAGTCTCGCGCAAGGTCGATGTACGGCTCGACGCCTACGCACACAACGATCATATCGGTCTTGACCGCGTCGCGGATCAGCTCGACGCGATACCCGCCCTTGTCAACCGGCTCGACGCCGAGGATCTCCTCACCGAACCGGAGCGAGATCTCGCGCGCCCCGAGCATCTCTTCGAGCAGCTCGGCCGAGCGCGGGTTCAGATGCCGGGGCATGAGCTGATTGCCCGCGCCGACCATCGTCACGCGCTTACCCAACTGGTGGAGCTCGGCGGCGGTCTCCACCGCGAGCACCCCCATGCCGCCGATCAGCACCCGTCGCGCCCTGGCGGCCGCCGAACGCAAGCGATCGATGTCGACGGATTCCCGGACCACGTGGAACGAATCGGGAAAACGTTCCTGCGAGCGAGCGAGCGACGGCGGATAGAGCGGACGCGCGCCCGTCGCAAGGATCAGTTTCGCGTAGCGGTGCATCGAACCGTCGTTGAGGGTAACCGTGTGTCCGGCGGTGTCGATTGCCGCAACTGCAGCCCCGGTACGCAGCTCGATGCCGTGGTTGGCGTACCATGCGTCCGACTCGAGCGCGAAGCGCGCCGCCGGCTCGCCGTCGGCGATGTGCTTGCTGAGCTTCGTTCGCTTGTACGGCACGACCGACTCGCCGTTCACCAGCAACACACGCCGTCGTGGACCCTCAGCGAGCGTGCGCGCCGCCGAGATTCCTGCGATTCCCGCTCCCACGATGATTACGTCCCACTGCTCCATCGACCGCCTCTCCTTGTCCATTCACCGGGGGGCCGCTATACTGCCCGTGTCCTGTAAACTACTACGTTCCGTTCTCCGAAGGTAGGTCACAATGGCAAACACCGCGGTCACGTACATGGGATTGCAGCTTGCGAACCCGATCATCGTATCGAGCTCAAGCCTCACGCAAGACGTCGATGGAGTCGTGAAGCTCGCCGACGCGGGTGCCGGTGCGGTCGTCCTGAAATCGCTGTTCGAAGAACAGATCGAGTACGACACCGGGCAGGCCGCAGACGACGTCGACTTCGGATCGCACCCGGAGGCGGCCGACTACATCACCGAGATGGGCAAGCACCTCGGCCCGGCCGGGTACCTCGATCTCATCAAGGAGGCGCGCGACTCGGTCGACATCCCGGTGATCGCAAGCGTGAACTGTACATCGCCGCGATGGTGGCTGACCTACGGTCGGCAGATCGAGCAGGCCGGCGCCGACGGGCTCGAGCTCAATATCGCGATCATGCCACAGGTGGATGATGACCCGCGCGACCTCGAGCGCAGGTACGTCCGCATCGTCAGGGATGTTCGCGCTGAAACCGATCTCCCGCTCGCGGTCAAGATCGGACCGGTGTTCACCAACACCGGACAAATGGCGTCCGCGCTCGCCGACGCCGGCGCCGACGCGATCGTACTGTTCAACCGGTTCTACCAACTCGATATCGACACCGCCCGCGCGCAGATTTCGCCGGGGGTTCAGTTCTCCGCTTCCGAAGAGATCGCGATACCACTGCGTTGGGTATCGCTCCTTGCAAACGCGATCGACTGCGACATCGCCGCGTCAACCGGCGTCCACACCGGCGATGACGCGGTCAAGATGCTGCTTGCGGGAGCGAATGCAGTGCAGGTCTGTACGACGGTGTACCGCAACGGCCCCGAACAGATCGCTCGGATAGTCGCCGAGATTTCGCATTGGATGGACGCGCACGACCACGCAGAGATCGATGGATTTCGGGGAGCGCTCTCGCAGAGCCAAAGCAAGGCCCCGGAGCGCTACGAACGGCTCCAGTACATCAAGGCGCTCACCGGCCGTTCATGATCTCCACCCGGCGTACGAGCCGGTCGAAGAGCCTGATGATCGTGTCGATCGCGCGCCGCCACCACGGACCACGCGGCTGTTCGGGTATCACGATCGACGCGCGACCAAGGAGTACGCCGTCGAGCGCGATCGACACCGATCCGACTTCGACGCTGCCGACCGGAGCGTCAACCGCCGTGTACTGTCGGGTCACGCCGTCCAGATCGGTACGCCGCCCCACGGGTACCGAGATACCGATCGTTGGTGCCACCGATGGCTCGACCAGAGGCGTTGCTCCGCCGTACACCCTGACCGCGGATGGAGCCGGCACGCCGAAACGAAGCGACTCGAACGCGCGGTACCCGTACTCAAGAAGCAGCGCGGCCTCTTCGGCCCGGATCCGGGTGCCTGTGATCACATCCGGCGCGTCGACTCCCAGTACGATCGCGATGAGTCTCCTGCCGCCCCTGCTCGCGGTCGCGGCAAGATTGTAGCCCGACGCGTCGATGTATCCGGTCTTGAAGCCGTCGACCGACGGGTCCATCCACAGGAGCGAGTTCCGGTTGAACTGGGTTATTGCCGCTACGCCACCGGAAACCGCCCCATGGTCGGCGGTCGGATACGTGAACTCGCGCAGCGAATAGTAGTCACGCAGCGCGTCTGGAAAGCGTTCGACGTGCGCCAACAGAAATCGGGCGAAACTGCGCGCGGTGATCGCGTTACGGTCGCTGTAGCCACTCGGCTCGACAAAGAACGGGTCAATGAGCCCGAGCTCGCGCATCCGCGCGTTCATCAGGTCGGCGAAGCCGTCGACACTGCCGGCGACCATTTGTGCAACCGCGACCGCGGCGTCGTTACCCGACGGAACCGCGAGCCCGACCAGAAGGTCGTGAAGGCTCACCGATTGCCCGGGGCCAAGGAACATCAGCGACGATCGCGGCGGCTGGTTGGTCCACCAGCTCGCCTGCGGCGGTACTACTCGCGCGGACAGCGATAGCTCGCCTCGAGCTACCGCGGCAAGCGCGGTGTCGATCGCGACGACCTTCGTGAGGCTTGCAGGCGGTATGACCAGGTCGGGCTGTTTCGCGTAGAGGATAGTCGCGCTTTCGACGTCGACCAGGATCGCAGCGCGCGCGGTCAAGGCCGGCGGCCGTTCGACCCCGGTGACCGCGTCCCAGTCGGGTTCGCGCAGTTGCGGCGCAAGAGCCCACCCCATCACGCCGCACACAAGGAATCCCGCTACGATCACAAATCGCTTCATCGCGCGGCAGTATGGCGCAGCGTGGGTGGTTCCGCAAGGCGCAGGTTTTTGGTACTTTGTCGGGGTAAGAGGAGAAATATAGTGAGCTTCACAACACGAGTATTTGAGAAGGAAGAGATACGCCTCGGCGGCACGACCGAATACGTGATTCGCGGAGGACGCGACCGGTTTCCGCTGCTACCGAAGGCGTTCGACGGAATATCGCGGATCGGCGTCATCGGATGGGGCTCTCAGGGTCCGGCACAGGCGCAGAACCTGCGCGAGTCGCTCGACGGGACAGGCATTACCGTGACGGTAGGGCTTCGGTCGGGCTCACGCTCGTGGAAGAGCGCTGAACAGGCGGGCTTCACCGAGTCGAACGGTACCCTTGGCGAGATGTTCGCCGTGATCGCTCAATCGGACCTGGTCCTGCTGTTGATCTCCGACGCCGCGCAAGCCACCTTGTACCCGCAGGTCTTCAACGCGATGAAGCCCGGTGCAACGCTCGGCCTGTCGCACGGCTTTCTCCTTGGAGTCCTTCGCAGTAACGGCGATGCCTTTCCTGCGAACATCAACGTAATCGGTGTCTGCCCGAAGGGCATGGGTCCGAGCGTGCGCCGCCTCTACGAGCAGGGCAAGACCGTCAACGGCGCCGGCATCAACACCAGCTTCGCGGTCGAGCAGGACATTGACGGCAAGGCAACCGACTACGCGATCGGATGGGCCGTCGCGATCGGCGCGCCGTACTCGTTCATGACTACGCTCGAAATGGAGTACCGATCCGACATCTACGGTGAGCGCGGCATCCTGCTCGGCGCGGTGCATGGGATTGTTGAAGCGCTCTACCGCCACTTCGTCGGACAGGGGCGCACCAAGGCGCAGAGCTTCATCGATACGGTAGAGGTTACGACCGGTCCGATCTCGCATACGATCAGCCATAACGGTATCCGCGCCGTCTACGAGTCGCTCTCCGATTCCGACAAGCCTCACTTCCAGGCCGCCTACTGCGCTGCGTACAAGCCCGCCTACGCGGTTCTCCAGGAGATCTACGACGAGGTTCGCAGCGTCAACGAAATTCGTTCGGTCATCATGGCCGGTGAGCGGTTCGACCGCTTCCCGATGAGCACGATCGACCAGACCGAGATGTGGCGCGTCGGCCAGGAGGTTCGCGCGAAGCGCTCGGGATCTCCCCCGGTCGACCCGGTGACCGCCGGGGTCTACGTCGCGACGATGATGGCGCAGATCGACCTGCTTCGCCGTGAGGGGCACGTCTACTCGGAGATCGTCAATGAGAGCGTCATCGAAGCGGTCGATTCGCTGAACCCGTACATGCACGCTCGAGGTGTCGCGTACATGGTCGATAACTGCTCGACGACCGCGCGTCTTGGATCGCGCAAGTGGGCTCCCCGGTTTGACTACGCGATCTACGAAGAGGCGCTCCCGGCGCTCGAGTCCGGACAGGCGGTAGACACGAAGCTCTTCGACGCGTTCCTGTCGGACCCCGTTCACGAGGTCCTTGCGACGCTCACCGGCTACCGCCCGAGCGTTGACATCTTCGTCGAGTAGTCCCCCCCGCCCCCCCCCCCCCAAGGCCCGCCCCCCCCCCCACCCCCGGAGCCCCCAAAA
>RECL01000194.1 GCA_007694025.1 Spirochaetaceae bacterium
TGGAGCGTCTGCTTGTTCGACCGGATGTCCGAACCCGCCGGTTTGCCGATCTCGTGCGACTCGCCGATCAGGCCCAGCTGATCGTCGCGGATCTGGAAGACGATTCCTTGGAGCTCACCCCACTCGCCGAGTCGTTCGATGGAATCGGCCGGTGCGCCCGCGAGCATGCCACCGGTCATCAACGGGAGTGAGAAGGTGTACCGACCGGTCTTGAACCGGTAGACCGAAAGAATCTCTTCTTCGCTGACCGGCTCGGTCGCGTGCCCGTGCGCGACGTCGCCCATCTGCGCTACGCCGACGTCGGCAATCTCCCGCGCGACGCTGTCGGCGACACTGCAGCGAACGTCGGCTGGGACATCGAGCGCGCAGATCGTCTGGAACGCTAGCAGCATCGCGACATCGCCCGCGCAGATACCCATGCTCTCTGCGAACCGTTGGGGGCCGGAGTACCCGCGTTCGACGCCGATCCGCCGGTACTGCTCGTAGACCGCCGGGTGACCGCGCCGAATCGCGTCCTGGTCCATAATGTCGTCGTGGACGAGCAGGAAGCTCTGGATGAGCTCCATCGCCGCGCCGACGCGGTACGCCGCACTTGACGGCGGCACGCCGAACGCGTCGCAGCCGGCCGCGACGAACGAACCGCGAAGGAGCTTCCCCCTCGATGCGAACGCAAAGAGTCGGTCGGCCAGGTCGTCGCCCCACGCGTTGACGCCGCGGTTACGCGCCGCATCGCAGGCGACGGCGAGCGCGTCGATGATAGGCTGGCGGTGTACCGTTAGCGCGTCGATCATGCTATCGACCCGCCGGGGTAACGGTATTGCGCGCGATCCGCGCGAGGATGCGCATGCGCGTCGGCTTGACCTTCCGCCGATACACGACGAACGGATCCGCGGCGATCCGTCGCGCGGTCCAGTTATACATGTCGGAGGCGGTCTGGATCGGTATGCGTACGCGCCGCGGCAGATACCGGTAGCCGGCTTCGGCTCCACGCTGCCACTCCTGGTAGCGGTCGAGTTGCGCGCGGACGAACCGGGTGAACTCTGCCGCGTTGATCCGAGCCGTTGCCTCCCTGAGATCGGGGAGCGTCGTCTCCGATAGCGGGAGATAGGTTCGGCCGAGGCCGTTATCCTCGTCGATGTCGCGGATGAAGTTGATGAACTGCATCGCCCTACCCTGCAGCCGGGCGGGCTCATCGGCGTCGGCGGGGATCGCAAGGATGCGGTTCATGTAGAGCCCGATTACCTCGGCGCTGCCGTAGACGTACTCGAGCGTCTCATCGAGCGTCTGGTAGACGCGCTGCGACAGGTCGCGCTCCATCGCGCTGAGAAACGCGTCGGTCCACGCATCGTCGAACCCCGCGCGATCGGACAGAGCCACGAACGAATCGATGATCTGGTCGCCGGTCGCTACGCCTGACCTGGCGCGTCGGTACGACTCGACGAACCGATGGAACCCCGTCGCATCCTGCGGCACGGCGTCGACGTAGTTGTCGGCGACGCGGACGAAGCCGTAGAGGACCGACACATCATCCCGGATCGCCGGTGGAAAAAACAGACTCGAGTTGAAGTACGTCGTGCTGCCCGAACGGAACACGTCGCGATGCGTGGTCGTGGCGTTCATCGCTCCTCCGTCGACAAGATAGCATGCTTCCTCTCAAAAGGAAAATATCTCAATAATAGGTTGCGATCATTGTGGGTGTGAAGCCGAATTTCGCGCGGAATGCACTACTTGGCTCCCATTGATGCTGATTGCCTTGAAAACTAACTAAAATATGGCGAAATCTTCCCGATCGGTTGACACTACCCGAAAAACCATCTAAGTTCCAGCCTACTTTTGAGATGGTAACCAAGAGTTGCCTTGAAATGGTACGAAAGGAGGTTGCATGAGCGCAGCGCAAATACCAGCGGCTCAGGTCATAGTCGAAGCGATCGAGCGCGAGGGGATCAAACACATATTCGGGTTACCGGGTGGCGCGGCGATCCCGATTTTTGACGCGCTCGTCGATTCGTCGGTCGAGCTGATCCTGACTCGGCACGAGCAAGGTGCGACGCACATGGCCGACGGCTACGCGCGCGCTACCGGAAAACCCGCCGTCGTGCTCGTAACGTCGGGACCGGGAGCCACCAACACGATCACCGGGATTCTCACTGCGCAGATGGACAGCATTCCGATGGTGATCGTCTGCGGCCAGCAGACAACCAGTAACCTGGGTCTGGACGCTTTCCAGGAGGCGGATGTGTCGGGTATCTCGTACCCGGTGGTCAAGCACAGTTACCTGGTCAAGGACCCGAACGACATGGCGCGCGTGATGCGGGAGGCGTTCTATATCAGCAAGACCGGGCGTCCGGGCCCTGTACTGGTCGACGTGCCCAAGGACGTGTCGAGCGCGCTCGTCACTCCCGACTGGGATCAACCCTTTCACCTGCCCGGGTACCATGTTCCGGGTCCCGGCGATCCGGCCGCAGTTGCCGAGGCTGCCCGACTGCTGCGCCGCGCGCGCAAGCCGATTCTGCTTGTTGGTCACGGCGCGGTTATCTCCGGCGCCGAGTCGGCCGTCGCGACGCTCGCTCACAAAATGCGGATCCCGGTCACGAACACGCTCCTGGGCAAGGGCTGTTTTCCCGAGACGCACGAACTGAGCCTGGGGATGCTCGGAATGCACGGCACCGCGTACGCGAACAAGGCGATCGTCGACTGCGACCTGGTCATGTCGATCGGCAGCCGATGGGACGACCGGATCGTCGGCAAGTACAGCGATTTCTGTCAGGACGCGGTGAAGATCCATATCGACATCGATGAGGCCGAGTTCGAGAAGACGCTCCACATGGATTGCTCGATCCATGGCGATGCAAAGCTTGTGATCGAAGAGCTTCTTGAACTCGTGGAGCCGGGCGACACCGAAGAGTGGCTGAAGCAGATAAGGCGCTGGAAGCGTGACTTTCCGATGCGATTCAAGAAATCGGGCAAGTTGCGCGCTGAACACGCCATCGACGAGATCTACCGCCAGACCAACGGTGAGGCGATCGTGACGACCGACGTTGGGCAACACCAGATGTGGGCGGCTCAGTACTACCTGGTCGATCGTCGGTTCCAGTGGATAACCTCCGGCGGCGCCGGCACGATGGGCTTTGGGCTTCCGTCGGCGATTGGCGCACAGTTTGCGGAGCCCGACCGGACGGTAGTGACCATTGTCGGTGACGGTGGCTTTCAAATGACGCTCTGCGAACTCGCGACGGCCGCGGTCGCGAAGCTGCCGCTGAAGATCATGATCATCAACAACCACTACCTGGGTATGGTGCGCCAGTGGCAGAATCTGTTCTACGACAACCGCTTGAGCGGTGTAGAGATGGAGGGCAACCCGGACTTCGTGAAACTGGCGCAGAGCTACGGAATCAAAGGGTTTCGAGTCCGCCGCAGCGCCGACGTTCGCCGGATCATCGCCGCCGCGCTCGCGTACAATGAAGGGCCGTGCGTCATCGACGTCGAAGTTGAGAAGGAAGACAATGTCTTTCCGATGATTCCTGCCGGCGCGAGCCTCAGAGAGATGATCCTGGAACCACCCAAGCACAAGATGGCCAAACCCGTGGGGAGTACGTAATGACAACAACACAATCGCCGCCTGTCATCGATCCGGGCAAACCTGCTGCCACGGCAGACATCGACCCGGGCGTGCTGGAGAAGCACACGATCAGCCTCTACGTAGCGAACAAGCCCGGTGCGCTGATCCGGATCGCGCTGGTCTTCGCCCGTCGGGGATACAACATCGACAGCCTGGTTGTTTCGCCCTCTTCCGACCCCGACTTCTCGACGATGAACATCGCAGCAACCGGTCACCGCAAGACGCTCGACCAGATCATCAAGCAGCTGAACAAGCTCGTCGATGTCGTCCACGCGACGGACCACACGGATGACGATGTGATCCATCGCGAGCTCGCGCTGATCAAGATCAACTGCGATCCCGACCATCGCGGTGAAGTACTACAATTGGCCAAGGCGCTCGATTGTGATACGGTCGATCTTGGTGACGGGAGCGTCACGATCGAGGCGACCGGCACGACCGACAAGCTCGACGCCGTCAGTCGTGTTTTCGAACGCTACGGTCTGCTCGAGATGATCCGGACCGGAAAGGTCCTCATCGCGCGCGGAGACTCGGCTACCGCATAGGAGTCCTCATGTCCAAGAATCTGCTCAACAAGGTGTGGGATCTCCACACCGTCGACCAGCTGTCGACCGGTCAGGATCAGCTGTTCATCGGTCTGCACCTGATTCACGAGGTAACCTCTCCGCAGGCGTTCCAGATGCTCGAGGAGCGCGGCCTTCAGGTGCTCTACCCCGAGCGAACGCTCGCGACCGTCGATCACATCGTGCCCACCGCGGACCAGTCCAGGCCGTTTGACGATCCGCTCGCTGAGGAGATGATGCGCGCGCTCGAAGAGAACACGCGCAAGCACGGCATCACGTTCTATCACCTCGGCACCGAGCACCAGGGGATCGTTCATATCGTCGGGCCGGAACTCGGCGCGACGCAGCCCGGTATGACGATCGCGTGTGGCGACTCGCACACCTCCACGCACGGAGCATTCGGATCGATCGCGTTCGGGATCGGAACGAGTCAGATCCGCGACGTGCTCGCGACCCAGTGTATGGCCGTCACGCGCCCGAAGGTTCGACGGGTGCAGGTCGACGGTCCGCTTGGCCCCGGCGTGTACGCAAAGGATATCATCCTGCGCATCATCGCCGACCTTGGCGTCAAGGGTGGGATCGGGTACGCGTACGAGTTTGGCGGATCGACGATCGACGCGCTTTCGATGGAAGGCAGAATGACGATCTGCAACATGAGCATCGAAGGCGGCGCGCGCGTCGGGTACGTGAATCCTGATGCGACGACGTACGACTACATCCGGGGCCGTGAGTACGCTCCAAAGGACGCTGCGTTCGACAGAGCCGTCGAATACTGGCGGAGTATCGCAAGCGCGTCCGACGCCGAGTACGACGATCGCTACGATCTGGACGCGACGACGCTCGAGCCGATGGTCACCTGGGGGATCAACCCGGGACAGGCGATCGGCGTATCGCAGACGATGCCTCGCCTTGACTCGCTGCCCGACTCGCTGCGCGGTGTCGCGAAGTCAGCGTACGAGCATATGGGCTTTGCGGAAGCGGCCCCGATCGAAGGCACGCCGATCGACGTCGCGTTCATCGGATCGTGCACGAACGCCCGACTCTCCGATCTGCGTGAAGCCGCTCGCGTCGTCGTCGGCCGATCGGTCGCGAGCGGCGTGCGCGCGTTCGTCGTTCCAGGCAGCAAGCAGGTCGCCAGGCAGGCTGAGGCCGAGGGGTTGCCGCAGGTGTTCGAGCGCGCCGGTTTCCAGTGGCGCGGGGCAGGATGCTCGATGTGTCTGGCGATGAACCCGGACAAGCTCAACGGGCGAGAGATCTGCGCGAGCAGCTCCAACCGGAACTTCATCGGGAGGCAGGGTTCGCCGACCGGACGGACGCTCCTGATGAGCCCCGCGATGGTTGCCGCGGCGGCTCTCAACGGACGCGTGACCGACGTCAGATCGATTACACCCGCGTCGGCGGCTTAGGGGGATTCATGGTTAAGCAGGGAGAAGAGGTACGCGTCGTGTCGGGCACGGCCGTCGTGGTCAGGGGAAATGAGATCGACACCGATCGGATCATCCCCGCGCGCTATCTGAAAGTCGTCACTTTCGACGGACTCGGTGAGTTCGCCTTTCGCGACGTGCGCTTCGCTCAGGACGGGTCCGAGCTCGATCATCCGTTCAACCGGCCCGAGCATCAGGGAGCGAGCGTGCTGATCGTCAACAAGAACTTCGGGTGCGGAAGCTCGCGCGAACACGCGCCGCAGGCGCTCCTGCGCTGGGGTATCCACGCGATCGTCGGAGAGAGCTTCGCCGAGATATTCGCGGGCAACTGTAACGCGCTTGGAGTACCGGCTGTCCGGGTGTCGGAGTCCGATGTCGAGCGGCTCATGTCGATCGTCGAGTCCGATCCGTCGATGACGGTCGCTGTTGACGTAGAACGGCGAGAGGTTCGCGCCGGGGATCTTCGCGTGTCCGCATCGATCGCCGATGAGATTCGCGAATCGCTGGTGACCGGCGTTTGGGATTCGACCGCAGCGTTGTTGGCGAATCGCGAGCGCATCGCGGAAACAGCGTCGAACCTGCCGTACATGAGCGGATTCTGCGCCTGACGGCCGGCCATAAGGGAACCGACATGGAGCAACTGAACCGACGAAGCCGGGCTATGACCGAAGGCGTTGCGCGTACTGCAAACCGCGCGATGCTTCGCGCGGTAGGATTCACCGACGATGACTTCACGAAGCCGATCGTCGGGGTCGCGAGTGCAGACAGCGACGTGAGTCCGTGCAACGTTCACATCGGTCATCTGGCGGTCATGGCCGCCAAGCATCTGAAAGCAGCCGGCGCGATGCCGATGACCTTCCATACGTTCGTTGTCACCGACGGTGAGGCGATGGGTCACGAAGGGATGAAGGCATCGCTGGTCAGCCGGGATACGATCGCCGATGTCATCGAGCTCGACGCACGCGGCCACGCGATGGACGCGCTGATCGGGCTTGGCGGGTGCGACAAGACGATTCCGGGAACGGTGATGGGACTCGCCCGGATGGACGTGCCGTCGGTGTTTGTGTACGGCGGGACCATTCGCGCCGGAATGCACAACGGCAAGCCGGTGGATATCGTCAGCGCGTTTGAGGCGGTAGGCGCATTCAGCGCGGGACGGATTTCCGAGGCAGAGCGGCACGCGATCGAGTGCGCCGCGTGTCCGGGTGCCGGCGCGTGCGGCGGAATGTACACTGCGAACACGATGGCGTCCGCGATGGAGGCGATCGGAATGAGCATCCCGGGGTCTGCGTCGGTGCCGGCAGTGTCGAGCGAGCGAGCCGGCGTCATCGAGCGCAGCGCCGCCGCTCTGATGGACCTCATCCGTCGCAACATCACGCCGCGGCAGATCATGACGCGCGAAGCGTTCGAGAACGCGATCCGGGTTATCATGGCGATCGGTGGTTCGACGAATGCGGTGCTTCACATGCTCGCGCTCGCGCGCGAGGTCGACGTACCGCTATCGATCGACGATTTCAACGCGTTCAGCGATACGACGCCAATCCTCTGCGATATGAAACCGGCCGGTCGCTACGTGATGGAGAATCTCCATCAGGTCGGGGGAGTCCCGCTCGTCATGAAGATGCTCCTTGACGCGGGGCTGCTGCACGGCGAATGCATGACGGTCTCCGGTCGGACGATCGCCGAGAACCTGAAGGACGTCGTTGTCGACCTTGAGGGGCAGGATGTTGTGAAGCCGCTTTCGTCGCCGGAGAAGAAGACCGGCCCGATCGTGATCCTCAAGGGCAACCTGAGTCCCACCGGTGCGGTGCTCAAGACGTGCGGCCTCCAGGAGGTCGTTCACACCGGGCCTGCGCGCGTGTTCGATGCCGAAGAAGAGGCGCTCGATGCGATCCTCGACGGGCGGGTACGCAAGGGCGACGTCGTGGTCATCCGCTACGAGGGTCCGAAGGGCGGACCCGGCATGCGGGAGATGCTCGGACCCACTTCGGCGATCGCCGGAGCCGGGCTCCTTCACGATGTGGCGCTGATTACCGACGGACGGTTCTCCGGGGGCAGTCACGGCATGGTAGTCGGCCACGTCACGCCCGAGGCGCAGGTAGGCGGACCGATCGGTCTGCTGCGCGAGGGTGACGTCGTAACGATCAACAGCCACCAGAAGCTCTTGAGCGTCGATCTCAGCGATGACGAGCTCGCGGCCCGTCGGGCCGCGTGGCAGGCGCCTCCCGCCAAGTACGAGCGTGGTGCGCTCGCGAAGTTCGCGCGGCTCGTGTCGTGTGCGAGCGAAGGCGCCGTGACCAGTTAGGTCGCCGTCGGACCGATACGGGGCTGCTAAACGACAAAGGCCTGACCGGTTAATTGCTTACCGGTCAGGCCTTTACGATGATGGGCGGTAATGGATTCGAACCATCGACCCCTTGCGTGTCGAGCAAGTGCTCTAACCAACTGAGCTAACCGCCCGGTTCCGGGATAACATACCGGTTTACTTCAGCGACATCAAGATCCGTTCCAGGACTTTTTTCCGGTCGAGCGGCTTGACGATGTAGTTCTTGGCTCCCATCAGCAGTGACTTCTTCACCAGATCCTGCTTGCCGAGCGCGCTGACCATGATGACCTTCGCGTCCTTGTCGAACGCGACGATCTGCTCGAGCGCTGTGACGCCGTCCATCTTCGGCATTGTAATGTCCATCGTCACCAGGTCAACCTTCGGGTAGAGCTCCTTGTACTTCGTGACGCCCTCTTCGCCGTCGCCAGCGGTTCCGATGACCTCAAATCCTTCGGACGTGAGTATCTGACTGAGCTGTTTTGCGACGAACATACTGTCGTCGACGATCAGCACGCGATACGGAGTCCCGTCTTCCTTGAGGCCGTCGGCGGCCCGTTCGTTAATGCTTGGAAAATCCTGTTTAGCTTTCATCAACCACGCTCCCGTACTGCCACGTTGATCTCGATCTTGCCCTGCGGTACTTCCATCGGCACGATCAGCGCCTCCACGTTAGTGTTTGATATCTCCATGTTGTCTCCGGTCACCAGCGCCGGAGGCGTCAGGTCGAACTTGAAGCCAAGGTTGTGAAGCTTCGTGACCGCCTGGCCGGTGATCATGTTCGCGAGCTCGGTGATCGTGGCGCGCCCAAGATCGTTGAGCTCGGTGATTGGCTCCATCTCCATGCTCGCGAGCATCGCCGACGCGATCTCGACGGCTGTCTTCCGGTTCATGTCGAGCAGCACCCTGCCTTCGACGTCACCCGCCAGGCCGATGATCGCCGCTACGCCCAGAACCGGCGATGCGGTCGACTTGAGATAGAGTTCCCCGCGCGTGACGTCGCACTGAAGGACCTCACGCAGGATACTGGTTGCTGCCTCTACGAAGGGGTTGATGTACTCGACTCGCATTATACTCTCCGCTACTCCAGTAAATACCCACGAACAGGTCCGCGGGAGACGTCCTTGCATCGCATGATCGGCAGTAGATCCTCATTGGTACCGGTGATGATCAGACACGGACGCAGGCACCCGTCCTCTATCGTCCTGACGACAAGCTGCTGGTGTTCTTCGGGAAGATACGACAGCACGTCGCGGATCACCACGATCGAAAACGGCGGCAATGTCGTACCGTGGAGGAAATCGCTGAACTCGAACAGGATCAGGTCCTTGATCTCACCGGTGAACGCGTAGCCTTCGCGCGTCTTGACCATGTAATCGAGGTAGAACTCCGACGGTGGCTCTGAGCTCCAGATCATGTTGGGCGCGGTGGAGATCCGCAGCAGATCCTTGTCGCCCGCCCAGACCTTGATTCCCGAATCCGGATAAACGCTTCGTAACAGCGCGGCGACCGAGTACGTCTCATAGCCGGCACCGCAACCAGGGTTCCATACGTTGATCGTCCCACGGGGTTCGGGAAGGAGTTCTGCGACCGCGGCGCGGTATTCGTCGGTCCATAGACGGCTCGAATCGGGCGTCGCGAAGCCGCGCAGAAAGCGATCGGCGGATTCGGGCGTCGTTACATCGACCTCCCCGTCGTGATCGTTCTGCCAGTTCGCCACTCTCTGTTCCACCCATTGCAGGTTCACCGGAGACACGACGAAACCGGTCAGGGAATGCAGCGTCGACGACACGTTGTCGATCAGAACCGATGCGGGAGGTTTGGCGTCACCTGCTACCGTCTGGGCGACCCGGTCTGACGCAGGAAGCGGTTGCGCACCGCTGCCGCTGGCCTTGGGTGTCCCCGGCGCGGAACCCAGAGCAAGCTCCGGTCCAAGAATGCGCTCGGTGTCGAGGATGATGTACAGCTGCTGTTCGAACTCCACGACTCCACTGATGTAGCGGATGTTGACGTCGGCGAAGATCGGATGCGGAGGTTGGATCGTCTGCGACGAAACGCCGACGACGCGATCGATGCTGTCGACGATCACGCCGATCAGTCCCGTCTCAAGGCGGAGGATCAACCCGTCGGCCGGTTCGTCGGCGCCGTGAGACGGGACCGGCAGCCTGAACATCACGCGAAGGTCGATAACCGAGATGATCTCACCGCGCAGGTTGTAGACGCCGGCGACGAACGGCGGAGTGTTCGGAACGTAGGTGAACTCGTCGAACTTCGCGATCTCGGAGACCATCATGATGTCGACACCGTAGAGTTTTCCGCCGAGTGAGAACGTAACCATCTTGAAGTCGACCGACTCAACCGATTCGTCGTCGATCTCCTGCGTTCGAAAGAGTCCCGTGTGTTGGACCGATCTGCGGCGTTCGGTGGTTGCGTTACCGGCCAATGACGGCTCCTGTCGTGGAGCGCGCGTTGCGTTCGCTCGTCAGGCCAAGCTCAAGTAGCTGCGCGACGTCGATGATCAGCGACACGCGCCCGTCACCGGTGATGTTCGCGCCCGCGATACCCGGAGCATTCGTGAAGTGATCACGCAACGGCTTGATCACGACATCCTCCTCTCCGATCAGCGAGTCGACTACGAGTCCGACCTTCTTGTCGCCGCTGCCAACGATTACGACGAAGTAGTGTGTCGGGTCGGGGTCGGTCGCAATCCCGAAGATACGGCTCAGTCGCAACAGGCTTACGACGTCCTCGCGTACATCGAGCACTTCGTAGTTATCGAGGGTACGGATGTCGGACGGCCTGATCCTCTGGCTTTCGACCACGGATGTGATCGGGATCGCGTAGGTCTCGGTCCCGACACGGATCATCAGACCCTGGATGATCGCGAGCGTCAGCGGGATCTTGATCGTGAACCGGGTCCCCTCGTCGGGCGCCGACCATACCGTCACGCTTCCGTTGAGTTTCTCGATCTGCTTGCGCACGACGTCGAGCCCTACCCCGCGCCCCGATATGTTGGAGACCTTCTTGGCCGTCGAAAAACCGGGATCAAAGATCAGGTTGAACGCTTCAACATCGCTGAGGGTCTTCGAAGCGTGGATCACGCCGCGCTCGATAGCCTTGTCGCGGACCGCCTTGACGTCGATACCGCGACCGTCGTCGGCAACTTCGATGATGATCATGTTGCCTTCGCTGCTCGCGCGCAGCGTCAGCGTCCCGGTTTCACTCTTGCCCGCTTCGAGCCGGTCGGCCGGGGCTTCGAGCCCGTGGTCGATCGAGTTGCGCACGCAGTGGATCAGCGGGTCAAGAAGATCCTCGATGACCGATTTGTCCAACTCGGTGTCTTCACCCTGTATCACAAGATCGATCTGCTTGCTGAGCGTGCGCGTCAGATCGCGCACCAGTCGCGGAAAGCGGGAGAAGATCTGCGAGATCGGAACCATCCGGATCCGCATGACGCCTTCCTGCAGCTCGCTCGTGATCCTGCCAAGGTTCTGAGTATTGCTTCTGAACTTGTTGAGGCTCTGTCGGAAGCGCCCCGCAAAATCATCGAAGTGCGTATAGAGCCCGGAAAAGCGCTCGTTGAGCTCTTTTTTGACGTCCTTGGACGACGCTCCGCGCTGCATGCGTTCGAAGTACTCCGGCAGCGAGTCGAACAACTGACGCATCAGGATCCGGTACTGATCGGTGCCTGCGTTCAGCAACGCGAGCTCGTCGGTGAACTCTCCGCTGACCTGGTTGAACGCCGCCTTGTTGATCACGGCTTCGCTGACTAAGTTCAGCAGATCGTCGACCCGACGGCTGTCGACACGCAGGACCGAGCCCGTCGGTGTGCTTCGACGTCGCTCTGGTCCCTTGTCCGGCGTTTCGGGTTGATCGGCAGCCGGCTCGGCTTCGGTTGGCGGGTCAGCGTCGACTCGCGATTCGCCGTTGGTCGGGGCCTCGCTGCGCGCGGGGCGGGCATCACCGTCGATCGGACCGGCCGGTTCAACCCGTATATCGGTGGTCACATCGGGGATTCGGGCCGCAGCGATGATCGCACTCTCGTCTGCGTCGGTCGACAGAAAGTAGCGGACTACCGGGTGGTAGCGGTCCTCGTAGAGCGCGTCGAAGTCGGGATCGGTCCGAACGATCGTCCCGATTCGTTTGAGCGCGGCAAAGACCTGTATTCCTCCGACCGAGTTCATCGGGTTCGACTCATCGAAGCCGACGCAGACCGCTACCGCCGCGTCACCATCCGCGTCGAGCGCAGGTGGTGAGGGGGGCGCTGGCGCGATGGGCCCGGGTGGAACCTGAGCGCGTCGGGAGGTCGCTGCGGGCTTGCCGGCGAACTCGGCGAGGCCCGCGGCAACGACGCTCTGATCGCCGTCGTAGGTAGAACCGTCGGCTCGCGCGACGAGCATCGACTTCACGATGTCGACGGCCGACAGCAGCAGATCGATCAGGTCGCCGTTTACGTCGACCTTCGACTCGCGAACCCGGTCGAACGCGTCCTCGACGATGTGTGTGAACTCGGCGAGCTCGGTCATCTGGACCGTCGCAGCAGCACCCTTGAGCGTGTGCGCCGCGCGAAAGACCTCGTCGATCGCGTCGCGATTGCGCGGGTCGTTTTCGAGCACGAGGATATTCGCTTCGAGCAGCTCCACCTGCGAGTCCGCCTCGGCGAAGAAGTCCTGCAAGAGCTCCTCGTTGTTCGGATCGAGGTAGTCGCTCATCGAGCATAAGTGTAGTGTTTCGCCCGACGCTGTCAAGTACATGAATAAGTTCCATTTCGAGCGGTGTTCAGTGACGGCGGGAGGCTCCCGATACTATACAGGAGGGTGTCACGGCCGCACGGTTTCGTTACACTGCTCGCGGAGGACAGATGCGAAAGCTCGTCATGGTCACGTGTACGGTTCTCATCGCGTACGCCGCTCACGCGGCGAACGTAACGATTCCTGCGTTTCAGCTGCTGACCCGCGGCGCGATGGACGACGGGACCTTCGTGCTGCGAACGCAGGCCGATATCGACGTCGAACTCGGCGGCGGGTACAAGTTTGGCGGGCAACTCGGGCTGTCTCTGAACACCGTTGATCTTGAGGCGCCCAGTACGCCCGGTGATACGTACGAGCCCGACGTGATCCGTGCCGCGCTCGACCGATCGCTGACGCTCAGCTACGCGCGGGTTGTTGTGCGCGACCTGTTTGGCGTCGGAGTCGACCTTGACTACTTCGTCGGTCGCTACCGGACGCTCCTCAGCGGCGATATCTTCCCGGAGCAGTTCGGCAGCGCCGTCGTCGCGAGCGATATGCGCGGCCTGCTCTACTTCCCCGACGGCGTCGTCTACAACGGGATTCATACTATCAACGGAACGGGCCTTGGCTTTGCGCTGCCGGGGCTTGCTCCCTGGCTCTATCTGGACGCCGCGCTCTACCAGGACGGCTACCTTGGGCAGGGACGCTATTCGACCGATCTGCGGGCGGCGTTCAACTTCATGGGGTTCAAGGCCGAGACGTTCGCCGGAGCAACTTTCCCGGAGGGCGCAATCGGCGCGTACCGCGCGGGTCTGCTTCTGTACTACGCGACCGGCACCGGTGGCGAGTTCCTGACCCAGATCGGAGTTCCGCGGTGGCGGCCTGTGGCCGACGGGCCTCTGACGATCGATGACTTCATGTTCCTGTTCGAGCCGCGCGTGGACCTCGGCCTGCTGTCGGTCATCCTCACGCTCTTCTGGCACCCCCAGTACTATCACCAGGCCCCCACAGGCGAGCGCGGCGCTACCGACATCATCGTGAAGCTGCTCGCGCGCGATCGCGAGGCGGATTCCGCGTCGGGAGGGCTGGAAACCGCGCTGCGACTGCGGCCCGATGACCCTGATCGAACGCTCCGCGTAGTGGTGTCGCCGTTCCTGACGCTGCACTCGCTTGGCGTCGACTGGGACTTCAAGGTCAATCTGAACGTCTTCCCGTTCGCCCCCGACGATCTGGTGGAAGGCTTCGTCGGGTTTCGAACACAGTTCTAAACGGCGGTGACTATGACTTCAACCAACCGTGCGCTTCGTTGCCTGGTCGCGGGA
>RECL01000321.1 GCA_007694025.1 Spirochaetaceae bacterium
AGAGCTCCTTCCCGAAGTCCTGCCGCCGGGAGTTGATGGTCAGAACCGTGTCGTCAGGCTCAAGGTACGTGAGCATCATCGTGAGATTGCGCTCGACGTGAGCCAGAAGCTCGGGTCGGGCGAGCTCGGCGGCCATCACAAGGAGTCCCTTGTTGTTCACGACGTTGTAGATGCCGGCCGAACGCTCCGAGTACTCGCCGTCGTCGTTGCAGTCGATCCCTTCGCCCAGGTAGAGATCGATCTCTTCGATGAGGTCGGGCCGCCCCAGGTCATTGGAGAGCATCGCGAGCGCACTCGCCATGACCCATCGATGATTGGGAGTGTGGAAGCCGCCGTTCTTCATGCCGTCTGCGCCGCGTCGCAGGAAATTGCCGAACCGCTCCTGAAGGACCAGCTCGTCACCGGTCGGCTCCAGGTAGCGCCGCAGGACACGGTACGCGGGACTCACGTTCCATACGGCGAACCCGACGGCGGTAGCGTCGTGGAAGTTCGTCTCCAGAAGGTCGAGCGTCCCGTCGGGGTGCATCGCGCGCAGCGTGAAGTCGCACGCCAGAATCGCCCGTCGCAGCAGCTCGGGATCCTTGTGGTAGCGCGACCGGTCGCAGCAGTAGAGCACCGCCAGGTTCGCTGCGACGCCGATCACATGCGCGGGCTCGGAGAAGCCCTTGCGGGGTTCGGGGAACCCACCGAACTCCCGACTCTCCGGTTCCAGGCATTGCCGCCGCAGGAGGGCCGGAACTCCCGAATCCGCGCTCGCGACCAGCAGCGGGTAGTGGCTCTTCACGGGTGCCCGCTACCCCTTGATCGCCCCGATGCGCACGCCCTGGGCGAAGTAGCGTTGGAGGTAGGGGTAGATCAACAGAATAGGGATGATCGACACCATGACGATCGCCGACGAGGTGCCTTCGAACGTGACCATGACCTCCTGGAGGTTGAGCCCTTGCTGAAGCGCCCACTCCTGGAGGAGCCGTTCGGCGTCCTGCGTGAGGAAGAGCATCGCGCGCAGCTTCACCGGAAACGGGAAGAGCCGGGGGTTATGCACGAACATGAAGGCGTGGAGCCAGTTGTTCCAGTACGCGACGCCCGCAAAGAGCGCGATCGCCGCGTAGACCGCCTTCGACAGCGGCGCGATGATCGTCCGGTAGATCTCGAACTCGCTTGCGCCGTCGAGCTGGGCCGACTCCGTGAGGCTGTAAGGAATGGACCAGTAGAACGTCCGTACGATAATCATGTAGAAGCCGCTGGCAACCATCGGCAGTATCATCACTGCGTACGTGTTGAGGATCCCGAGCGCACGGAACCAGACGAAGTTCGCGATGATCCCGCCACCTCCAACGACCATCGGGATTATGACCAGGAAGTAGACGAAGAACACGTTCCCGCGGATGTCCCTCCGCGACATCGTGTACGCGGCCATCGAGTTCACGAAGAGCGACAGCGTGGTCCCAATCGCGGTGATCAGGATCGAGTTCAGGAACGGACGATAGATCGACGCGTCGTTGATGACCCTGCGGTAATAGAAGAGTGTCGGCTCCCGCGGAATGAGCGCAAGGCGCAGGGTGGATCTCGGCTGGAAGTCTATCGAGTCCCTGAAGACCGACAGTATCGGCACGAGCATCGTGAGCGCCACGAGAAGAAGAAACAGGCCGTTGAAGACCCGGAATACGCGATGGCCAGTTGTGTCAATCTTGAGCGACATGCGCGTGCCTCCCTAGAAGATTCCACGGCGCTCTGACGAGAACCGCTTGCTGACCCAGTTGACCGTCAGCAGGAGAGACATGCTGATCGCCGCCTTGAACAGCCCCGCGGCCGCCCCGAGGCCGTAGCGGCGCCTCTCAAGGCCGACTTCGTAGATGTAGGTGTCGAGTATCTCGGCAGTGGCGTTGATCATCGGATTCTTCAGCATCAGCACCGGCTCGAACAAGCCGGCAAAGACGTCGGAGAAGCTCAGTACAAAGAGCACCAGGATCGTCGGGGCGAGCGCTGGCAGCGTGACGGCAAGAGTTTGCCGGATCCTGCCCGCGCCATCGATGACTGCCGACTCGTATAGCTCAGCGTCCACGCCGGAAAGTGCCGCCAAGTAGATGATAGCCGAATAGCCGACCCCCTTCCAGATACGCAGAAAGGTCAGGAGCCACGGGAAGAGGTCGGGGAGCGACAGGAAGAAGACAGGCTGCCCGCCGAGCGCCCGGATGAGGTCGTTCACGTAGCCGAACCGTGGAGAGAGGATGCCCATGAAGATCGTGGAGACTACGACCCAGTTGATGAAGTGGGGCAGAACGGTAAGCGTCTGCACGGCCTTCTTGAATGGCTTGAACTTGATCTCGTTCAGCAGCAACGCAAAGATAATCGGTGCGGGAAAGACAAAGAGGTACCCCAGAAAGATGAAGCGCCACGTATTGCGAAAGGCGTTCCAGAAGTATGCGGTGTTGAAGAGAAACCGAAAGTGCTCGAAACCCACCCATCCCTGGAAGCCCGTCGTGCGGAAGTCCATGAACGCGATCAGCCGTCCTGGTATAGGGATGTACTGGAACATGATCGTCAGGACCATCGCAGGCAGGATCATCAGGTAGAGCGGAATGCTCCGCGCCGTGAAGATCCTGCGCTTCTTCCTGGCCGTGCCCGTTGTACCGAACGGTGGGACAACCGCCTCAAACTGTGCCATGGCTGCCTCTCTGAAAAGGGGTCTTGTCCCGGCGAGGGACAGAAAAAAGGGGCCAGCACGGCGTGCACCGTGCTGGCTCCGCAGTGTGCCAGATTGCTTCACCAGTCACCCAAGGCGTGAGCGAAGCAATCCAGTGGTCTAGTACCGGTACACCGTGGACGAGGTCTTTCCGATGAGCGCGTTGGCTTCATCGAGCATCCGCTGCGCCCCGAGAGCCCTCATCTGCTGGCGGTAGCTGGCTATCGCCTCCTGCGGTGTCATCTGACCCGTCGTCGCCATCGTAACCGTCTCAAGGAAGATCCGGCGAATGTCGGCAGCGATACTGGTGTAGCTCTCAACACGCGGTTCCTTGTCCAGATCCGGATACTGGAAGTAGAGGCCGCTGGCGAGTCCCTCTGCCGTCAGGGCGGCGATCCCGCGCTCACGCTCGACAAAATCCGTGCTTGCCGCCTCGTTACCCTGGAAGACCAGCCCCGACTGCCACAACGCGAAGATCGGCTCTATGTCGTTGGTGGAGAAGATGCTCGGCCCCGGCGCGTAGGCGGGAACCCCGTCGTTGAACTTCCACGGGAGCCGGACGATCTCCCTGTTTGGGCCAAACTCCCAGTACTTGCCGTAGACGCCAAACCGGCCCGACCAGTACGCGACTTCGTTCCCCAGGAAGGTGTCAAGGAGGAGGTTTGCCTGCTCCTTCGCATTCCGCGTCCACGCGACCATGACGTTCGGCTCGCCGACACCGTACATGCCGCCCGGGTTCACGAACTGCGTCGCGTGCTTGCTCGTGAGGCCCATGATCGGGACGAACTCGACGTTCGGGTCGTTCCTCTGCATCGAGGCGTTCCACGCCCAGGAGTGGTGAACCCAGTCGTAGAGGCTCCCGGCGTAGCCCGTCGTTATCCGCTCGCGTGCCGGCCCGCCGCCGGTTATCACGAAGGCCTCCGGGTCCAGGTAGCCGTTGCGATACAGGTCTGCCAGGTTCTGCAGCGCGTCGACCATTTGTGGCTTCAGCATACCGTCGTTGAAGCGCATACCGTCGTGCGGGTCGGTGACGATCGCATGCGCGCCGACGTGGTTGAGCGGGACAGCGAACGAGTGGAACATGTCCTGCATGAGCCAGGTCGTGCGGGTGGTCATTCCCACCGTGTCGTTCTGACCGCTGCGGTTGGGGTCGTCCTCAGTGAACGCCCGCATGACCTCGTAGAACTCTTCGATCGTCGTCGGAACGTCCAGGCCCAGGTTGTCAAGCCAATCCTTGCGGATGTGGCGAACGAAGTTGCGGCCCGGCGCGTACGCGCTTGGCATTCCGATGAGCTTGCCGTCGCGCATCCACTCTCCGTTCCTCATTCCCTCGGGGAGCTTGAGCCAGTTCGGATTGTCCTGGATGAGCGGGAGCCAGTCCATCGTCGAGCCTTCAGAGAAGAGCTCCTGCGCGTGGGCGCCGCCGAAGTGGCGGATGATCCCGCTGATATCCTGGGCCGCCAGCCGCATGCTGATCAACTGCGGGTAGTCCGGCCTGGGGAGGTAGTTCAGCCTGAGGTCGACGTTGAAGTAGTCGTTGAACCAGGGGATGAACTCTTCCTTGAGGTCGATGTTCTCCGTCGGGTCACCGCTGTCGAAATAGAACAGCGTCGTGTACTCGAGGATTGGCCGCCCTGCGGTCGCGGCCTGTTGGGTTCCCGTCGCGAAGACCGAAGTCGTCGCCACGAGCACCAGCGAGAGAAGTAACAGCGTTACTTTCTTCATAAGACGCTCCTTTGTGAGAAGAGATTTTCCGCGCAACAGAAAAGTTGCATAGTGAACAGCGTAAGCCCGACTTCGCGATCTGTCAACCCGGAATTTGCGGTCGGCGACGGGCATCCTCCCGCGGGCACTTTTATGCACCTTCCTGGTACCCGGGAACCTCGAGTGCTCCGAGCGTTTCGTCGATCACCGCCGCCTCGGTCAGACCCTTGGAACCGTGCTCGGTCTTGATGAGGACCCGCTTCGCCAGAATAGGACCGGCGATTTCCTTGACGTCCTCGGGGACCACGTAGTCCCTGCCGCGAAGCGCCGCGAGCGCCTGCGCGCCCCGGTAGAGCGCGAGCGAACCGCGCGGAGAAACCCCGAGCGTCAGGCGCGCATCAGCCCGAGTCCGGGAAATGATCCCCATGATGTAGTCCTTGATCCGCTCATCCACATGGACGGCGAGGATCGCCTCCTGCATCCGGACCACGGTCTCAGGATCGCAGACCGACTGCATTTCCTCGATCGGCCGGGATTCTCCCGCCTGGGAGAGCATGATCCGGCTTTCCGACTCACGATCGGGATACCCCAGGTTGAACGACAGGAAGAACCGGTCCTTCTGCACCTCAGGGAGCGGGAACGTCCCCTCCGATTCGGTCGGGCTCTGCGTGGCCATAAGGAAGAATGGGCTCGGCAGCTTGATCGACCGGCCCTCCACGCTCACCTGCCCCTCCGCCATAGCCTCAAGCAGCGCAGACTGGGTCCGCGGGGTGGCGCGGTTGATCTCGTCCACCAGGAGCACGTTGGTCACGACCGGCCCCTGTCGGAAAGTGAACTGGCCGGTATTCTGGTTGTAGATCGATACACCGAGCACGTCCGACGGCAGGAGATCAGGCGTGCACTGGATGTGGCTGAACTCGCCCCCCAGGGAGCGGGCAATCGCCCGGGCCAGAAGGGTCTTCCCGACACCGGGAACGTCTTCGATCAGCACGTGCCCGCGGCACAGGATCGCGATCAGGAAACGCTCTATGTGCTCGGGTTTGCCGAAGAACACCGAACTCACCGCCTCGGTGACCGTCGCTGCCCACGTCTTGATGTCTGTCACTTCCGCCTCTCCTTTCCTGTCACGAGCGCGATCTGACCAAGGCGGCGATCCGGTCCTGGTATCGAGCCTGAAGCTCGCTGCCGATCTCGTGGTTCGAGAAGACAATCTCCTCGAATATGTCAGCTATCTCAATGAAGTCGGATCGCCGGTCGGGCATACGGGCCGCGACCATCAGAGAAAACTCGCGCGGCGCGATCGATGCGTTGAACGTCACGTCGTGACGCCCCGCCCACCGGACGAATCGCATGAAGCCCTTCAGCACCTGGCTGTGGATCTTCCGCTCCTCTTTGCTGGCCCGCGTGCGCCGCGCGGCGGCCGCGTGCCGCTCATCGGCGGCGACCCGGGCCTGCTCGCGCGCCCGAGCGATCGCCGTCCCGACGCGCCGGCCGTGCCGAACGGCGCTCCGAAGCGCTCCGATGAATGCCTGCCAGCCGGTGCGGATCGCGGCCACCAGGCGCCGAATCGCCTTGCCGAACGCCTGCCCCAGGTTGGTGTTCGCGTCGCGCATGCGAAGCACGGGGAGGATGAGGAAGGCCAGGAACCCGACGCCCAGGAGGCCGACGACAGCGTAGAAGATATAGCGGGCGATGTCGGCAACGGCGGTCGAGTCGCGCGTGCCAAGGACGCCGCTCAACGGCTCGAAATCCGGAAGTGGCGCCTCGGTTATCGTTTCGGTCAGCTCGGGAGCCTCGACCGGAGGCGCCACCCGATCGAAGGTCAGGAGCTCGGTCAGCCAGCTCCAGAAGTCCGCCAGGTGGCTGGCCGGAAGCCACGCGTCCCGGCCCACGAGCGCGAGCGCGAACAGCGAGCCGGCGACGAGCACCAGAATCATCGTGACGTTCTTCTGCCGCGTCTGCGATGGGCTGACCGCGTGCCCGGCGGCCATAACGCGCAGCGACTCGATCGAGCGCCCCATAACCGCGGCGGCCAGAAAGAGCGTCGCGAAGAACCCCCACACCAGGAGCGCGCGCATACCGGCGAGCTCGAGCCCGGCACCCCACGAAACGCTCACGAGGACCGCGAACCCGATGGCAAGATACGTCACCACGAGCTTCCGGACGCCCGCAAGCCCTTCGAGCGCCTTGCCACCTTCGTGGTTATGCGTTGCGTACACATCCTGGAAGACGCGCGGCTCCTTAGCCTCGAAGAAGCTGAGGAAGAGCTCGCGATCTCGCAACTTTGTGTGGATCTGCAGCGAAAAGAGCCACTGGGCAGCGACCACGATCAGCGACAGCCAGATGTTGGCGCGAGCAAGGTTGATGTCCCCGGAAGTCAGATCACCAAAGAAGAGCAGGATGAGGCCGAAGGAAAGCAGAAGGACGAACACCAACTCGCGCAACCGGGGGGCAAGCCCGGAGATCCGTTCCTGGCGGAGAAGGTTCCCGACGATCGTCTCCGCCAGACCCGCAAGGAGCAGGATGAGCGGAAAGAACGGCGGAAACAGCGTCACGTTTCGCTGCGCGAGCGTGTCGCCGATCAGGATCACGAAGACCACCGAAATGAACGCGAAGGGCAGGTAGACCGCCAGGAAGGGATGAACGGTGCCCGTGTACTGTTTCAGCCGGAGGTCAACCATAGATGGTCTCTCCTCCCAGCCGGCCTATCGACACCACGTTGAGTGCCCCCGCGAAGTACTCGTCCACCACCTTCTCCACCTGCGATTCGATCTGCAGCACCAGCAGGTTCATCCCTCTGCGCTTCGCGGCGATGAGAACGTCAGCCTGGCTCTGATTGAACGGAGGCGATACTACGATCACCTTCGTGCCCATTGGCACGCCGACGCCGGACTCGTAGAACATGGCGTTGAAGTCCGCGTGCCCCTCGACCGACGCGATCTTGGAGATCAGCTCCAGGATACCCTGGGCGTGACCGTAGCCTGCCTTGATCGGTGCGGTGGCGTACCCGGACGCTCCCGGCAGGTTACCGGTCGATATGAACCCAATCTCCTGCTTGAGCTGCGTATAGAAGAACGGAACCGATGCGGCCAGCTCCGCGGCGCGCTCCATCAGCGACTCGCGCTGACGGGCCGGATAGTCGTCCCTGCAGAAGTTCAGGATCACCAGAACCGGGAAGTAGAGCGTGGAGTCGAACTCCATGGTGAACAGCTTGTCGGTCTTTGCGGACGCCTTCCAGTTGATCCGCTTCATGTCGTCGCCGGCGACGTACTCCCTGAGCGAGCGGAACTGCGTCACGTCTTCGTACATCTTGTCATCGATCCGCAGGTTACCCGACGGGAGCCCCTGACGGTACACCAGATCCAACCGGTGGATAGTCGGGTACACGACTACCGTACCCGGAAGGTCGATTCGCTTCTGCCATGTGTAGAGCCCGAACGGGCCGCTTCCCTGGACCGTCACCGGTCCGAGCGCAAACTCCCCCCGGCTCTGTCCCTGTACCGTGTAGGAGATCTCCCGCACCTCGAACGGCCCAAGGTTCACGAGCCAGCTGTCCGAGCGGGTGTAGAGCGGTCCGTGCGCGTCGGCCAGCGTGAAGTACGGGATTGGAAGGATCGAGCGATTGCGGATCCGCAGGCGCAGTTCAATGTCCTGAAGCTTGATCCCGCGCTCCACGTCGTTGACGCGGGTGACGACAACCGCGCGAGGCAGGATGCGCGCGTAGATCAGCGCCAGGACGAAGAGCAGGATCAGCAGCGCGGCGATGTAGCGAACAAACGACGCCGGCGTGTAGAGAAAGAAGAACAGGAGCGGCACGAGGGCAAGCGCCTTCGGCAGTGCTGCCAGGATCTTCTTCCCGAGCTTCATGCCTCGACCTTTTCCTCGGGAAGCGTGGTACGCTCCAGAATCTCGTCGATGACCTTCTCCTCGGTCAGCCCCTTCAAAAGGTGTTCGGACCTGACGCTGATGCGCTTCCAGAGGACCGGCGGAACGAGCTCCCGAATGTCGTCGACATCCACGCTGCTCCTTCCCCGGAGGGCGGCGAGCGCCTGCGAACCTTTGTAGAGCGCCATCGACGCCCGGGGCGATGCGCCGAGCTTGAGCCGCGCGTCATTGCGCGTTGCCTCGACCAGGTCGAGGATGTACTGACGCAGCTCAGGAGCGACCTCTACAGAGTTCACCTTGGCCTGGAGCGCGACGATCTCCTCGGAGGTGGTGATCGCCTCGAGGTCCGCGACCGGGTGGGTCATGCGGCGTTGGGAGTCCATGATCTCCTTCTCCGCCTCAACCACCGGGTAGCCCATCCGGGTCGACAGGAAGAACCGGTCCTTCTGTGCTTCCGGCAGCGGGAAGGTACCCTCAAACTCCACCGGGTTTTCGGTAGCAAGCATGAAGAAGGGGCGCGGCAGCTGCATCGTGTTGCCATCCACGGTGACCGTCCGCTCCTCCATCGCCTCCAGCAGGGCCGACTGGGTCCGTGGCGTTGCCCGGTTGATCTCATCCACGAGCAGGAGGTTCGTGATCACAGGTCCCTGGCGGAACTCGAACTCGCCGGTCTGCTGATTGTAGATTGAGACGCCGATGACATCCGCTGGAAGGAGATCGGGCGTGCACTGAACCCGCTGCATCTCTCCGCCGAGCGACGCTGAAATGGCGCGCGCGAGTATCGTCTTGCCAACTCCCGGGACATCCTCAAGAAGCACGTGCCCGCGGCAGAGCAGCGCCACCAGCAGCTTCTCTACGACTTCGTCTTTGCCGTAGATGACCTTCCCGATCGAACCCTTGATCGTCTGTGCCCAGCGCGCGATGTCAGCCATGGCCGGCCCTCCCCGAACCGCACTACCTTACGTCGCAACCCGGCTACCGTCAACCCGGTTGAGGTTGCGGGTTGGCACAACTTCCGTCTATAATCCAATCGAACGATCCCGCCACTCGGAGCTGACTATGGACACCGACATCAGAGTTGCCCTGATCGGACTCGACACCAGCCACACCGAACAGTTTTCGCGCCGGATGCCGGCGAACGGTCTGCGACCGACGCGCTGCCTGGCGTTCGTGACGCCGTTCCAGGACGCCGCAGGGATCGCCGAGCGGACGCGAACGCTCGAAGGAATGGGAGTCGAGGTCACCGACGACTTCGACCGCGCGATTGGCGACTGCGACGCGGTGATGGTGGAGATCAACGACCCGTCGCTCCACCTGGAGTACTTCCGCAGATGCGCCGGTCTGGGCAAGCCGGTCTTCGTGGACAAACCGCTCGCCGACACGATCGCGAACGGCCGGGCCATGGTCGAGGTCGCAGCGAAGAACGGCACGAACTGGTTCTCGTGCTCGCCGCTGCGGTTCGCAGCGGAGATGCTTGAGGCGGCCAACCGGATGCGCTCGCCGCACGAGGCAACCGCGTGGGGGCCACTCGGCAAGGCGCCGGCAGGGAGTTCGATCGTCTGGTACGGCGTCCACGTCTTTGAGATGCTGAACCGGCTCCTTGGCCGCGGCGCGAAGAGCGTGCACGCCGCCGAGGAGAACGGCGAGGTCGTCGCCGTAGCGGAGTTCGCCGACGGCCGACGCGCACGCGCGCAGTTCACATCGAAGAGCTACGGGGGTACCGCCCGCGACGCCGCGGGAGCGGAGGTGCGCTTCGATGTCACCTCGGGATCGGCCTTCTACGGCGCGCTGGTGTCGCAGGTGGCCGCGTTCTTCCGGACCGGCACGCCTCCGGTAGCGCTCGACGACACGATAGAGATCATGGCGATGCTCGATGCGGGCGAGCGCTCGTACCAGAGCGGCCGGGCCGAGCCGGTGTAGCTCGGCTTCCAGGAGATCAGCAATGAAGAAGATTCGAGTCGGGATCATCGGCCAGGGACGCAGTGGGCGCAACATTCACGCGAAGTGCCTGATCGAGCGTCTCCCCGACCGGTTCGAGGTGGCGGCCGTCTGCGACCCGATCGTCGAGCGGTGCGAAGAGTCGCGCCGGGAGACCGGATGCCGGGTCTACACCGACTACCGCAAGCTCCTGGAAGAGCGCGATCTGGACCTGGTAGTCAACGCCTCCATGAGTCACCAGCACGTGCCGGTGAGCCTCGACATAATCGCCGCGGGGCACAACCTTCTGTCGGAAAAGCCGCTCGCGCGTACAGCGGCGGAGGTGGATCGGCTGTCGGAAGCCGCGAAGAAGGCAGACGTGTTCTTCGCGGTGTTTCAGCAATCGCGCTTCGCGCCAACCTTCATCAAGCTCAAAGAGGTGATCGACTCGGGCGTCCTCGGGCGGCCGGTGATGATCAAGGTCGCGTTCAACGGCTTCGCCCGCCGGTGGGACTGGCAGACGCTGCAAAGCCACACGGGAGGGAACCTCTATAACACCGGGCCGCATCCGGTAGACCAGGCGCTTCAGCTCTTTGGAGACGCCGACCCGGATGTCTGGTGCCGGATGGACGGCGTGAACGTCTACGGAGACGCCGAGGACCACGTGAAGATTCTCCTGAGCCGTCGCGACCACCCGACCGTCGATATCGAGATCTCCTCGTGCGCCGCGTACGCTCCGTACGTCTATCAGGTGTACGGATCGCAGGGCGGACTGACCGGCGATCATGCCCACCTGGAGTGGAAGTACTTCAAACCGGAGGAGGCGCCGCCGCAGGCACTCGTCCGTGAACCGCTCGCCGGACGGAAGTACTGCAGCGAACAGCTCACGTGGCACACCGACGAGTGGACGTCGACCGCGGAAGAACTCAGCTTCGATTACCGTGTGGAGGCGTATTACGCCGCGCTCTACCGGACGATGACCGACGGCGCGCCACTGGCGGTGACCGTCGCGGAGGTCCGCCGCCAGATCGCCGTGATGGAGGAGTGCCACCGCCAGAACCCGCGTCCGCGGCGATCCGAGTAGACCGATATGGCACTCTTGCCGGACTACGCGACGGTCAGGCAGGAGGCCGGGTTCCGCTGGTACGTCGGATCGACCATCTACGCGCTGTTAGGCGTGACAGGCGTGCCGATCGGGAGGGAGTACAACCTGAACCCGGAGGTGGCGATCGACGTCTACCACCGCGGACTGCCCAGGTTTCGCGAGATCTTCCCCGACGAGAGCGCGGTACCCGACCCTGCGATCCACACCCCCGCGATCAGCTACGGCCACGTGAGCTGCCTGGGAAGCGAACTCCTCTTCCCGGAGATCGGCGAGGTCGCGCACACGCACATCTACGGCTCGCTTGATGAGGGGATCCGGGCGCTCCGCGAACCGGTCGACTGGCCAGCGGCGGGCGAGTTTCCGCGCTACATCGCCTACCGGGAGGCGCTACGCAAGGCGTTCCCCGGAAAGGAGATCGGTCTCAACTTCGGTCTGGAGGGACCGCTCACCACCGCGTATGAGCTGCGCGGCGATTCGATCTTCTACGACCTCATGGACGACCCGGAACGCACCGCCGAGTTCCTGCGGCTCGCGACCGAAAGCGTCGTCGACTTCCACCGCGCCCGGCGCCGGTTGACCGGCGTACCGGCCATCCGCGACACCGGCCACATGTGCGACGACATCGCGAGCATGGTGCCTCCCGACCGCTACCGCGAGCTGGTCCTTCCGTTCTGGGACCGCTACTTCCAGGGGGTGACCGACGGAAAGCGCAACGCGCACGTGGAGGACCTCCGTGCCGATCAGCTTCCGTTCCTGGAAGAGGCCGGGCTGTGGTACTTCGACCCGTCGATCTCCGCGAAGCTGAACCCGGCGATCATCCGGGAGCGCTGCCGCGTCCCGTTCGGGTGGCGCCTTGGCAGCTTCCACTACACGAACCTTGACGTACAGGCCGTGCGAGACTGGGTGTTCCAGGCGGTCGCCGACGGCGCTTCCGCGGTGTTCACCTACATCGAGGCATCGATGTGCGATCCCGAGACCGCGCCGAAGGTGCACGCGTTCATCGAAGCGGCCCGCGAGGCTGAGCGGATCCTTGGATCAGCCGGCACTCGCGCCGACGTCGGCGCGCTCGTCAGCCCGGCGGGTCGCGCTCGATTCTGGGATCACTGGCCGGGCTGACCGGCAACCGAAGAGGAAGGTGAGCATGGCAGTCAGGCGCGTGGTGATGATGACCGACATGGAAGGTGCCGCAGGAGTGACGAGCTTCGAGGACCAGGGGCACGCGACCGGCCGGTACTACGAAGCCGCGCGGCGCATCGTCACCGCGGAGGTGAACGCCGCGGTGGAGGGACTCCTGGACTCCGGAGTCGAGGAGATTCTGGTGATCGACGGGCACGGACCCGGGGCGATCCACTTTGAGAGTCTCCACCCGCAGGCGCGGCTCATGCACGGCCGCCCGATCGCGCTCGCCGCCGAGTGCGCGAAGATCCTCCCCGGCTGCGACGCGACCTGCCTGGTGGGCCAACACGCCCGCTGCGGCGTTGCCGACGGCACGATGAACCACACGCAGAGCAGCGCCACGATCGAACACTACTCGCTGAACGGCACCGAGATCGGGGAGACGGCGCAGTGGGCGCTTTTCTCGGGCTCCTTCGGCGTGCCGACGATCTTCCTCTCCGGTGACGATGCGGCGTGCCGCGAGGCGTCCGATCTCATCCCGGGGATTACAACGGCCGCGGTGAAGCAGGGGCTCTCCCGGTCGGCGGCGATCTCGCTCGCCGCCGGAAAGGCGCACGAACTCATTCGCAGCCAGATCCGCGCTGCGGTCGAGCGGCACAATCGCGAACCGATCGCGCCGCTCGTCTGGCCGGGGCCCTACGTGCTGGAGAAGCGATTCCTGTTCACGAACGCGGTCGACGGCTACCGCGGCCACCGGCTCCTGCACCGCATCGTCGATGCGCGGACCGTCCAGCTCGCCGCAGACGACATCCGAGAGATCATCTACGCGTAGTGCACCGCACCGTGACGACCCCGGCGCGCCGCGCCGCTATCCGATGACCCTCATCGGAGGGAGCGGAAGGTCCTCTATGCCCGTCCCGCGTAGACCGTGACCTCTCTCTCCAGTCGTTCACCCAGAGCGTCGCGCTGAACCTCCAGGTCGTAGTGAGACTGAAGGTTCGACCAGAATGTCTCGCTCATTCCGAAGAACCGGGCCAACCGCAGCGCAGTGTCCGGGCTGATCGCGCGCTTTCCGTGCACGATTTCGTTGATACGGCGCGCCGGCACGCCAATGTCCTTCGAAAGGCGATACTGACTGATGCCCATCGGCTCCAGGAATTCCTCCATCAGTATCGCGCCTGGGTGCACCGGTTCCACTTTCTTTCCACCCATACCTGTCTCCCTAATGGTAATCGGCTATCTCCACTGCATAGGCGTTGCCGGCTCTCCACTCGAAGCAAATCCGCCACTGTTCGTTGATCCGGATACTGTGCTGACCCTCTCGCCGACCGGTCAGTTTCTCCAGTCGATTACCCGGTGGGACCCGGAGGTCCTGGAGCGAGCCGGCTGCGTGGAGCGCGGCAAGCTTCTTCCACGCTGAGCGCTGGAGTTCAGAGCCAAACGCACGCACGCGTTCTCTGGCGAAGACTCGTCGCGTTTGCTCGTCGGCGAACGACCGGATCATCACCGAGCATAATAACG